>JBARBI010000333.1:0-6589 GCA_049792875.1 Candidatus Sulfotelmatobacter sp.
ACGGCGCGGGAAGAATACGCAACTTCCGTTCGCCGATCTATTCCGGCAGTCCGTCTACAGCCGCATCGCAGGCTATGAGGATGTCAACGACGCCGAACGACTCGCGCAAGATCCGACGTTCCGGTTGATCGGCTCGGAGAAGACTTGGGATCGTGGCGTGGCGCTGACTTCCCGCTTGCAGACGTTCGAGACCGAGATGCTGGCCGAGGAGCAGAACTTCGCCAGTCTGGTCCGCATCAACCGCGAACTCATCGGCAAGGTAGAGGCCATCGATGCGCAACAGCGGGTCGTGCTGGATATGGACTCGACTGAGATCCCGGTGTACGGTCAGCAGGAGAATAGCGCGTACAACGGGCACTTCGAGTCCACCTGCTATCACCCGCTCTTGTTGTTCAATCGGGAAGGCGACTGTCTGGCGGCAAAACTGCGCCCCGGCAACGTGCATAGTGCCGAAGACTGGGAAGAACTGTTGCTTCCCGAGATTGAACGGCAGCAGAAACTGGGCAAGGAAGTTGTGTTTCGCGCCGACGCCGCCTTCGCCAAACCGGAGATTTACGAAGCGCTGGAAAGCCGGGGCGTGAAGTACGCTATCCGCATCCCGGCTAATGAGAACCTGGAACTGGATGTGGCGGAACTGCTGCCGCGCCCGGTGGGGCGTCCCAGCCATAAACCGTTCGTGTGGTACAAAGGCTTTCTCTACAAGGCAGCCAGTTGGAAGACGGCCCGGCGAGTAGTGGCAAAGGTCGAGCATCACGCAGGGGAGTTGTTCCCGCGTATAGGGTTCATCGTCACCAATCTGGAGACGCCGAGCCGGGCGGTGGTAAGGTTCTACAACAAGCGGGGGACGGCGGAGCAGTGGATCAAGGAAGGCAAGCAGGCGGTGAAGATGACGCGGCTGAGTTGTCACCGGTTCAGGTCGAATGAAGTGCGGCTCTGGCTTAGCCTGATCGCCTACAACTTGGGAAATCTGTGGCGGAGGTTGGCGTTGCCGAAGAAGATCGAGAACTGGTCGCTGACCAGTTTGCAGCAACGGCTGGTTAAGACGGGGGGCAGGCTGGTCAAGCACGCGCGGTACTACTGGCTAATGCTGGCGGAGAGCCACCTCACGAAGAGCCTGTTTGCTGGGATGGTGCGGCGGATGGAGGCTTTACCGCTGCCAGCAGGGTAGGCTCGGCGGGAAGGCGAAAGCAATTTGGGCGACGGAGGGCGTTGACGGGAGATGTGTCCGAAAGAGTGCTTCGAAATGGGGAAAATCTCGGTTCTTTGGCCCCGGAGGCGGCCCAGCTGGGCACGTCCGGGGCTTTGAAATGGAAACGGATGCAAGAAAGGTCGCCAGTGGAGACAAATTTGGATACACTGGGTTGCAGTCGGGAGTCAAAATGGAAATCTCGGTTACCTCCGTCCTCGCATTCTGGGCTGTTGAACTCTCCTACAGCTGCATGATCTCGGGGCATAGGAGAATTCTTGCATATTGCGTCGGCGGCGGCTTCGCAGAGTCCTACCGTAAGCGATATGATCGCTAGTACTTTAATCCGGCTAGACATGGCAACTTAGTTACACCTTATTCCACTCGGGTGAGAACTTGTGAACAAGTGAGCAGATCAGCCAGGGAGTTGGAGCATTCAGTGTCGCAACAAGATCGGCACCACTCTTCGTACGGTAACTTTGCTCGTCTCCTATCATGGATGCCACTGGTTCCTTTACGCCCGAAGCCGTAGCATCTCGATGGGGTAGAACGGCTTACCCCTGGTTTCCGCACGCTCTCTTGCCGCGGATTCTATAGAACTCAAGTCTGGGGCGCCAATTGACGAAACCAACCACTGCCAAAAGCTCTGAAACCTTGCCATCGCAATGATGAGAAGGACGGCGTCCGCAAACGGGAAGAAGTCCGAGCCCTGGGGGATCTCCAGCCCGCCGTGTGCCACGAATAGCCGAAAATCCCAATCGGAAAGGGGCTTTCGGCGTTGCTGGTCCAGAACGGCTGCCTGGCTAGCTAGGTCACACGCCGAGCGAAACCTCACCTCTATAGCAACGGGATTCGCTGACAAGTTTAGGTGGTCCTTACCAGATTTCCGGAACCTCGAGGCCCAGATACCGAACAAATCCTGATAGAGTATCCAAGGATTCGGCGGATCCGTGCATACCACATACCGAACCCAGTGTTCGAACTCCCGTACTGCATCGACCCCAAGCGCTCCACCCAACGCAGTCAGGAGAAATGCCACCTCCTCCGTATGGAAATCGCGAAGAACCGCGTGCCTGCCTTCGCCCAGAGTCGCCTCCCGAGCGACGCCGTACAGGCTGTCCCTGGCAACTCCACGCAATTTCTCCTCCTGCGGAATGCGGATTCCGAGTTCGTCGTACATTGGCCGGACAAGGTCCAAGCTTAAGATTTCCAGCCCGGACCTCCAATGGGACACTTCCAAACGCTGTTCCATCACAGTGCGGCGAAAATTAGCTCCCGGGACCCGCCCAGGGAGCCGATATACTCTGCAATCGAACCGAAGAGCAATTCGGCCTGCATCAGAACTACAATTGAGCCAGCGCCCGAAGCTAGGCTGGTCAGGTCATTCAAGAACTGTTGATTCTCCAGGTTGTACTGCCTTAGTAAGCCAGGCGCCGTCTCGTCAATCCATTGATTCGTCCCATATGGGGGATCGTCCGGATCATCGCAGTCATGGTTCTGCCATTGCCTCCTGAGATTCTTAAGGCGGTTTCGATAGGTGTCGATCTCTTCTTGGTGGCCGTCGAATTGTGAAGGACTACCGGTGATCTGTTGTACCACTCGTGTCAGGAGACTCTTGTTTCCGGGCATCCCCGTTCCGGCGATTGTGTTCCAAATCAGCTGCGCGATTCCGGGACAAGGATCTGGACGCGGCGGCGGGGGTGGGTTATTTAAGCCAGATCCCTCGCCAAAGCAGTCCCAGACGGGTTCCTCACTAATGCTCGTGTTTGACCAACAAACAGGAAAAGGGATAGGAGCACTGACCAGACACGTTGTATTATCTGCAGCATAGACCGTACAGCTCGTGGGCCGCTGCACTATTATCGTATCCAATCCTGTTGGATCGCCCCGATTCACTGGGTCACCTCCGGCGTATGAGTATCGATTCCAAGTCTGCGGGTCGGCGCTATGCGCGCTACCCGCCGGATCCGGGCTCAGAAATCGCCCGAAGTTGGAATTATAGTATCGCGCACGGGCATAATCGAACCCGTTACTACTGTCGCGGAAGTACGTGCCGAATTTGTCGGTGCCGTTTGCAGTCGTGGTCCGCTCTTCGCCCCATGAAAAGTAGGCGATTGATCCGTTCTGGTTGTAACGCACACTCCCCAGCCGGTCCATCGCGACCAGCCGACGGCTGCCGAAGAATTGGTTAATCGACACCTGAGTGTAGCCCAGCGGAACACCGTACTGCATGTAATGGCAAGTGTAGGTTCCAAGCCGTTGCCCGGTAATGCTGTAAAAGTCAACTGAGCACGTCGTCGGAGCCGCCGCTTGGAACTGAGCGAACTGCAATACGCGTTGGCCCCAAGGATCGTAGGTGTACGAGATCCGATTGCCGGAGGCATCCACGTATCCCTCCGACACCAACTGGTTCTCCACGTTCCAGGTGTACGGGTTCGACGGACCCGGTCCGAGCCAGTTGCCGTTGGCGTCAAAGCCGTTATCGTTGGCCGTCCATTCCTGATTGGTGGCCGAATTGAACTGTGGATAAACCTGCGGTGCCGTGCCTTTGGTCACCACCTTGGACGTCAGGTTGCCAAACCCGTCGTAGCTGTACGAGTCGCCCCATTGCACGCCCGTCGTCCCAGTCGTTGCGGCCGCAATCAGCCGGTTCAGCGAATCGTACGTGTAGCCCACGTTCTCGCCCGTCACCGCGTCCGACGACGACACAATCAGCCCGTTATTCTGCGTCGCCGAATACGTGTACGTCATGTTCACCTGGGGACTGGCGATGCTGGTCAACTGCAGCATGCTGTTGTAGCCGCGGGTTTCCTGGCCAAATCCGCCCGAATAGTTGAGGCCGGTCAGCTGTCCCACAAGATTATATGAGGCGCTTGCCAGCGTAGCTGGCGTGCCCCACGTATTGCAAAAAAGGTATGCCGCATTCCACGTCTGGCAAGGAGCCTGGTTGACTGAGGTCAAGTTGCTCATGGCGTCGTACGTCATGGTGTTCTTTGGGCCGTTGAGCGGATAATTCATGCGCGTCATCCGTCCCAGATTGTCCCAATTGTAGCTGGCGTAGATGTCGTTCCCCCAGGAACCACCACTATAGACGCTTAGCAGCCGGAGATCTTGGGCGATCACCCGCCCCGCCTGATTGTAGCCGAACATGTAGAATAACTGGTACGGCGCCGTACTCTCATTCCACGAGACGGTTGAGTTCGCGAACGACACTCCCGCCAGTCGGCCTGCCGTGTTGGTGCTCGGAAAACCGTAGGTGCCGTAAAAGTAGGCTTGCGGGTCTTGGTCCCAATAGTACTGGACCAACTGCGTCGGGTCGGGGGTAAACTGACCGCCCGACCAAGTGCCGTGCTGCGCAACGAGCAGCCGGCCGTAAATGTCGTAGCTGTATTGCGTTCGCATCTGCTTTGCGTCAGTGCGTGTCAGGACGTGGTGCGCGCCGTCGTATGTATAGGTGACGGTGCCGTTCTCGGGGTTCGTAGCGCTGGTCAGGTCGGTGCCGCTCCACTGGAAGGTGCGGGTCTGGGTAGTGCCGGCGCGCGGCATGGAGACCTGAGTCAACTGGTTCACGCTGTTGTACGTATAGTTGGTGGCAACGGTGCCGCCATTGTTGCTGCTGGGGTCCGGCTCGGTGACCGTGAGCAGGTTGCCGAAGGCGTCGCTGGTGAAAGTCTTCCATTTGCCCGTCGGATCGGTGACGGTGGTCTGATTGGCGGCATAGGCGTATGTGGTCGTGCTGGCCCCATCGGGCTTGACGATGGTCACGGTGCGGCCGGAGCTGTCATAGCTGTAACGGGTCCACACCGGTGTCCCTCCAGGCGCATAGGGCATCGACACTGCGGAGACCTTGCCGAGCGGCGAACACGCGCAGGGAGCGTACTGCGTATCCGCTTCGGAAACAGTCGTGCTGCCGTTGCCGGTGAGCACGCTAGTCGTGCGGCCGAAACCATCGAGAATGGTCTCTTTCCACTGGTTTGCCACGCCATTATTGACTGTCGCCGTTTGGGAATTCTGACCGCCAGAGGTGTAGTAGGCATACGTGTAGTTCGTCACGGCGCCATCCGGGATGGTGGAAGACTGCGGCCGGCCATAGGCGTCGTAGGTCGTAGAGCTGGCGGCGCCGTTCGGTCCGGTAACCGATGTCGCGGCAAAGGAGCTGGCATAGCTCAAGCTGGTGGCCAGGCTGGAATTGCTGTTCGGCGTCACCACCCCAGGCAATACATTGTTGCTAGACGAAGCCGGCGATACGGTAACCGTGTTGCCCATGGCGTCCTGGGTCTGGTAGACCGCGCCTGTGACATAATAGCTTTGGCTTTTGGACGTGCCGAGGTTTACGGACGTGGTGACATTACCGCGGGTGGTGAAGCTGGTCCCGTAATTCGAGTCGTGCAGCGGGGTGGTGACAGCTTGCAGCGCGGCGCTGTCGTAAGTGTTCGAAATCAGCGTGGTGTTTCCCGCGCTGGTCGTCACCGTGGCCGAGAGGAGGCGGTTGCGGATGTAGAGCGACGTGTAGGACGAGTTGGTGATGTACGTGAAGTTGTAGGTGCGGGTCGGCGTCTGCGAAGTGTTACCGTAGTCGTACACCTGCATCTGGGTGAGGTTGCCGTAGATATCGAGGGTTTGGTTGGTGACCGTGTAAGGGAGGCCCGTCGGACCTCCTCCGATGGGTCCAAAGTCAGGGTAGGTTGTCACCTGAGAGGTGTATGGCTGTCCCAATGAGTCGATCGCGTACGCGTAGAGCTTTAGCAAGGTAGCGAAGTTCGTGGCACCCCACTCCTGGTAGCGCCAGACCAAAGCGACCATATCAGCTCCGCTCGGCACCGAGTACCAATACGAGTTAGCATAGAACACCCACTGCTTGTACGCTTGCGCCTGCGTGTCGGCAATCGCCGTCCAGTAGTGGAACGGCTGCGTCTCGTCGTAGGAATCGTTGCCCCAGAAATACCACTCCGTGCCCGCAAGCATCGGCACATACCGGTACTGAACCTCGCGTAGGCTGACACCGGTGCCATACTGAAACGAACGGTAGGTCCACTGGAGCACGCCGCCGAGGGGAGTGGTCAACTGCGTCATTTCGCCGCTCCCATCGTATTGAAACTGGTGCGCGATGCCGAGCCCGGTAACCGTGACCGATTGCAGGAATGCCCAGGTCCCGTAGGAGCTGGAATTGAAGGGTGAGACCAGAGACTGGTTGGCGGCATACGCGAAGGTGTAGTTTTCAGGCGTGCCGATCGTGTTGGAGATTGATGAGAGGTGGGCGAAACATTGCCCCTGCGAGCACTGGCTTGAGTACGAGAACTGGTACGCCGAACTCGCGCGCGAATCCGAGATCACGTTGATCCGCGCGCTGGTGTTTGCGGACGAACTGCCGGTGCCTGCAAGGTAGGAAATCTGGATCTGGTT
>JBARBI010000334.1:0-2428 GCA_049792875.1 Candidatus Sulfotelmatobacter sp.
CGATAAACTCTGTAAGCTGCTCGGTGCCTTGATCCAGACCGTCGCGGGTCATGGTCGCCGTGACAGTGCGGCGAAATCGATAGGTCTGGTCACCAAGCATGAATTGGAGATCGACCCAGCCTTCGAGGTCTTGACCAACTGGCGTCTCGTGGCCGGCCCGCTCAGAAATCACGGTGGAGGGGCGGCCGCTCACGCGGTTTAGGGCCAGCGCCTTCGAGCCATAGAAGAGAAATTTCAAAGCACGAATAATGCTCGTCTTGCCGGAGTTGTTGTTAGCAAGGATCAGAGTGACGTTCTGCGCCTCGTCGCTGGGGAAAGTGAGCTTCTGTTCGCCGTGGAAGACGAGGAAGTTGGAGAGGATGAGCTCGCTCAGGATCATGACTAATCCTCGTCGCCTTTGGCGTAGCTGCTGATTAGGGCGCTTAAGCGCTGCCGTTTCTCCAGCTCGGTACGGGAAGCAGCGTTTTTGGTCACATAGATCTGCAACACCTCACGCAGGAGGTCTCGCTTTCCCTCGGCGAGTTGCGCGAAGGGTTCGAGGAGTGAAGTCAGTACCAAGTCGGGCGTCGGGTTTGAAGGCGTGGGATGTGGCTTAGGCATCGGGGAATACCTTGAGTGTTTGCTAAATACATGAAACTCGAGACCATCCCGAGAAGCTGCGTATCCTCATACTCGTGGTAACGACGTGAGAGATCGACGCGCGAGGTAGTGAGCGCTCAACGGGAGAAGATGTCGGTTCGGCGGAAGTGTCTTTCGGTTGTTGCAGACTCCTGGTCATGTAACCCGTCGATTGAGCCGATCCTGGCGCCCTCAAATCTGTAAATCCGCGCGTCCGCCTGCTTGATCAGTAGCCGCGCTTCCTCGGACGATTTCCCAATCCTTGATCTCCGCGTTGTGGCGGCTAACAAATCTTCGCACCTCATCGACGCAGCGTAATACCACCGCCGCCTTGCGCACGCCGAGCGTGAATGGACGACCTCCCACCTCGAGCGTGATGGTCGGATGTCCCTTAAAAGTCCCCTCGGTAACGACAATGACGTTCTCCTTTCCGGGGCGGGCACCTGCGTCACGCAGAGCCCTATTCTCCCTTTCGAGGGCTTCGATTCTTTGTTGCAGATCTGTATCAGTGCTCACGGTATTTGATGTATGGTGGAATGGGGCCGGGCGCTGCATGTGGTGTCAGATGCGCACGTCAGCTGACGATAGGATCTGGTTTGTTTCGCAAATCCCATCCTCAAAGGATTTCCTCCATGGCTGCGAACGCCGAATGAAAAAAAATCGGTCAAGCAGGGCATACTTCTGATCATCGTGGCGGAGAATCCACTTCATCTGTCTAGTTGCCGAACAAACGGAATTCAGATCAGGCGCTTCGATGAAGCAACGATCCGGTTTGGTACCGGACAAGCTATTGGCGATGCGGAGTCCATCACAGGGATCATCTGTTGTGATCAGGTATGCATCCCAAGCGAAATCAAATATGCTCCGCTTTGCGGCGCTTTCGCCAGCACTGTCATCGGTGGCGCTTTCGCCAGTCGGATCGACTATTTCAAATCGAATAGAAAGACGGTCAAGAAATTGCGTTAATTGTTCAACTGCCGGCCTGAGCTTTCTCATCTTAAGGCCTGCCTCTGACTTGGTCCATGCGTATTCTGCTGCGCAAGCGATTAGCAGGGCAGACCGTTTGCCGCTCCCAGGAAGAACATCGTAGATGTTGTGGATGTTTCGGAGCATTGCGTGGGCAGAATGGTCAGAATAATTTGGCCTCGCGAAACGACACACCGCTCCCGAATGAAGGTCTCCGTGACTCGCCGCCACGCGCCGCGGAACTTACAGCGCACGTGTGACTGGTAGGCGAATGTTGCATGGGGTTTGATGTGCCGGGAGGGTAAAGCACTGCTCGGCTGATCCGGTGGACGTCGCGCTTTCTGTGACGACCGAGAATCGCATTTAGCGGTATGGGAGTTTGGAAAATACTTTATGGCTATAGAAGTATGCTGAGTCAATTCAGTCGTGACTGCTTCCACGCCATCCAGTGCTCCTGCAACAGAAGGGAGTAGAGGTTCACACGGCGCAGGGAGTCGATCGTGCAGCACGGGACGCTCGCGATACCCGGAATTCCTTTGTCCTGAACGATGGAATCACGTGATTTCTCTGAACGACGCGCGGTTGTCCGAGCACCAGCCATGCGCATGCTCGAACATCTGTGAGTCAGGTCAGAGGGAGAATAGACGAGTTGCCGCTTGTTACGATACATGGCGCCAAGGTTACAGGGCGTCCTCGGTCAATGGGTGTCCGAGGAGGAGAAAGTGCTCTTCTGAAAGGCCTCAGCGGTGAAGTTTAGCCAACTGGAGCGCCGATGCCCTGACGTTCCGGCGGAGTTCGTCGGGTGCGAGCGCCTCGGCATGAGAACCCCAGCTGAGTACCCAGG
>JBARBI010000335.1:0-7443 GCA_049792875.1 Candidatus Sulfotelmatobacter sp.
GATGTGATGCTGGAGAAGGATCCTATCGGCTTGATGAAGGAGATGGCGGTCCGCAACGTACTTGTCGAAATTAATCTGACGTCCAACGACCAGATTCTTGGCGTCAGCGGCGACGACCATCCCCTCCCGATTTATATGAAATACGGCGTCCCGGTCGCGATTGCGACCGACGATGAAGGCGTCGCTCGCTCCGACATGACCCATGAATATCTGCGCGCCGTTGAGGGCTATCGCCTGCCCTACACCGAACTGAAGCGCATGACACGGCAGAGCCTCGAACACAGCTTCCTGCCGGGCCAAAGTTTTTGGGCGGAAACCAAGGTCGCGTTTCGTCCCGTCGCTGCCTGCGCGGCCGATTCTGCAACCGAAGAGAAGCCGTCCCCGGACTGCGCGAGGTTTCTCGCCGCCAACGAGCGCGCCCGCGAGCAATGGAAGCTCGAAACCGCCTTTGCCAGGTTCGAAAAGAAGTTTTGAAAGGCGATTTTGGGTGGCGCAACGCTTTTAGCGCTGCGCGAGAGCCATACTTTTTCCTCTAAGGGCTTTAGCCCCTGAGGTGGACGGGGGAAAACGAACATAACCCCATGCCGCGCAAACGAACGCTAATCCCGTCTCCGCTCGCATGGACCATGCAAGCCACGCCCGTTCCCCCTCCCACCTTACCCGTGCTAGCCGAGCGCGGAGGCACGCAACTCCACACGCCCTTGCCCGTGGCCATCGTCGACACCCGCGAACAGAACCCGCTCTCCTTCCGCCGCTTCAAGGGATGGTTCGCCCGCATCGAACACCGCGCCCTGCCTCTCGGTGACTATTCCGTCAAGGGCATGGAAGACTCGTGCGTGGTCGAACGCAAAGACCTCGCTGACCTGATTCAATCCTTCACCACGAATCGGACCGTCTTCATCAGTCGCTTGCGCCTTATGAGCGAACGTCCGCACAGCCTGCTGGTCATCACGGCTTCACTGACCGAGATCAAGTCCGAATATCCCTACCGCGGCGCGAATCCGAACCGCATCACGCAATCTCTGATCGCCGTGCTCGCCGGTCTGCGCGTGCCTTTTATCTGCACGGAGACGCACGAACTCGGCGAGGAAATCGTGGCGTCTTACCTCTATCAGACATTTCTGTATGATTGGCTGGACCGCAACGGCCACGGTCGCCATCTGGCCGACGGCGACCTGTAACCTATGCCTGATCTCTTTGCGCTTGCCGACTCGGCCGCACAGCTGATCCTCTCCCGAACGCCACTGCGACCGCGTATCGGCCTCGTCCTCGGCTCCGGCCTCGGCGCATTCGCCGACGCGCTCACCGACGCGGCCCGCGTTCCCTATGCCGACATCCCCGCATTCCCGCGCTCGACGGCCATCGGCCATGCCGGGCAGATGGTACTTGGCAACGTCGGCAAAGTCCCGGTTGCTGCGATGCAAGGACGCGTCCATCTTTATGAGGGATATTCAGCCCAGGAAGTGACCTTCCCCGTTCGCATGTTCGGGCGCATGGGAATTCGCGCTGTGATCCTGACCAACGCCGCCGGCGGCATCAACCTCAGCTACTCGCAATGCGCGCTGGTCCTGATCCGCGACCACATGAACCTGCAGGGAGCCAATCCGCTGGTCGGCGCCAACGACGACCGCTTCGGCGTCCGGTTCCCCGATATGACCCACGCCTACGCCCGCGAATATCGCGAGATTGCGCGCGAAGAGGCGGGTAAGCTGGGGATGGCGTTGCACGAGGGCGTCTACGCCGGACTGCTCGGCCCAAGCTACGAGACTCCCGCAGAAATCGAATATCTGCGCCGGATTGGCGCGGACCTGGTGGGAATGTCCACGGTGGCCGAGGTGATTGCTGCGCGCCACATGGGGATCAAGGTGCTCGCCATTTCCTGCGTCACCAACATGGCAGCAGGCATCCTCGACCAGCCGCTCTCGCACGCCGAAGTGATGGAAACCGGCGAGCGCGTCAAGACGACGTTCGAAGCCCTGCTCAGAGCAGTTCTGCCACGCATAGCCAAAGACGTCGCTCAACGCCCCTGACACTCGAGGGTGCCCCATTTCTCGCGTTCTTCGCGAGAAGTGGGGCTGTTGACTTTCCCGAGATCCCACTAGAACAAGAACTTCGCTCCCAACTGAATCACCCGCGGCCCCCCGCCCCCCAGCCCCGGATTGGTCTGCGCCTGGTCGGGAGTCTGGGTAATCAGCCCCTGATTCGCGGATCCCGGACTCACGAAGAAATTCGGCAAGGCAAAATTCGGATGATTGAAAATGTTGAAGAATTCCGCCCGCAGTTGCAGGCTGATACGGTCCGTGAGCGGAGTGTTTTTGGTAAGCGCAAAATCCATGTTCCGGAAGTGCGGACCATAAATCACGTTGCGCCCGAGCGTGCCAAAGGTTCCGAGAGGCGGGTCCGCGAATGCGTTGCCATTGAGGTAGCCGATCGTATCCGGACCCGAGGCCCAGTTCGAATTGACGATGGGCTGCCCCGGGATCAGGTTGGGGCGCTGGTGAAAGTTCGATGGGCTGGGGAACTGGTCGAAGCTGGCTCCGCTGGTGTCGTCCGCATTGACGACTGGCACCGGGCGGCCACTCTGCAGGGTGATGATCGTGTTCACCTGCCAGCCCTCGGTCCAGCGCTTCGGACCACCGAAGCGGGGCAACTGATAAGTGAACGCGGCTGTAAAGCGCTGTCGGGTGTCGAAGTTTGACGGCCCGTGTTCGGCGGCGAGATTGTTGGAATCCTGCGGTATCGCGACGGTGGCGAAGTTGAAGTCGATTCCGTCGGAGGCGTCATCCAGCGATTTCGAGAGCGTGTATCCCGCAAACCCGGAAAGACCGTGCCAATTGCGGCTGCGCAGCGTGGCCTGCAAAGCGTTGTAGTTCGACGCGCTGATGGTCGCAAATTCGTCCATGAACCCATAGTTTTGATTCGGACGGTTCCCGTTCACATCGGGCTGGTTGGCATCGCGCAATCGCACCAGCTTTGTCCCCTTGCTCCCGATATAGCCCAGTTGCAGCGCCACACTCGCAGCGAGTTCCCGCTCCACGTTCACATTCCAGTTTTGCGAGTACGGAGTCACGAGATTCCGCGGGGTGAAGAATATGTCCGCTTGCGACGGCGGATACGGAGGGGGAATCGGACTGACCACCGTATTCGTGGGATTGATGCCGCTCCATGCCGTAGAGTCGTAGGAATTGCTCAGCGAGAGCACGGCCTGCGGCCCAATCGGATTCGTGGCCAACCCGGCGGAGTTGGTGAAATTGGCGATCAACAGGTCCTGCGGGATGTAGTCGTAATAGATTCCGTAGGCGCCGCGCACGACCGTTTTTGCCAATGCGTTCCAGGCGAAACCCACCCGCGGGCCGAAGTTGTTGAGATCGCGATTGTAGGCGCCGTGTAGTCCGTCGGTCCCGACCATGGCCAGATTGCCGTCCTGTCCCAGGTTCGAAAGCAGGTTGTTCTTTTCGCCCAGCGGACCGAAATACTCCCAGCGCATGCCGTAGTTCAGCGTGAACGTCGGGGATACCCGGAAGTCGTCCTGGGCAAAGAAAGCCAGGCCATTGTTGAACGTGCTGCGCTGCGTATTGCCGGCATCGACAGACGGAAACGTATTTCCCAGATAGTAGTTCGCCAGCGTTACGGCACCCGCGTCCCCGCACTCGACGGGATCGGTTGGGGCTCCGGGGCACAAAGCCAAGCTGCTCGTGTCAAAGCCAAAGGAAAACAGGCCACGCTCCAGATTGTCATTGAAGCTGCTGATCGCCGCGCGCCGGTACTCCCCGCCGAATTTGATGGTGTGGCGTCCTTTCAGCCAGGTGAAGTTGTCGAGAATCTGAAAACTCTGGCTGGTGCGCCCCCGCGGAATACTGAACCCGCTCGCTCCCAGGTTTTCAAACGTACCGCCGAAGTCGATTTCTGGCAGGCCAGTCTTGCCGGTCCCCATATTGAACGGCACGGCAGCGGTGCCGAACGTGGACGGGTTGAGGTTGGCATCGAGCGAGGTGAAGGACGTGCGATAGCGGCTGTAGCCGAATCGTACCTCGTTGATCCGGGCCGCGCTCAAGCTCGACAGCAGACTGAACGAGAACAACTGCACCCGAGTCGGCGAACTCTGAGCAAACTGCGGTAGCCTCGAACCCGCGCCGAATCCCAGGCCGCCCAGCGGGAAAACCTGCTGGCTGCGCGCGAAGGCGTAGCGCCCCGTCAGCGACTCGGACGAGGTTATCTGCTGGTCGATCTTGGCCACCAAGCTGTCGACATCATTCTTATCTTGCACGCTCCCGGAAAGTGTTCCGGCCGTCCCGTTGAAGCCGGTTGCGGTCGGGAATATCTCGGTCAGGATATTTGTGAGCGCAGGGCTTGGCGTAATGCCGTTGCCTTCGACGAGAGTCTGCGCGGCCGTGATCTGGTTCGGTAAGGAATTTCCGCTGGCTGGAAGCAGAGGATTATTTCCCGGCACCTGGAAGGCGAAGTCCGACCCAACGCGCTCCCGCTGTCCCTCATAGGCGCCGAAAAAGAAAGTGTGTTCTTTCACAATCGGCCCGCCCAGCGCGGCGCCGAAGTTATTGTTCTGAAACGGGCTCTTGATCGCAGGCGCACGATTGAAATAGTTCCGCGCGTCCATCGCGCTGTTACGCAGGAACTCGAACGCCGAGCCGTGGAAATGATTGCTCCCCGACCGGGTCAGGATATTGACCACGGATCCGCTGTTGCGTCCATACTCGGGGGGGAAGTTCGCCTGCAGGTTGAATTCCTGGATCGAATCAATCGGCAGCAGCGACGCGGGTGCTCCGCCGATCCCAGTCTGGTTGAATGCGGAGTTATTGAAGAACGGATCGTTGTTGTCGGTTCCGTCCACGGTGTAGTTGTTCGAGCGATCGCGGTTGCCGTTGATGGAGAACTGGCCAAAACCGCTTTGAATCGCGGCCACGCCCGCGGGCTCAACCGTGGCTCCTGGAACGAGCGCCACCAGTTTGCCGAAGTCTCGTCCGTTGAGGGGGAGATTTTCGACCAGTCGCCGGTCCACCACCTCTCCCAGCACGTCCCGTGTCGCTTCCACCAGCGGCGCATCCTCGGTAACCGTCACGTTTTCCTGGTGCTGCTGAACTTTGAGCATGCCGAAGTCGGCCGTTGTGTCGAGGCCGACGCTCACCACCACATTTTGCGCAACCGGCGCGAAGCCCGGTGCGTTCACGGTCACGGTATAGACTCCCGCCGGCAACTCGGCCAGGACAAACGTGCCCTCTACGTTTGTGACACCGTCGCGCGTCCGGCCAGTGTCAGCATTTTTCGCCGTGACTTTCGCGCCCGCGACCAGACTGCCGGTCGGATCGCTGACTTTGCCGCGGATCGAACCGCGATAGCTCTGCGCCAGAATGATCCCCGGGAGCAGCAGAAACAGGGCCAGAAATAATCTCGTGCCCCTCATCTTCTGAAATGACTGCGAAACTGCGCGATTCATGATGACCAACTCCTGTAGTGGCTGACGCAGCATGCCAACGCCGCTACTTTATTTTCCTGCCCGCGGGATAAACAGCCCGACCGGAGGCTTGATGCCGTAAGTTGCAGCGAAACTGTTCTGATTGACCGCCAGGCCAAGATGCCCGCGCGAATCGATGTACAGTAACGGTTGGTTCAGGGGCACATCCGAGAACGTCTTCACGAACTTCAGCTTCATCTGTTTGCCGCCGACCCGGACCGGGACTTGCTGGCCGCGCTGGTATCCCAGTTTCAGGAAATCGTCCGCATCAATATTGGTCACCAGGTTGCCGAACGGTCCGTCGGTCGCGATGACCGTGGCGTGCAGCCCCTGCTCGTCGAGTGTGGCCGCCGTTAACTCCAACCGGACCAGATCCTTCACCGCCATCTCGGGGCCGACTTTGGTCCAGTCGTCCCCACGGGCGACGTGCGCCCCCACCGGGGAAAAAATGTCGCGCCCGTGAAAAGTCGAGGACAACTTGCTCCCGATCATCCACTCGGGATTGGTAATCTCGTGAACGCTCTCGATGCCATCCCGTTGCTCGACCAGCGTGAGCAATCCGTTATCCGGCAGCACGAAATATTGTCCGCGCTTCGATCGCGCGACGATCGCCTTGCGCGTGCTGCCCACCGTTGGATCCACGACCACCACGAAAACCGTGCCCGCGGGAAAGTACGGGGTCGCGCCAAACAGGAAGCGCGCCCCGTCCAGAATCGAAAACGGCGTGACCTGGTGCGTCAGATCCACGATTCGCACGTCGGGCATGACGCTGTACATCACGCCGCGGCAGATGGCGACCGAGTCGTCGACCACGCCAAAATCGGTCATGAACACAATCGTGGGCGGATATTTCTGGGCGGCCTCATTCGCCGCCCCCAACAGCGGCAAGGACGCCACCAGGAAAACGATCAGGGCAAGAACAATCTTTCTCCACGGCGCAACGTTCCCGTTACGGGGCAATGAAGTCATGGATCCTGGTTCCTTTTGTGGAATGTTATCTACAAGTCTACCAAGCTACTAGACTTTCTCGCGCGACGTCCACCGGAGCGCTGAGCAGACGCCCGAAAGTCTGCTGAATTCCAGTAAGGTCATTATTCTAAACAAAGACCGCGTGAAACGAAAAGTGAACGCGTCGTCCGCGTCGCCGCGCTGCGTTCTATAATGCTGCTGCAATCCAAACGGAGGTTCTTATGTCAGAAGTTATCCCCGAGAAATACCGTGATCTGTTTCAGAAGCGGGCCTTTGCCAGCCTGGGGACCCTCATGCCCGATGGCCGCCCGCAGGTCACGCCCGTGTGGTGCGATTTTGACGGCGAGCATGTCATCTTCAACTCCGCCAAGGGACGCCAGAAGGACCGCAACGTCCGCCGCGATCCCCGCGTATCGCTGGCCATCATTGATCCCGAGAATCCGTACCGATATCTCGAAATTCGCGGTCGCGTAGTCGAAATCACCGAAGATGGCGCCGACGAAAACATCAACAAACTGGCGAAAAAATATCTGGGCGTTGACAAATATCCTTACGCGCAGCCCAGCGAAGTCCGCGTGCTCTACAAGATCCAGCCCGAACACGCCACGGTGATGGGATAGTCGTAGAGTCGTAGCTGGCTCCGTCTTTTGCTGGCGGCATTCGAAACCATGGCCAGAGAGACGTTGCAAGCACCGTCTCTACGCAAGCATCCGCGATAGCACCCGCGAATGCTGCCGTCAAAGCAACGTGGAAGCAACCGTGGAAGAGCGGCGCTTCGGCGCCGCGTTAACGTCCTAAAATCCACCGGGCTTTAGCCCCCGTGCGAGGTCCCATCCGCACCTACAACCTCTGCTTCCTCGGCTTCGGCAACGTCAACCGGACTCTGGTCCGGCTCCTCGAAGATCGCAGGCAAGAACTGCGCGACCGCCACGGCATTTCCTTCCGCATCACGGGAATCGCTTCCCGCCGGCTAGGATGGATCGCCGATCCCAACGGCTTAGACC
>JBARBI010000336.1:0-17212 GCA_049792875.1 Candidatus Sulfotelmatobacter sp.
AGAACTCGCCGGTGGATGTGATGCTGGATCCAGGCAACTACGTGATCGACATCACGCTGAGCGGGTATGCGACGGTGCACAAGGTCATCACAGCCGACAAGGGCGGCAAGGTGGTGGTGGACGAAGCGCTGCAGCGAGAGTAAGGTCCGCCAAGCAGCCGGCGCTCAACCCTGCCGGGTGCGGCCTCGCTTGTAGTTTTCTTCTTGTGGTTGATTCCGAATGCTGCTTGCCGGATTTTCTTCAGCTTGTCCTGCCTCAAGTCCGGTCGTCTTTGACTTCTTCAGTGCGGCATCGGTGACTCCCCATAAGGGACGCCGGTCCGATCGATCCGGGAGGAGCCTATCTGAATCGCCCTGGCGTTCGGATTGTCCTTCTGGCGCACGCTCAACAGGGGGTCGGCCGCAGCGCGGCGCGTTTTCCTGGCGGGCGCAGCCTCACACCTCGCACCGCGCTCTTGACGTTGAGCAGGGCAGAATCTCAATGGCGATCGTCCCGTCCGGGAAACACACCGGCAAGACCAAAGGATGCACGCGAGAGAGCGTCACAGTTCGCAAGGCACCAACCTTGCCCCAATCAGAAAGGGCATGCAAAGCTGTTTCGCATGCCCTCCCGTTCTTTGCGTCGAACTTATTTGGGTAACTTGAAGTTGATGGTGACCTGTGTCTGAATCTCGACCGGCTCGCCGTTGAGCAAGTATGGCCTGTATTTCCACTGTTTGACGGCATCCGAGGCGGCTCTGGCGAGCTGCGAATCTCCGCTCAATGTCTTCACCTGACTGATGCCGCCTGTTTTTGCGATGGTCGCCATCAACTCGACGGTGCCCTCGATCTTCAAGTTCAGGGCACTCCTGGGATAGACGGGCTGCACCTTTTTCAGCAGCAATCCCTGCGACACGCCTTGCGAGATATTGAGAGACTGTAGGACCGGCCGAGGCGCGCTTCCCTCGCCGCCAACTAGGTTTGGCGGAGGTGCGCCGGCACCGGCGGTCGCGATCTCGGGCATGCTAGGAGGTGGTGAGTCAGGCACTGCAGGTTGGGCCTGCACTGCCGGAGCCGTGCCTCCTTTCACGACAAGGGGCGACGCGGCAGGCTTGGCCGCTGCCGACGTCTTATTCGTAGCGGACGAAGCGGGACTTAGCACAGAGGGCTGCTCGGCTTCCTCGGTATCAGAACCGGTGTTGCCCGTTGCCTGATTCGTTATTGGTGCCGCTGCGGCTGGTGACCTCGGCAAAGGTGCCGACGTGGCTGGCTCGGCGGACGAGGTCGCAGGCTGAGCGCCACTGGGCTTCGGGATTTGCGGAGTCGAGACCGGTACGGCCGAGGCTGGCGCCTGGGTGGTTGCCGGCGTACTGGCACGTCCCTGAAAGTGCGACCAGCCTGCATAAAGCCCCGCGGCAACGATCGCGGCCGCAGCCACTCCAATAAAGATTTTCTTAGTTCCGCCGTTCGATTCGGCTGGTTCATTGGCTCCGCCAAAACTAAACGAGGGCGCCGACCCCACAATGCTGTACGATTCACTCCTCACTGCTTCCGCCGGCTTCTCGAATAAATCTTGTGCGGTGACTGGGGAATTTGCGGGTGAAGTCTGTGTCGCCGGAGAACCTTGAGCTTCACGGGCCGGGGCGGGCGCGCTGGCGGCTGCGCTGCCGCGGGCTGCCGGCAATCCCGCGTTCATCGCCGTCTTCACTTCGGGGTGCGCGGGCACAACCGGAGGAGCTGGCGAAGGTTCAGCCGTCGCGTCTGCCACCCTGACTTCGAGCACATCCTCGTTCCGAGCGGCCGGAATCGAAGTCGCCGCTGCCACCTTTGTCGGGGCTGGCCATGCCGGAGTTTCAACGGGCTTCGCCACCGGAATCGCAGCTGGACGCGGAGCCGGACGCGGGGCCGAAACTGCTGACGGCGCGGCCGGAGTCGCTGGTCTTGGCTGCGGAACTGGCTTGGCAGCTACGGGTATTGGAGGCGCCGGTGCCGCCGCGGGCGCGAGTGGTTTGGCCGGTTCGCCCTTGCGCAAGAGCCCGCGAGCCACGCGCAGCGTGCCTTTGGCCTGTTCGATGTTGATGGGTTTGGTCAGGACGAGGTTGGCGCCGATACGAAACGCCTTGGCTACCCCGGCCTGACCTTCCACTACGGCTACGGCAAGCGACGCCTGGTTGGACGTCGAGTTGCGCGCGCTTTTGAACAAAAGTGTGGCATTCTGCTCGTTATCGCAGTCGACCACGACAGCGTCGAAGTGTTGGCCCATCAGCTTCTTGACTGCAGCGAAAGGTTCGGTGCAGGACTCGACGTTGAACTCGAGCTCGCTCAGGACCTGCGTCACCGTGCGGGCGGTCTTTTCATCGGGACAGAAGAGAAGAGCTTGGTAACCCATACCAAAACCATCGTAGGTACACCAGTAAGCCCCAGCAAGTTACGCTGGTAATTCGACCTCCGTAGATTCTTCTGGGTGCCGCGAAAGTCGGCGGACCGAAACGGGGTATGTTTCGTCCCTTACAATAGCGCTCCATGCGTTTGCCGCTGTGGCTCAAGATCGGGTGGACGGTGTGGCTGATCCTCTGGGCGCCGCTGTACTGGCGGCAATACGGGCTGCAGAATTTCCTCTTCTTCTGTGATCTTGGGAACCTGATGACCGGCATGGCGTTGTGGCTGGAGAGTCCGTTGATCTTTTCCTCGGCGGCATCCGGACTGCTCTTGTTGCAGACGATGTACACCGTCGATCTTGCCGGCGCGCTGCTCATCGGCCGTCACCTCGTGGGTGGCACGGAATATATGTTCGATCCGGGCTTGCCGCTGACGATTCGCCTGCTCAGCTTGTTTCACGTAGTGATGCCGCCGCTGCTGGTTTGGGCAATTTGGCGCCTAGGCTATGACCGGCGGGGATGGAAGTGGCAGACGCTGCTGACGTGGGTTGTGGTGCCAATCAACTATTTTTGGCGCCCCGAGCACGACGTAAACTGGGCGCGGGGCCTTTTCTTTCATGAGCAGCACGCGATGCCGGACTGGGCGTATCTGCTCGGCTATCTGGTGGTGGTGCCGCTGTTCGTTTATTTCCCCACACATCTTTTTCTAGCTTGGGCGACACAACGCTGGAAGCCGCGTACTTCTCTTTAGCGCCGTCCGCCGCACAGCCGGCAAGATGCCGGCGCTACACCGGCGGCTTATCTTTAAATTCTTTAGCGGGGTTTGCCGGACGGGTCCGGTTGTTTATGCACAACCGACTCGGGTTGCGGATACTCGATTGATCCCTTGAAAGACGAGATATCTTCTTCATGGAAATCGGGGAAGGGCAACTGCTTGCCGTCGCGCAATTCCGCAATCTTTTTGACCGCGTTGTCGACCTTTTCTTTCTCGACCCCTGCGTCACGGCCCAGGTAGAGAGTCTGCGAAGGCAGCGCGAGGCCACCGCCGGATTCCTCCATCACATCCATCATGCGCAGCAGCAGGTCTTCGCGGACGGCCGCGAATTCGTTGAAGTCCCGCGTCAGGATGTAAGACAGCACCTCCACGTTAAGAGAGCTGCCCGCGATCTCGGTGAGGCGTACTCGGACGGTCTTGGTTTCCACTTTGGGGTGGCTGTAGAGCAGGCGGCGGATTTCTGCCAGCACGAAGCGGACGTGGTCCGGCTTGCTTTCAGGACGCAGGCCGAGATTTGTCTTGAACAGAATCTTGTCGCGGCGGCTGAGGTTCTCCAGGTTAATCGTGGCCACGGTACCGTTGGGAATGGCCAGCAGCGTCCGCTCCTCGGTGCGGATGCGGGTGGAGCGCAAGCCGATGTCCTCGACCACGCCCGTGCGATCACCGAAACGGCAAGTATCTCCCACGCGAAACACTTCATCGCCCAACACGGAAACGCCGCCGAAAAGATTTTCGATGGTTTTCTGCGCGCCAAAACCGATCGCCAGGCCGCCGATCCCGAGGCCGGCGAGCGCCGTGCTCATGTTGAAGCCCAGATTGCCGAGGACGGCCAGAACGCCCATCACAAAGATCAGCGCCTTCAGAATGCGTTCGCCCAGCAGGATGAGCGATCCCGTGCCCGCGTGCCCACGAGCCAGCGCGCGATTGCGCACGCGGCGCAGCGACCATCGCACCGCACGCCAGAAAATCCAGGTTGCGCTGATGATGAGGACGATCGAGGTTACCTGGAAATAGTAGTGGCGGGGCAGCAGAGCAACGCCCAGGTAGCGGACAAAAGACTGATGAACCAATGTGGCCGTGAGCATCCACGCCGGAGCCGAAACCGAGCGCCAGTTAGCGATCTCCATCTGGCCTCGCCGTCTTGCCCACCAGCGTACGGGAACCTCAAGAAACACCAGCACGAGCCAACCGATTGCCGCGGATGCTGGCAGTGCCAGCAACAGAGCCAGCCACTGCCACAGAGGCACGCCTGCAATCTGATGCTTTACCAGTACATTCGGGAGTTTGCGCTCGACCCGCCGCGCTTCCACCTGATCGTAGAGCTCCGGAACTTTGGTCAGCGTGTCAGAGGAGATCAACCAAATCTTGCCTGCGCTCGGATCGGACACGCGCACCAGGTCCAGGTCGGCTTCGACATCGCCGGAAGACATGGTACCCAGTTTTTGTCGGCCGAGCGGAACACCTTCCTGCGGAGTCCCTTCCGGCTGGGTAAAGGCCCCCACCCGCCCGGTGAAGGCGGGACTGTCCATCACTGCTTTGAGTTGAGCAGCGATCTGCTCGCCCTCGGCTTGCCGGCGCGTCGCGCTCATCTGCAGATACTGTGCCGCGATGCTGTAGTCGCCCGACTGCGCGGCTTGAAGAAAGCCAAGGATGGCGCCGGAAGGCGTGGTGCGGCCCAAAAGATCGCTGGGCGAATTGGACGTGCCCGCGGTTGTCGTGGGGGAAGATGTCAATACTCCGCTAAGTGGGGACTGCGCCAGGCAAGGAAAACTCGCAAGACAGGAAAAGGCCAGAAGCAGTATCGTCTTGCGGAATGAGGACATGATGTTCTCCGGCCGGAAGGCCCCCGGGCGCATACAAGTCATTTGCGCTGGCAGAGTGAATTTATTGTATCGAAACGAGCGCGGTAATTCGGATGCACGGATGCGTCCGCGCTATCCCCGCTTGGGCCGGTAGATGTCCGTGCTGGTGCCGAAAAACACCTCGGCGGATTCCATTACCGTTTCCGAGAGAGTCGGATGCGGGTGAATCGTCATCGCTACGTCTCTGGCGAGAGCCGCCATTTCGATGGCGAGCACTCCTTCCGCGATCAGTTCACCGGCGCCTGCGCCGACGATGCCGACTCCGAGCACGCGCTCGGTCGGCGGATCGAACAGGATCTTGGTCATGCCTTCGGGGCGATCGATCGTGATGGCGCGGCCCGAGGCCGCCCAGGGAAACTTGGCAACTTTGATCTCCCGATTTTCCTTTTCTGCCTGCGTCTCGGTCAGGCCGCACCACGCCACTTCGGGGTCGGTGAACACGACGGCGGGAATTGCGTTCGGCTCGAACGCGACTTTGTGCCCGGCAATGGCTTCGACCGCGGTGCGGCCTTCGTGCATTGCCTTGTGTGCCAGCATGGGCTCGCCGACCACGTCGCCGATCGCGTAGATGGACGGATCGTCGGTCTGTAGCTGCTTGTTGACCTGAATGAAACCGCGCGGCCCTACTTGCACGCGCGTTCTTTCGAGACCGGGGATTTCCGAGTTAGGCCTGCGGCCGACCGACACCAGCACGCGATCAAAAACGTTCTCGCGCTGTTTGACGTCGGGCCCTTCGAACGTGGCACGAATGCCGCTGCCTTCGTCCTTGACCGAAGCGACGGTGGTGTTGAGTAGGATGCCCTCGAACATCTTCTCCAGTCGCTTGTGCAGCGGGAGGACCAGGTCGCGATCGGCGCCGGGGAGCAGGCCGGGGAGCATTTCCACCACGGTCACCCGCGTGCCCAGCGCGGCATAAACCGAGCCTAGTTCCAGACCGATGTATCCGCCGCCCACGACCAACAAGTTGCCCGGAATGTCTTCGAGGTTAAGCGCACCGGTGGAGTCCATCATGCGCGGCGTATCGAGCTTCAAGGTTGGGACGATGGCAGGGCGCGAGCCGGTTGCGACAAGGATGCGGTCGAAGGCGAGCGCTTCCTCGGAGCCGTCGGACTTCGTGACCCGCAGCGTGGTGGAGTCTTCAAAGGCGGCGCGGCCTTGCACGTAGCGCACCTTGCGCTGCTTCGAGAGAACTCCAAGGCCTCCGGTGAGCCTTTTGACCACACCCTGTTTCCACGAACGCAGGCGCGCCAGATCGATTTTCGGCGCGGCAAAATCGATTCCCCAGTTTTTCGCCTGGTGCGCTTCTTCCAGCAGTTTGGCGACGTGGAGCAGCGCTTTCGAGGGAATGCAGCCACGGTACAGGCAGACTCCGCCCGGGTTCAACTCGGGGTCAATCAGCGTGACCGTCATGCCGAGATCGGCGGCGAGGAATGCGGCGGCGTATCCACCGGGACCGCCTCCGACTACTGCAATATTTGTAGGTTCGGGCATAAAGGCGTTCAACCACAAAGGGTACGAAGGTACACGAAGGAAAACCAATTCGGGTTCCTTCGTGAAACTTCGTGTCCTTCGGGGTTCATGGTTTTGTTTTTCATCCCTGAACCGACAACAGGAACGGTTGTTCGAAGGCTTCCGCAATCCAGCGCAGGAAACGGGCCGCATCGGCTCCGTCGATCAGGCGATGATCATAGGAAAGTGAGAGCGGCAGAATCAGCCGCGGCTCGAACTTGCCGTTGATCCACTCCGGCTCCATGCGTGATCGCGAAAGACCCAGGATCGCTACTTCCGGATGATTCACGATAGGCGTGAACCCAACGCCGCCAATGCCGCCCAGATTGGTGATGGTGAACGTGCCGCCCTCCATGTCCGCGGGCGCAAGCTTTTTGTCCCGCGCTTTCTTGGAGAGCTGCGACAATTCGACTGCCAGCTCAACAATGTTTTTCTTGTCCACATCCCGGATCACCGGAACCAGCAGCCCCCGATCGGTATCGGCGGCCACGCCAATGTGGATGTACTGCTTGTAGACGATTTCTTCCTTTTCGATGTCAATACTGGCGTTGAATTGCGGAAATACTTTGAGCGCCGCCGCGCAGACCTTCAAGGCGATCGCGGTCACGGTCATCTTGCCACCGGCTTCCTCGGCCTTGGGAGCGAAGCGGGCGCGCAATTGCTCGAGCTCGGTGATGTCGGCGCGGTCGTGCTGCGTCACGTGTGGAATCGTGTTCCATGCTTCCGCGAGATGCTCGGCCGTCTTGCGGCGAACTCCGCGCATCGAGACGCGCTCGACCTTGCCCCATTTCGCGAAGTCCGGCAACTGAGGCTGCGCGAAGTGTCCGGCGCGCGGGGGTGCTTGTGCTGCCGTGGCCGCCGTCGACAGCAGCCCTTTCGCGAAAAGTTTGACATCGTCTTCGCTGATGCGGCCACCTGGACCTGTGCCTTTGACTTCGTAGATGTCGACGCCGATTTCGCGGGCCAACCGCCGCACGTGCGGCGCAGCGGGAATGGCCTGGCGATGTTCGGTGCCGGCAACCTTACCCAATTGCACCGGCATGCTGAAGACGGGCGCCGTGGGCCGCGGTTGGTCGGGAGGCAGTGCCTGTTCTTCCGTCTTGCCTTCGGCGCGAATCGCAGCTTGAAACGCCAGCCGCGCTCCGTGCTGTCCGGAAACGTGCTCCACCGGAGCGTTGCGGGCTCGTTTCGTTTCGGCCTGCGCAAGAGCCCCGCCTTCGAGCGTGAAGATGACCTGCCCAACCTGGATCTTCTCCCCTTCTTTCACTTTTACTTCTTTGACAATTCCGCTGACCGAAGAAGGCACTTCAACCACGGCCTTGTCGGTTTCCAACTCCATTACCGGCTGGCCCTCCGACACTTTGGCGCCGGGCGCAATCATCAGACGAACCAGATCGCCTTGAGAGATATTCTCCCCGAGTTCGGGGAGCTTGAATTCGCTGGGTCCGGAGGTGGCTGCAACATTGGCGGCAGGAGCCGCGGGAACCGGCGCAGGAGCGGCTGCCACCGCAGTCTGAACCGGCGCCGGTGCTGCCGCCGCGCCACGGGCGGAAAGGGCTGCCGAAACTTTGGCTTCCGCTCCATCCACTGTAAAGATGACCTGTCCAACCTTGATCTTGTCGCCTTCTTTGACTCGAATTTCCTGTACAGTTCCGCTCACGGACGATGGCACTTCGACCACTGCCTTGTCCGTCTCCAGTTCCATGACCGACTGACCAGCGCTCACCGTAGCTCCCGGCGCAACCATGAGGCGCACCAAGTCGCCCTGTTCGATGTTTTCTCCCAGCTCGGGAAGTTTGAATTCAATCACCGCGTCTTTCCTCTTCTAAGACCTGGCTTTTAGTTTCGTGTCACAGCGCCGGAAGGCGCGATTCATGCCGCTCTGGAGGCACGCCTGAAGGCGTGCCCTGATACGAACCTAGCTGATCGCAGGATTCGCCTTGTCCGGATTGATCCCCAACTCGCCAATCGCTCGCTTCACCACGTCGATGCCAATCTTCTGCTCCCGCGCCAGAGCGCCGAGGGTTGCGAGCACAATGTGCTTGGCGTCGACTTCGAAGAAGTCGCGCAGTGCGACCCGGCTCTCGCTCCGTCCGAAGCCGTCGGTCCCCAGAGATACAAGCTGCCCCGGCACCCATTTGCCCAGGCTCTCCGGCAGCACCTTCATGTAGTCGGACGCCGCGATGAACGGTCCTGCGGCATCCTTCAAAGTCTGGGTGACATAGGGAACCCTCGGCGCCTCTGCGGGATGCAACATATTCCAGCGCTCGCAATCGTTGCCGTCGCGATAGAGCTGCTTGTAGCTGGTCACGCTCCACACATCGGCCGCGACGCCGTATTTTTCTTCCAGAATCTGCTGCGCCTTCAGCACTTCGTACATGATCGTGCCGCTGCCCAGCAATTGCGCGCGCAACTTGGCATCGCTCCTGGCCGAGGCCTTGAACCGATACAACCCCTTCAGCACGCCTTCGCGAACGTTGGTGTCCGTGGGCATGCCGGGCATGTGCCGCGGCTCGTTGGTGACGGTCAGATAATAGAAAATCGATTCCTGATCGACATACATCCGCTTGATGCCATCCTGAATAATGATGGCGATCTCGTAGGCAAACGCTGGATCGTAAGTGAGCAGGTTAGGCACCGGCAACGCGAGCACGTGGCTGTGGCCGTCCTGGTGTTGCAAGCCTTCGCCCGCCAGCGTAGTGCGGCCGGCCGTGCCTCCCACGAGAAAACCGCGGCAACGCATGTCAGCAGCGGCCCAGATCAAATCGCCGATCCGCTGGAAACCGAACATCGAATAATAAATGAAAAAAGGAATCGTGTTGATCCCGTGGTTCGCATACGCCGTCCCCGCCGCAATGAACGAGCACATTGAGCCCGATTCGGTGATGCCTTCTTCGAGTATCTGCCCGTTTTTTGCTTCTTTGTAATAGAGCAGCGTGTCCATGTCGACAGGCTCATAGTTCTGGCCGACGCTGGAATAAATCCCCACCTGGCGGAAGAGCGCTTCCATGCCAAACGTGCGCGCTTCATCGGGGACGATGGGTACGATCAGTTTGCCGAGTTCGGGATCGCGTAGCAACTTTGCCAGCAGCCGCACGAAAACCATCGTGGTGGAGACTTCGCGCCCTTCGGTGCCTTTGTGGAATTCCTCAAAATGCGAATCGGGGACGGATTTCAGCGCGGCGGCCCGCACCTTTCGTGTCGGCATGTATCCGCCGAGTTGCTGGCGGCGCGCCTGCATATATTTGATCTCGGCGCTGTCGTCGGACGGACGATAGAACGGCGCGTTGTGCAGTTCGTCGTCGGGAATCGGAATGCCGAAGCGCGAGCGGAACATCTGCAACTCGTCTTCGTTCAGTTTTTTTTGCTGGTGCGTGATGTTCTTGCCTTCACCCGCTTCGCCGAGGCCATAGCCCTTGATCGTCTTGGCCAGCACGATGGTCGGCATGCCGGTGGTTTCGACCGCAGCGCGGAATGCGGCGTGAACTTTGATGGGATCATGCCCGCCCAGACGCATACGTGCCAGTTGATCGTCGGAAAGATGCTCGACCATTTTCAGCAGACGAGGATCAGTGCCGAACAGGTTCTGCCGGAAGTAGGCTCCGCTCTCCACAAAGTACTTCTGGTATTGCCCGTCGCTGACTTCGCCCAACCGCTTCACCAGCAGGCCATCCCGGTCGTTCTGGATGAGGCTGTCCCAATCGGAACCCCAGATAACCTTGATGACGTTCCAGCCCGCGCCGCGGAAAATCGCTTCCAGTTCCTGGATGATTTTTCCGTTGCCGCGCACCGGCCCGTCCAGCCGCTGCAGGTTGCAGTTCACCACAAAAATCAGGTTGTCGAGCTTTTCGCGCGAGGCCAGCGTGATCGAACCCAGCGACTCGGGTTCGTCCATTTCGCCGTCGCCCAGAAACGCCCAGACCTTACCGCCGGTGGATTGCTTGAGCCCGCGATTCTCCAGATATTTGATAAAACGTGCCTGGTAAATCGCCTGAATCGGCCCCAATCCCATCGAGACCGTCGGGAACTCCCAGAACTCAGGCATCAACCACGGGTGCGGATAGGAACTCAGCCCGCCGCCGGGCTTCAGTTCGCGGCGGAAGTTTTGCAGCTTCTCTTTCGAAATGCGGCCTTCGAGATAGGCACGGGAATAAATTCCTGGCGCGGCGTGCCCCTGGAAGTAGACGAGGTCCCGATCCCCACTTTCCGTTTGCGCACGAAAGAAATGATTGAAAGCAACTTCATACAGCGTGGCGGCCGAGGCGAAGGTGGAAATATGTCCGCCGATGCCTTCCTGAATCTTGTTGGCACGCACCACCATAGCCAGGGCATTCCAGCGAACCAGGCTCTTGATGCGTCGTTCCATCTCCTGGCTGCCGGGGAACGGCGGCTGTTGCCGCGAAGCAATCGTGTTCTGGTAGGGTGTGGTGGCCGAAAAAGGAAGATTGATGCCGGCCTCGCGCCGAGCATGCAGCGCCAGCTGCTGCAGCAACCGGCCTGCCCGGTTGGGCCCGCCTTTGGAAAGAACATAGTCCAGAGAATCGACCCATTCCCTGGTTTCCAAAACCTCTAAGCCGTCGGTTTCCGTCTGAGCCACGTCTGGTTTCTCCGTCGTAGAATGCGCAATGTTCCATCATAGTGCAAACGTGGCGATTTTTGCTGGCAAGGCGGGGGGGAATAGGGCAATTCTCTGGGTGGGCCGAGGGATCAAGGAACGATCGCGCGCAAATTATGCTGAACGTAGAGTTTTCGTGCTTGATCTGCGCGCTCGAACGAATATTCCACCAACCACGATCGCGAGCGGACCAGTACATTGGAATAGCATCCACGCAAGAGGGTCGTCCATAGGCTGCTTGGCCAGCAAAACCAGGTCTCCAACGCCAGCCATCACACAAAGCACGAGACCGAGCGTCGTCGTCGCAACCATCTCTCGTCCCTTCGCCACCAGCGCAACGAAACATCCAACGAACATCGACACGATGAGGTGCCCGACCAGCATTCCGTCCGTTGCCCAGAACATGTAGACCCTGAAATGGTTTGACCAGTACGCCAGGTATCGATCGGTAATTGCCGACAAGACCTGGTCGGGGAGCCCAGACACAAACCTCAATAGCACGAACCCACTGATCACGGCTGCGGTTGTCGACCACGGAGCCTCACGGAATCCACTGGTAAAGAGATACGCGATGGTCTTCACCGTCTGTCGCCAATACCACCGTCGAGCGATGGCGACTCCCGATTCCGATGCGAGGTGGGAATATTCCTCAAGCAAGTCGCCAACGATTGATTCCCCTTCCCCAGAAGTGAACAGGTTGACGAGCCACCTGGCAATCCGCGGCGGATGGAGCAAATCTCTTCGGGACATCATAAGTAGCTCGGGGTGAGGCCGAGACCTTCCGTCATACTTTGGAGCGCGCTTTGTGTGCGGTTCATGGCCGACACCCCTTTCGCGGTTACGCGAAAGAAGCGTTTCGAGCGCCCGCCCCGTTCTGGGGTAGGATCGCCTCGGTAGGACCTTACGTACCCTTTGGCTTCCAATCGATCGAGCGTGGCATAGACGGCGCCGATCGAAACCTCACGCTTCGTGCGAAATTCGATTTCCTGACGCACCGTGACTCCGTAGGCACGATCCTCCAGCCGCAGAAGCGCCAACACGATGAGGTGTTCGAATTCCCCGAGGTAATCGCGACCAGTCATTATCTATACAATATAGAATATATCTTGTTCCGTCAAAGCATGCCCCCGGTCTGCGGAGATGCGACTGGGTTAGAATCGTTCCCTGCGGGCGTTCGCAAGGAGGCCTACCCATGTTACGGATTGTGCTGCTGTTGGCGGTGGTGGTGGTCCTGATCATGCTGGTTCCGCGCCTGTTGTCACGCTCGGCACCACCCTCGGAGGGCAGCGCAGCGCCCGATTTCACCCTGCCTGCACAGGAAGGCCCGTCCGTCAGCCTGAAGGACTACCGCGGGAAGTGGGTCGTCCTCTATTTTTATCCCAAGGATCAGACCCCCGGTTGCTCCCGCGAGGCGCGCAACTTTCAGGTCGATCAGGCGAAGTATGCCGAGCGCAATGCGGTTGTGTTGGGCGTGAGCCTTGACAGCGTGGATTCGCACAAAAAGTTTTGTGCTAAAGAAGGCCTGAACTTCAAACTGCTAGCCGATACCGACCACAGGGTGACCGACTCCTACGGGTCGCTGACCAACCTCGGTCTGGTAAAGTTTGCCGCGCGGCACACGTTTCTGATTGATCCCGCAGGCAAGGTCGCGA
The DNA here is from genome assembly GCA_049792875.1 of Candidatus Sulfotelmatobacter sp. GTDB lineage: Bacteria > Acidobacteriota > Terriglobia > Terriglobales > Acidobacteriaceae > Sulfotelmatobacter. The sequence continues at coordinate 12,770 of JBARBI010000336.1, forward strand.
AGGCCTACACCAGCGTAGATCCGGTCAAACACAGCGGCGAAGTTCTTGCAGAGTTGGACTTGCTGCAGAGGGCCGAGGCCGCGAAGCGCTAGCGGGCCGCTGATAAGCTTCGATTTTGGGTGGCGCAGCGCTTTCAGCCGCGATAAGGCCTTTTTGTTCCTTTAGGGCTTCAGCCCCTGAGGCTTCACTCAGCATCGCTTCAAAGTCCTGACTCGGTTTTGTATTCGCCGGAAACGTTTAGACTCAATTTGTCTCCCGTCCTTCAACAATCCAGCGCACCAAGTAAACTAGCAAGATGGCAACCGCAGCGCGGAATGACTTGCCGAAGAATGATGTGCCCAGGCCCGCGCCGCACCGCTTTCCGCCCGGCTTCCAGAGGAACCTGCTCTGGTTTGCGTTCCGCAGGTTTCGTCCGGCGAATCCCATCCTGCTGTTTCAGCACCTGGCTGAAGAATATGGTGACATCGCGCACTACAAAATCGGCTGGAATCACATCGTCTTTCTGAATCACCCAGACTATATCCGCGACGTGCTCGTGGTGCAGAACGACAACTTCATCAAGGAACGCACCGTCCAGCGCACAAAGATGCTTCTAGGCGAAGGCATGATTACCAGCGAAGGTGCTGAGCATCGCGTCCAGCGGCAGGTGGCCCAGCCTGCGTTTCACCGCCAGCGCATTCCGGAATATGCCAGCACGATTGTCGGGGAGGCCGCCCGTTTGCGCGCCCGTTGGCGGCCCGGCGAGCAGCGCGATGTGGCCGTCGACATGATGCATCTCACGCTTAACGTGGTCGCGCAAACTCTGTTTGCCACTGATCTCCGCGAGGAAGTGAACGAGTTGGCCGATGCCATCAACCGCATCATGGGTCTCTACAATTTTCTGGTGATGTTGCCGGCGGCGGAATGGCTGGTGCACGTGCGGCCTCCTGGTCTGGCAGCGTTCGGGAGAGCCCGCAAGCGTATCGATAGGGTGGTCTACCGCATGATCGCCGTACACCGCCTGCGAGGTTCCGGCGGCGGCAGCCTGCTCGATCTGATGCTGGCCGCTTCGCCCGACCGCAGCGCGGCCTCGGAGCAGTCGCTGCGCGATCAGGTCATCACGATTTTCCTGGCCGGATACGAAACCGTGGCCAACGCCCTCTCCTGGACGTGGTACTTGCTCTCCCAGAATCCCGAGTGCGAACGCCGCTTTCACGATGAAATTGACCGCGAGTTGCAAGGCCGTCAGCCCACCTTCGACGACATCCCCCGCCTGCGCTATGTAGAAATGGTGCTGGCGGAGTCCATGAGACTCTATCCTCCCGCGTGGGCGATGGGGCGCTATGCGCGCAACGATTTTCAACTCGGAGACTTCTTCCTCCCCGCGAAAACGACCGTCCTCATGAGCCAGTTCATCACCCATCGCGACGCTCGATTCTTCCCCAATCCCCTGCGTTTCGAGCCAGAACGCTTCACACCCGAAGCTAAGTCGCGGCGAACGAAGCTGACGTACTTTCCCTTCGGAGCCGGCGTCCGCCAGTGCATCGGCGAGTCACTCGCGTGGATGGAGGGCGTCCTGCTGCTGGCGACTTTGGCGCAGAAGTGGAAGTTGAGACTCGTTCCCGGACACCCCGTCGAGCCCGAGCCGCTCATTACCCTGCGTCCAAAATACGGCATGCAGATGCAAGTGGAATCACGCAGGCCAAGCCTAACGTCGTAGCTACTTATCCGCCAAATACATCTCGGCCACGTGCCGTGTAATCTTCCCCGGCTCCGCGTCCGCCAGATTGGTGAGCACGACCACGGTCAGCTGATCATCCACATAGCGGTCGATGGCCGTCTCGAATCCCTGCCAGGATCCATCGTGGTGAATGCACCGGTGCCCGGCCCTCTCGTCGATGAACCAGCCAAAGCCGTAGTGGCCCGAGTTGGGCCGGCCGCCGTTGGCCTGGCCACTTTTCAGCTTTGCCGGTGTCCACATCAAGTCGAGGCTTGACCGCTTCAGCAGTTTGTCCGTGTATAGCGCGGCGTCCCACTTGGACAGATCGAGGATCGAAAAATACAGGCTGCCGTCGGCGGTCGTGTTCACCCTGGGCGCCACCCACTCCTGATTTTTCAGTTCGGCTTTGACCAGCCGGTAGCCTGCGGAACGGTTGGGGACAATGTCGGCTTCGCTGATGATGCGCGCCGACTGCATGCCCAGAGGCTGAAAGATCCGTTGCTTCAGAAAGTCACCATAGAATTCGCCGGTCACGCGATGGATCAGAATCCCCAGCGTCACATATCCGAAATTGCTGTACTTCCAGCTCGTTCCCGGCGGATACGCCAGAGGAATGCTTTCGATCAACTTCAGTTCCTCGTCTTCCGTCCAGTCTTTGCGGAAGTTGAAGCCCTTCGGATAATCGCCAAATCCTGCCGTGTGGCTTAGCAACTCTCGAACCGTCACTTCCTTCCAACTCGCAGGAGCATCCGCAAAATATTTCGTGAGCGGATCGTCGAGGCCAATCTTGCCCTCCTCGACCAGCATCATGACCGCGGTAGCCGTGAATTGCTTCCCCACCGATCCCGACTGAAAGATCGTCTCCGGCTTCACCAGTACCTGCAATTCCACATTGGCCAACCCGAAACCCTCGGCCAGAACTATCGTGCCGCCCTTCACCACCAGCAGCGACAAGCCCGGGATGTGCTGCCGCTGCCTCTCCGCCTTCACGTACTCCGTGACGGCGTCCGTGGTCGCAGGATTCTGCGCGTTGGCGATGGAGACTGCGAAGAGGAAGGTCAGACCAACGACGCAAGTAGGGAATCTGCGAAGGCTCATGGCAGGCTGTGTGCTGAATTTGCGACCATGAGTGTAATCGGCGGAAGTGCTTGCCAGCAAGGCCGACACTTCCTCTGAGGCCGGCGCGTTGGCCCGGCAGCCGCAAGCCTATTTCGGCTCGGCAGCGGTGTCGGCCAGCCGGTGCACTCCCGACCGGCGTATCGCAAATAGAATCGCCCACCCGATCATTCCCGCGACATAGAAGAATACGAGTCCCAGCACGATGCCTCCCAACAAAACGGAGTGCGTCGGATGGATCGGTCCGATGGGAGGATCCACAGCGCCTCGCAGCGACGCCGAAATGTTTTCTCCCTTCTGAATGGCCAGCATCACGCCGGCCAGGATGATCGTCATCAACACCGCAGTTGCCTTCGGAAAACGAAATTCGGTTCGCATCGTAAACCTCCTCGTTGGAAACCATAGCCAGACGTCCTCGGCGCCCAGCGCCCGCCAATGTTCCTGCAGGGCCCCAGCCACAACTCCTGCAGCCTCCCGGACCCAAAAAACAAACCGCGCGACTATACCCTTCGACACGGTCTCGGCCTGCATGTCGCCGAACACGGCAATCATTTCCTCGCCAAATCGCTCGCGATGGAACGCCGGATACAGATGCAGCAGGCTGCGATAGAGATGAATGCTGAGCATCGATCAGGCCTCCTTCTCCGCGATCCGCAAATTCGCCAAACGCGTCAGATGCTTCATTCGCCCGACTTCGCGCTGCAAGTTCCTGCGTCCCCGCGCTGTCAGGCGATACGCCTGCCGGCCCCGTGAGCTGTCCTGTTCTTCGACTCTCTCAATCCACTCTTCATCAAGCAGTCGGCGCAACGCGCCATAAAGCGTGCCGGTGCTGAGCACGACGCGTCCATCACTCATCTGTTCGACGTCCTTGAGAATGGAATACCCATGGCGTGGCTGCCCGGCCAGGCTGAGAAGGATGAGTAAGACCGGTTCTGTAAGGGGCAAGAGCTGCATATGGCCTACGACGACATGTCGTACAGCGCCATATTGCCTGACTCTCCTCTCAAAGTCAAGAAGTCAATGGCGGCCTCTGCGTTCCGTTAGGCCTTTGGAGGATTCCACTGCTACGCCCGCCCCCGAAACCGGATGATGTGGCGCCGGTCGCGTTTCGATGGTCGGCCAACCGGCAATGTTTCAAATTCGCGCGCCGCTTTCCCTTCGGCTGCCATCTTCTGGCGCTGTTCACGGCTCTCTTCGGTTTCGCGGTAGAGCGTTTGCGCCACCGCGGCCGGACCCCGCTCCTCACTGAGCCGCAGCACCTCCACCTGAAACTCCCCGCCCTCATTGGTCACGCGCAACCGGTCTCCCACCCGGACTTCGCGCGCAGGCTTGGCTGGCTGTCCATTGGACAAAATTCGCCCAAGTTCGCAAGCCTTTTTCGCCAAAGGTCGCGTCTTGAAGAATCTCGCGGCCCAGAGCCAAGTGTCCATCCGTACGCCGGTCATGCGCCTATTTTCCCAAAAAGACGGAGTGTGGTTGCTGGCAGTTTGGAAATCGTGCTCAAGAGGAGAGTAACCAGAGGAGGATTTGGAGGCGCGGGTCGGAATCGAACCGACGCATAAAGGTTTTGCAGACCTCTCCCTTACCACTTGGGTACCGCGCCCCTGCCCATACGTTAGCGTTCCGGC
>JBARBI010000337.1:0-39090 GCA_049792875.1 Candidatus Sulfotelmatobacter sp.
GCTCAAACGAGCAGCTGATTCTGAATCAGTCGCTCTCTCGCTTTCAGACTTATCGGCACGTTTTCTGAGCGCGCGAAACTGCATGTCGCTCATTCTAAAGATGAAAACTAGCGCCGAGAGTGGGTTATGGGTAGACCTTAAAATCACTGTAACTTATTGATTATAAATGAGTTGGCGGAGAGAGTGGGATTCGAACCCACGTTACCCTTTCGAGTAAACACGCTTTCCAAGCGTGCGCCTTCAGCCACTCGGCCATCTCTCCGGCGTGAATCAGTTGGAGGGAGCGACTCTCAGAGATCTTTCAACCACAATTCCGGCGCTCCTACAGCTTTTTCTTCTTTTCAATTCTATGGGTGAAGTCGTCGAAACCGCAACTTGAAAGGAGCCCGACAAGCGGCAACTCTTAGGAGGGTTTTGCTGAAGAGTCTGTGACCACAACCACCGCGGGAGCAGCGGACGAAGGCGCGCCGGACGCCGACGCACCGGCTGCTGCGGCGTTGGCAGCATTCACTTTTTCACCGGCCACCGGCAGCGCCGGTACCTTCGTGTTGTCGACCACGTGGTGATTCAGACAATAGAGTGCCAGTTCCAGGCGGTCCGCCACTCCAAGCTTGTCATACACCTTGCGCAGGTAATTTTTCACGACTTGTTCAGTGGTGCCCACGCGCAAAGCAATTTCTTTGTTCTTCATTCCCTGCGTCACGCACGAAACAATCAGAGTTTCCTTGGGAGTCAGTTGCACTTTCGGCCGCGATCCGGCCGGCCGGCTATTCTGGTTGCGGTAGGCCTCCATCACCCAGCGCACGCCCTGAGGGTCGAGCCAAGTCTCCCCAGCGACTACCTTGCGCAGGCACTCCACCAATAATTCAGGCTCAACTTCCCGCGACACAATGCCATGCGCTCCCCGGCGGAATAATTCCAAGGTCAAGTCTTCATCGGACCCGGGGGTCACCACTACAATGCGCAACTGAGGCTTCTGGCGAAGCAGATCAGCCACCGCCTCCACCGGATTCGGCGTCAGAGCCGCTTCAAAAATCAGCACATCCGCCGTGAATTTCGCCGCCGCGGTTTGCGTTTGCACCAGCGTCTCCGCCTGCCCCACGACGCGAATGTCATCTTCGAGCGCGAAAACCTTGCGCAAGCCGGCGCGGAAGATGGCCTGAGTATCGGCCACAATCACGCGGACGAACTGGCCCTTGCCGCCGTCTTCGCCTGCTCCGAGATTTTCTTCCATGCTAACCGGAATCGTCGACATTCGGTTCCTACGCCCGCTCAAAATGGTATTCGTCAATCACTACGCCCACGCCGCGCCGGCCCCGATCCTCGAAGCTCCGCACGACCCGGCCCCGGCAGTCGATCTGCACATCCCGCCGCGCGCCCACCACCTCGGCCGGCAATAGAATCGTGAAGTCCACCATCGAACCCACCGGAACATCCCGGTCCATCGCAAACAACACGCCGTTCGCCGAGATGTTCTCCGTCTCCGCCGAATAGGCGCTGCCTTGGCTGGTTACCGACGCCGAGAGGTGCAGCGGAAAGCGCGGCGCACTCTGCATATCCTCGTAGTGTCCTGCCCTCGCCTGTGCCTCGGTCATCGGTGCTGTTCCTTCTGCGGCCACGCTGAGAAGAACCTTCCTTCCGGTAACGCTGTTTTCCGTTTCCCGGACTCTCTTCCAACTCAAGGGCAGCGTACACCCGCGAATCCGACAAACAAAGTTACCGAAGTCATGGAACAAATGGGGCTTAACTGATTTTCTTTGAATGACTTAGGGGAGATTCTCGAGGCCGGATTTGAGCCCTAAACTGCCTGCTCGAATCCGTTGATTTCCGGTCAAATCCGGGTCAACTTCCGGTAATTATCGGAGAGAAACCGGAAGCAGAAAACTGAGTCGCAAAGCCACGCGCCTTGCCCTAAAACTTGGTCACTTCCGTGAAGTGGAACTCCTTCACCTTCATCGCTGGGACCACCATGTCAAACGATTCTTCTCCGCACGACCGGACCGGCACGCTCATACCTTCCACGTTCGACAGCATGTGAATCAGACTTTCATTGAAGCGGAAATTTCGCACTCCACCCTGCACCCGGCCGTTCTCCACCAGGAATGTACCGTCGCGCGTCATCCCGGTCAGCATTTTTTCAAAGGGCTCCACTTCACGGATGTACCAGAGCCGCGTCACCAGCACGCCGCGCTCGGTCGACGCTATCATCTGCTCGACTGTCTGCGGATTGCCGGCCGGAGCGAACACGATATTCAGCGGCATCTCACCCATTTCGTTCGGCAGAGCGAAACCATGGCCAGTGGCCGCAATTGGACCGGCTTTATCCTTGTATTCCGAGCGCGTCATCCTCTCCGCAGTCGCACGAGCATAGACCACTCGCTTCACAACTCCGTTCTCCACCAGCCCCACCCGCTGCCGCCGCACTCCTTCACCGTCAAAAGGCGAGCCAGTCTGCAAAGGATGTGCCACATCGTCCCAGATCGTGACGTTGTCGCCAAACAGCTTTGTGCCGATTCGTCCCGTCAGAAATGACCGCTGGTCCAGAATTGCCATTCCCGAATAATCCCAGAACATGAATCCCACGATGTCGAGCACGGCTGCCGGCTCCAGAATCACCGTATACTTCCCTGCCGGAATCTCTCGCGGACGCGCCGAATCCACCGCTTTCCCTGCCGCAGTCTCGGCCATCGCCAGCGGATCAAGATTCGCGACATCCGGCGAATTCGCTTTTTGCCAGCCGGAAGAATCCGCTGCCAGCATGGTGATCGAAACTTCCGCCGAGGTCTGGGTGTGCCAATGGTTCAACCCGCGTGAATTGAAAATGCCCTCGAAGGATTCTCCGCTGGAGAACACTCCGGCGGTAGTGAGCCTGTGCTTTGCCGCCACGCCCACAATCTTCTTGACGCCCTCCGCCCGCAATTCAGGCGTGATGGCAGCGGTCAGCGGAAAGTGCCGGGAAGGCGCAGTTCGTGCGGGGACGGGCGCCTCGCCCGTCCTGCCCGTGTCTGAAATGCCAGCCGCCTCCCGCAAATCAGGCACCGGCAGAAGTTCAGCGTCCGGATGCTGCACCCGCGCCAGACTCTCCGCCGATCGCACAACTTGGCGCAAGCTCTCCTCATCGAACTTGTTGGTGAAAGCCCGCGCCGTCCGCCCGCCAAACACGCTCCGCACCGAGACCACGCGATTCTCCTCGGCCACGTTCTGGTGAATGGTATTGTTGGCGAAGCGGGTCAGAGCAAACTGCCCCCCAGAGAAAAGCACCTCGACGTCATCCGCGGTCGAGAGCTTTATGATGCGCTCAAAAATGCCGCCGGCTTGTTCCCTGGTTAGCATCGAATCGTTCGCAGTCCCCCGTACCGAAGTGTTGCCGTGGTGAAATCAGTCGTTCTTAAACGCCGCCCCAACCTTGATCCCCCGAAATCTTGACGGCGCCGCCCCGTGTCCAGTCCCCATCACCTGCTGCGGCTGGCCCTTCCCGCAATTGGGAGTTCCCCACAACGTCCACTCGTCGCGCGAGCAGATCGCATCCAGCGAATTCCAGAACTCCGTCGTAATCCCCGAGTACGACGGATTCTTCACCATGCGCACCCGCTTCCCACCCTTGATCTCCCATCCAAGCTCGCAACCGAACTGAAAGTTGTAACGCTTGTCGTCAATGGACCACGAGCGGTTCGTCTGCATCAGAATGCCGTGGTCGGTGGCCTCTATTAATTGCTCCAAGCTCAGGGGTCGTTCACCCGGAAGCAGGCTGATGTTCGTCATCCGGATCATCGGCAGGCGGTTCCATCCCTCAGCCCGCAACGTTCCCCCCGACCGGTTCTCGCCGATCGTGTGCGCCGTCTCACGAGAACTGAGATAGCCCGTGAACAGCCCGTTGGTGATGATCGGCGTGCACTGCGCCGGCACTCCCTCGTCGTCAAAGCCAAAGGTCCCCAGCCCGGGTCCATGTTCCTGGCGCGCATCCGCGACCACATTCACCAGTTCGCTGCCGTACCGCAACTTGCCCAGCTTGTCGAGGGTCAGAAACGACGTCCCCGCAAAATTCGCCTCCATCCCCAGCACGCGATCGAGTTCGATCGGATGTCCCACCGATTCGTGAATCTGCAGCCCCAACTGCGAACTGTCGAGAATGATGTCGAACTTCCCTTCCGGACATTGATCAGCCCGGTGCAGCGCGACCGCCTCTTCCGCGATGCGCCTCGCGTTTCCCACTAACTTCAATTCGTCGATCAGTTCATAACCTTTGTTCTGCCACTGCCCACCGAACGAATTCGGGTAAGACCGCTTCTGAATCTCATTTCCGGCAAAGGCATACGCCGCATAGCCCGCGCCCGTCGTAAGCTTGGTCTGATGAATGTCCGCGCCCTCCGACGACGCGAACCACTGCTCTTCGCGATTAAAGTTCAGGTTCGTCTCTGCCAGAGTAATCCCTGCAACCGAGCGCAACTCCGCGTCAACCTTCAATAACAGCTCAATATTTTGTTCGACAGAAACGCTGAACGGATCGATCTTGTAGGGCGTGCTCCATTCGGCGACGGCGGGCTCCTCCGGGGCAAGACGCACATCTTCCTGCTTCACCCTCGCTGAGGCGCGAGCGATCTCGACCGCGCGAGCAGCCGTCGCTTCGACCGCGCCGCGTCCGAGTTCTGCGGAAGCCGCGAAGCCCCAGGCCCCATCTGCGATCGCGCGCACGCTCATACCCACCGACTCTGCGTCGGAAGCGCTCCCAACCTTGCCATTTTTTGTCGTGAGGGCGCGACTGCGCTGTGCGACGCTGCGCACATCCGTATAGCTCGCGCCACGCAGCGCGGCAGTGTTCAAAGCCCAGTTGGCAACGTGCTTCATGGCGAGGATTTCAATCTACCACACGAACCAGGGTTGGCATCGCCCCTCACACTGATGGCAAAGGCGCCGGAGCCTGTTACTCGCCGCACGCTGAGCTGTGATCGCGGTCACTGTTCCTTGCTCTCCGGGGACATCCAATAGAAACGATTCGCACTACGTCAGCGGCCTGTTCCGCTGTCGAAGGAGCCTTCCTTATATGAGCCTCTTTATATCGGATGACCGCACCCCCACCCTGACCGAGACTTCTCAACATGACAGCGCCGAATACATCAGCGTGCCCCCTACGGATTCGCAGGCCAGCAAGAAAGCCGACCTGGCCGGCCCCGGTATCGGCGACTACATCGAACTGGAAAAGATTTTGCCCCGCGACTACAACCCGCTGCTGACCCCCAAAGAAACCCAGCAGGCGCTTTTCCACCTGAAACGCTACGTAGAAGACAATCTATGTAAGGAACTCAGCCTGATGATGGTGGAAGTCCCGCTGATTGTCGACGCCGAGAGTGGCGTCAACGACATGCTCGATCGCGACGGCTCGCGCACTCCCATCCAGTTCCACATTTCGAACGATCGGGACACGCATCCCATCGATGCGCAGGTCGTACAGGCCGCCACCAAATGGAAGAGGATGGCCCTCAAACAGTTCGACTGCCGACCGGGCGAAGGCATCTGCACCGACATGCGCGCCGTGCGCAAAGACTATTTCCTCGACCACGACCACTCCGCCTATGTCGACCAGTGGGATTGGGAGCGGGTAATCACCGCCGAGCAGCGCAATCTGGAATTCCTCAAGTCCATCGTTCGCAAGATATGGAAAGTCCTGGTCGGCGCCGAGAGATTTGCCCAGAACATGTTCCCCGAACTGCGCCAGCCGCGCTATCCCAACCTGCCCGAGGAACTCACCTTCCTGCACGCCGAAGAACTGCTCGCGATGTACCCCGATCTTCCTCGCAAACGCCGCGAGACCGTCATCCTGCAAAAATATCCTGCCGTCTTCATCATCGGCATCGGCTGGCCTTTGCTCGACGGCTATCCTCACGAGATGCGCGCCGCCGACTATGACGATTGGGTCACCGACACCAGCATGCAAAGCCGGCGCGACACGCACGGACTCAACGGGGACATCCTGGTCTGGAACCATGTTACGCAGCGCCGACACGAACTCAGTTCGATGGGCATCCGCGTCAACGCCGAAACCCTGCGCAGCCAACTCGAATTGTCGAACCTCCTCAACAATCTCAGGTTTCCATATCACCAGGGCATCATCAACAACGAGTTGCCGCTCTCCATCGGAGGCGGCATCGGCCAGTCCCGCACCATGATGCTCCTGCTGCGCAAAGCCCACCTAGGCGAAGTCAGCGTCACCGTATGGCCAAAAGTGTTAAAGGAGATGTGCGCGAAAAAGAATATCTTCGTCCTGGAATAATCCCCGAGTTCTTCCCTGAACCGGGTGCCCTATTTCTCGCGCGCTCTTTGCGCGAGAAGTGGGGCTTTTTGCTGCAACATAAACGGAGCGGCTGTCAGCCGCCCCTTCCACCCTGAATTCGGTCCCTGGTGTGACTTCGACTACGGTGTGGCGTGCGCCTCCACCAGTGCCTTCCTCACCGCCTGCAATTCCTTCAATACGCCCCGCAGCTTGGTCGACTCCAGCGCATTCGCCCCATCCGACTTCGCTTCCTTCGGATTGTCATGGACCTCCATGAACACTCCATCCACTCCGGCTGCCACCGCCGCCCGCGACAGCAATGGAATAAACTCCGGTTGCCCGCCGCTCACCGCGGGCCCATTGCCCTCGGACTGGGAAGAGGGCAACTGCACCGAGTGAGTCGCATCGAAGACCACGGGCGCAAATCTCCGCATGATCGCCAGCGACCGCATATCCACCACCAGATTGTTGTATCCAAAACTCGCCCCACGCTCGGTCAGCAAGATCTGCGTGTTGCCGGCGTCGCGGCATTTCTCCACCGCGTGTCGCATATCCCACGGCGAAACAAATTGCCCCTTCTTGATGTTCACCGGACGTCCGCTCAGCGCGGCCGCCACCACCAAATCGGTCTGCCGACTGAGAAACGCTGGAATCTGCAAAACATCCGCCACTTCCGCGACTTTCCCCACGTCGGCGGTCTCGTGCACATCGGTCAGAACCGGTACCTGCAGTTCATTCTTAATCTTCTTCAGAATGCGCAGGCCCTCTTTGATCCCTGGCCCGCGAAAGCTCCGGATCGACGTGCGGTTCGCCTTGTCGTAACTCGCTTTGAAAATGAACGGAAACCCCAGCGCCCGCGTCACGCCTTTGATGATCTCCGCCATCCGGATCGCGTGCTCTTCGCTCTCAATCACACACGGCCCAGCGATCAGGAACAGATCGCCAGAGCCGACATGCACGTCGCCGACTTGGAAAGCAGTAATCAGTGAATTTTCCCCGCAATCTGAAAGATGTGCCTTCAAACATCAACCACGGAGACACAGAGCCACGGAGAATTTCTTTGTTTCTCCGTGCCTCTGTGCCTCCGTGGTAACGCTCTTAACTCCGCACTCTCTCCGGCCGGTGGAACATCTCCACCGCAGCGGTTTCCTTCTCCGCACGCCGCTTCACCCCATATTCATACGCCGCGCCCACGAACGTGCTGAACAAAGGATGCGGCTCCAGCGGCTTCGACTTGAACTCAGGATGGAACTGGCACCCAATAAAATGTGGATGATCGGGCAGTTCCACCATTTCCACGTAAGTCCCATCCGGCGTCGACCCTGAAATTCGCAGGCCGGCAGCAGTCATGGGCTCTTCATACTCGCGATTGAACTCGTAGCGATGCCGGTGCCGCTCGCTGATCTCCAGCTTCCCATAGATCTTGTGCGCCAGCGTATTGGGCTCGATCTTGCACGGCCACGCCCCCAGCCGCATCGTCCCGCCCAGTTCCTCCACTCCGCGTAACTCGCGCAGCTTGTAGATCACGCGATGCGGCGTTGCCGGATCGAACTCGCTCGAATTCGCTTCCTCCAACCCCACCACGTTGCGCGCAAATTCGATGCAGGCCGTCTGCATACCCAAACAAATCCCAAAGTACGGAACCTTCTTCTCGCGGGCATACCGGATCGCGAGCAGCATCCCTTCAATGCCCCGCTTGCCAAATCCTCCGGGCACCAAAATTCCGTCATACCCTTCGAGTTGCGCCTCGAAACCGTCTCCGTCTGCCGTTTCCAGTCCCTCGGCTTCAATCCAGTTAAGCTGCAGTTTCAGGTTGTGCGCTAGTGCCCCGTGTACCAGAGCTTCCTTCAGCGATTTGTACGAGTCCTCGTACTCCACATACTTTCCGACGATCCCGATCGTAACCGTGTCCTTCGGGTTGTAGACGCGGTGGACAATGTCCTCCCATTTCGAGAGGTCGCGATCCTTTGCTTCCAAGTGCAAATACTTCAGCACCAGTGCGTCGACCCCTTCATTGGCAAACACCAGCGGGACTTCATAAATGGAGGCCACATCCTTTGCCGTGATTACTGCCTCGTCCGGCACGTTGCAGAACAGCGCGATCTTCGACTTGATATCCTTCGCCAGAAACCGGTCGGTGCGGCACAGCAGAATATCCGGCTGGATTCCAATGCTCAGCAGCTCTTTCACCGAGTGCTGCGTCGGCTTCGTCTTGAGCTCCTGCGCCGCCGCAATAAACGGCACCAGCGTCACGTGCACAAACAGGGTGTGCTCGCGCCCCAGTTCCTGCCGCATCTGCCGGATCGCTTCCATGAAAGGCAGCGACTCGATGTCGCCCACCGTTCCGCCAATCTCCACAATCGCGACATCCACGTCCTGCGCCACCTTCTTCATCGCCGCCTTGATCTCATTGGTGACGTGCGGAATCACCTGCACCGTTTTGCCCAGATAGTCGCCGCGCCGCTCCTTGGCTATGATCTGCTCGTAGATCCGTCCCGTCGTCCAGTTATTGTCGCGAGAAAGTTTGGCGTGCGTGAAGCGCTCGTAATGCCCCAGGTCCAGATCGGTTTCGGCGCCGTCGTCGGTCACGAAAACTTCGCCGTGTTGAAACGGCGACATCGTTCCCGGATCCACATTCAGATAGGGATCGAACTTCATCAGATTGACCTTCATTCCGCGGCTCTCCAGCAGGCAGCCAATGGAAGCCGCGGCCAATCCCTTGCCGAGTGAAGACACAACTCCGCCCGTTACAAAGATGTACTTCGCTGGCATCTCTTCCTCGCTCTAAATTGTTTTTGAGAAATTGTGCAGGTGGGGTGCACGAGTAATTATGCCAGAAGTGCCCTGTGGAAACAACGGAAGAGTTGATAGTGTTCTCAAGCGTGGAAATGATATAGGTGGGGATAGCCGCCCTCGGCTGTCCGTCGAGCGAAGCTCGACCGCCCCATCGGTGGAACCGGCAAGACGACACATCACCAATAATTGCTCGCGTTGACTATCTGCGCCCGCTCAGCGAGAATACTTAAGGCCGTCCGCAACGGACTGGTCGTAGTGTCCCCCTAAACAGTGGGCCTGTGGCGCAGCTGGGAGCGCGCTTCCATGGCATGGAAGAGGTCGTCGGTTCGATCCCGACCAGGTCCACCATCATTCTCGTGGATTAGCTTCAAGCGCCATTTTGATCCCGAAGTTCTTACCTGTGATTTCTTACCTGTGTTGCCTGTCTTTACCTGTGTTCTACCGCACCAAGCGTGACTCGAACCGTTGCAGCGCAGCCCGCTTGGCCGGGTCCTGAGCGTGGGTGTAGATGTTCATGGTCAATCCGGCATCGGTGTGGCGCAGGATGCTCTGAGCCGTCTTCGGGTCCACCTTTTCCTCTACGATCAGCACGGTAGCGAGCGAGTGCCTGAATGCGTGTAGGCCAGCCCGTCCCGCGTAGTCGGCATCAATGAGGCCATGTTCCACGAAGCGTGGCCGGATGTAGTCCTCCACAAACTGGCATCCGCTTATTGGGCGCTTCCCCCGCAGTTTGTTAGAGGCAAACACCCAATCGCGCCAGATGCGGCAAAGCTGGGGGTCGGTTACGGCACCGTGCGCCTCAGGCTCGCGCAGACTAGTGATCTAATCACCCCATTAAAGAACGGCTCACCCAAGCCCTGAGAACTGATGGTTTGGCGGACCGAGTCTTGGCGAGCTACAAGTAACAGATTTCCGCTCGTTGCAGGTGCACGCATTCTGTTTGCACCGGACACTCACATCATGCCGATACTGAGGCAGTGGTCAGAACGAGGCCATCTTCTTGGTATCGACGAAAGGGACCCAACTCACGGCTGAGAGTTCGCATTCATCCGCGCTTGGGCGAGCGACCACGTGCTGGCGTCCTCGGTGACCACCACCTGTGCTCCAGACAATGCGGAGAACGCAGCGAATAGCAACAGCAAACTGAATACGATTTTGGTGCGCATGACCGACTTCCACGGCGAATTAGGAATCCACTCTTGCGATTTCGTTCAACCTATGTGTAGTTCCCCTTGCCACTGGGCAGAAGCGCAAACCAGAAGTCAACGCTCTCAGGAAGCCTTCCGCGCCAGCACAGGCGTGATAACGACCAGCGGAGGAGGATCGGTATCTGGTACTGGTGACACCGACCCCCCTCAGCTTTGAGCTGCTCGCGAAGGACGGACAGCGGATTGCGCTTGCCGAGAACCCTCTACCGTCTGCCTGCGGTCCCGGCTGACTTGATGTCATCCAAGGCACAGGCCCGGCCCTTCACCTGCTCAGGTAGGATTTCGGCTTTCGCAGTGAAAGGCCGCAATCCCAGCACGACCGTGACATTGCGAATGGTCCAGCCCCCGCTCGCTGTTATAGAGGCGGCGTCTTACTCAAATGAGTTAGCCGTGATCCCCAATTACTGAATGGCAATATAAGCTGGGTTCGTCCCTACTGAAAGCGTGCTGACTGCCTTCGTATAAGTGTTGATTAGCGAGACTGTATTGCTGCTGAAGTTCGTAATATAGGCGAACCTACCATTGGGCGTAAACGCCACACTGGTCGGATTCGTTCCCACTGAGATCGGAGTTCCCAAAACCGTATTCGTTGCGGTCGAGATAATAGAGACGGTGCTGTCCCCATAGTTTGTGACATAGGCCCAATCACCATTCGGCGTAATGGCGATCCCGACCGGATTGGTTCCAACCGCAATCGAGGAGGGGCTCGCCGTGTTGTTTGAGGTGTCGATTACGGAGACAGTCCCATTGCCGTAAATTGCCAGGTAGATGTGTCCTTGGTTCGGTGTGACTGCCAGGACATTCGGATCGTAGTCCACGGGGATGGAGTCCACAACCTGGTTTGTACTCGTGTCGATCACGGTAACGCTGATGTCGCCAAAGTTGGAGACGTAGGCGTAGGTTCCATTGGCGGTGTAAGCGATGGCGACGCTTGTCGGATTGAACCCTGCTGGGATCGATTGAACTGCCACATTTCGGTTCCTGGTGTCGATCACGGTCACGTCATGGCTGCTAAAGTTGGCTACATATGCGTACCTGCCAGCAACCGCCACGGCAACCGGAAACGTACCCACTGGGATCGGTTTGCCCACGACTCTCTGGGTCGCCGTGCTGATCACAGAGACAGTTCCGTCGGTTGCATTGGTCACGTAAACGAACTGGCCGCCCGGCCCGACGGCCACCCCATAAGGATTCTTGCCTACCTTAATGGTGTTCAAAACGGTTGGGGTTGGGGTTGAGGTGTCGATTACGGACACGGTATTGTCGCCATAGTTAGTCACGTAGGCGTGGTGCACACGTGCTGATAACGGCAACGCCGTGAAAACGCAACTGCACAGAACTCCAAGCAGAAGCTTGCGAACGCTGCCAAACCGCGATTGGCTTTGAACGGTGGTCATTACAGCTGGACCATGGTTGTTCATATTTTTCTCCTTTTCTTGATTTTCTAAAGCGTCCTGTGTCGAACCTTTCGCGGGAACTCTCGTTCCCCTGTAATCCAATTCGCAAAAAAGAGCCAGACTGGATCACACAAGCCCAAATTTCTTTGTGGCGCGGGGTCATTTGCGCCTGTAATCCAACTCGTAAAAAGAAGGCAAACTGGATCACCCAGCAAAGACTCTCTTGGCGTGCCCGAGCACGACTTCTTTGCGCTACCGTTAAACGTAAGTGTTTTCAACGGAATAAGTTGATTTCTGGCATGTTTTCGCCTATGCTCCCGTGGTATCTGCCCCGACTCCGTGGAAAAGCAGAGGGCCTACCGTGGAACCAGCTTCCTCCGGGCGAGTTACCGAACTACTGTTGCAATGGGGGAATGGAGACCGGAAGGCGCTCGAGGCCGTGCTGCCGCTTGTCTATAAGGAGCTGCGACAGCAGGCTCGCCACTATCTACGCAAAGAACGCCCGAATCACACCCTGCAGAGCGCCGCACTGGTCCACGAGGTATATCTGCGACTGGCCGAGGAACACTCTCTCCGGGTCGAAAATCAGGCCCACTTTGTCGGTGTCGCCGCTCAATTGATGCGCTGGATCCTGGTGGACTACGAGCGCAATCGTCGCGCCTCCAAGCGCGGATCTGGCGTTACTCGGTTAACCCTTGATTACAGTATGGCTTCGCCGGGCTGGCGACCAGAAAAAGCCGTGGACCTGCTGGCCCTGGACGAAGCCCTCAACAAGCTTGCCAAACTCGATTCCACGCAGAGCCAAATTATTGAGCTGAGGTATTTCGGGGGACTTTCGATTGAGGACACATCGGAATTCCTGGGAGTATCTACGGCCACGGTCAAGCGCAGTTGGTCGTCGGCCCGAGCGTGGCTGCTTCGCGAGATGAGTCGAGGAAAATCGGCGGCATGACCCCGGAACAATGGCAGAAAATCCGGCCCATCCTTGAATCCGCTCTGGAACTGGACCCGGCCCACCGCATGGCCTTCCTCGACGGTGCTTGCACGGATCCGGTTCTGCGCCACGAAGTCGACTCCCTGATCGTCGCTCAAGAGCGGAACTCGCGGTTTCTGGAAGGCCCCGCGGTCGCGGAGGTAGTTCCGGACCAAGACACGGTTTCGGTTGCCGCCTGGACCGCTGGCATGAAGCTGGGACCGTATGAGATCCATTCGTTGCTGGGCGCCGGAGGCATGGGCGAGGTCTATCGCGCTAACGACACTCGTCTGGACCGCAACGTGGCCGTCAAGGTTCTTCCCGCTCATCTTTCTTCCGATCCCATGCGCCGACAGAGGTTCGAGCGAGAGGCAAGGGCCATCGCGGCGGTGCAGCATTCGAACATTTGCACGGTGTACGACGTGGGCGAGCATGAAGGGCGACAGTTCATTGTCATGGAACTGCTCGAAGGTCAGCCTCTAAGCCACTGCCTAAAGAAGCAGGCCTTACCGGAAGAAAAAGTGGTGGATCTGGGAATTCAGATCGTCGATGCGCTGGGCGCAGCTCACGATAAAGGCATCCTTCATCGCGACCTCAAGCCCGCCAACATACTTGTGACCAATCGCGGACAGGCGAAGATTCTCGACTTCGGGCTGGCGAAGCTGACACATCCCCCCGTCGCCGCCGCTCGCGGCTTTGAAGTTACTGAACCTCAGGTCGTGATGGGAACCTTGCCGTACATGGCACCCGAGCAGTTGCGGGGAGAGACCAGTGACGTCCGCACCGACATTTGGGGAGTAGGCACTGTGCTCTATCAGATTTGCACCGGGCAGCCGCCATTCCCAGAAGAGGGCCCGCTTCTCGTGGATGCCATTCTTAACAGAACACCTCGGCCACCACGTGAAATCAATCCCGAAGTCTCCAGTGCCGTGGAACGCGTGGTAGTAAAGGCTCTCGAAAAGGACCCCAACAAAAGGTACCAGACCGCGTATGAACTGGGCAGCGATCTGCAACAACTCAGTTCCGGCAGGGCGCCAAAATCGGCGCGCCGTCCGTTGGCTTGGATTGCCGTCGCTTTGCTTTTGCTAGGCGCCGGACTGTCTTGGTTCGCGGTAAAACGCTTCGGCAAGCCCACTGGCGACATCTCTGGAGCTAAGGTGCGGCGTTCCGTCGCGGTCCTGGGATTCAAGGATCTGGCTGGACGCTCCGAAACCGCGTGGCTGTCGGCAGCCCTGTCTGAAATGCTAACTACCGAAGTCGAAGCGGGACCGCACCTGCGGACGATTTCCGCGGAGAGCGTGACCCGAGTCACAAATGATTTGGGTTTAGTGAACAGCGACAATCTTCCCCGAGATACTTTAGCCCGGATTCGCAAAAACTCAGGCAGTGACTTAGTCGTTCTAGGCTCTTATCTCGATTTGGGCAAAGAGTCGGGGGGACAGATCCGTCTCGATCTTCGCATCCAGGACGCCGCCTCTGGCGAAACGATCACTTCTTTCACTGAGAACGGGAATGAACTTGGACTTCTCGACCTGGTGGGCCGGACCGGTGCGGAATTGCGCCAGAGACTCGGTGCGGGCACCCTCTCCGAGGCCGACAAGGCGACGCTGAAAGCTTCCCGGCCCTCCACCGTCGACGCCGCCCGTCTCTATGCCGAGGGACTTTCAAAACTGCGCGTCTTCGATGCCCTGGCGGCGCGTGATCTGTTGCAGCAGGCGACGGCCGCCGATCCCAACAATCCTCTCATCCACTCCGCGGAGGCGCACGCATGGTCCCTGCTGGGCTATGAAGACAGGGCCCGCCAGGCAGCAAAGCAAGCTTTCGATCTCTCGGTAAATCTTCCGCCTGCCCAGAGACTGCAGATCGAGGCTCGGTACTGGCAGGCCACGGCACAATGGGAAAAAGCGATCGCGATTTACCGCGACAGGTTCAACGCCGCGCCCGACAACCTTGAAGATGGTTTGAATCTGGCGAATGCACAGGTGCAGGGCGGCAAAGGAAAGGACGCCCTGCAGACCTTAGTCACCCTTCGCAAGCTTCCTTCTCCCCAAGGAGAAGATCCCCGGATCGATTTTGCGGAAGCAGATGCTGCGAATTCCATCTCTGACTTCAAGCGCCAGTTGGTCGCCGCCGGCATCGCAGTGCAAAAAAGCGATTCCCAGGGAGCGCGTCTCCTCATGGCTCAGGCGCGGATTGCCGAAAGCAGGGCCTTTCGCAATCTGGGCGAGCCGGAAAAATCAAACGCTGCCTCAGAAGCGGCGCGCGCGCTTTTCGCGAGCGTCGGAGATCGCTTGGGCGAAGCCCGTGTCTTACACAATATCGGTGCGGTTGACTACGACCGTGGTGACCTTAATGCCGCACGGAAAGCGTTTGACGACTCCTTCGCCATCCGCCAACAAATCGGCAACCGCAGGGGAGCGGCCAATGAGTTGAACAGCATCGCCGTAGTCCTGACACACCAAAAGAATATCGCTGAGGCGCTGAACGCCTATAAGCAGTCTCTGGAGATTTCAAAAGACGTCGGGGATATGCAACAAACCGGCGTCACCCTGAACAATCTTGGCACGCTGCAGAGAGACACGGGTGACTTTGCCACTGCCCGCCAAAGTTTTGGCGAAGCTTTGGCGCTGGACCGCAAGGTCGGCAAACAAGGCGAGATTGCGAGCGTCTTAATCAATGTTGCGCTTATGCTGACCACCGAGGGCGACTTGACTGCTGCTCGGTCTGATCTTGAGCAAGTCCTGCAAATCTACAGCACTACCGGTGAAATCAAAGGAATTCCTTTGATCGACCTGGCCGAAGTCCAATTCGCGCTGGGCCATTTGGCGGCGGCGGAAAAGCTCGACACTGAGTCCTATCAGATCTTCCAGTCCAGTGGCCAAAGGGTATTCGCGAGCTGGCCGCTTTATGGGTTGGCGGAAATCCAGCTCGAGCGCGACGATCTAAAGGGTGCGCGCGAGAAGCATGAAGAGGCGCTTCGCCTTCGCCAACAGGGAGGAGAAACGAAGGCAGTCGCCGAGAGCTACGCGGCTCTGTCCGCGGTCTATCGCGAGCAGGGTCAACTTGGCGGTGCCGAAAATGCAGCCGCCAAAGCCCTGTCGGGATTTCAAGAGGCTGAGGACTACGAAGGACAGTCTCATGCTCATCTTTCCAATGCGCTCACTTTTCTGGGGCAGTCCCGGTTGCCCGAAGCCCAGCGCGCAATACTTCAAGCTAGGAATCTGGCGAAAAAAAGCGCGAGTTATGGCTTGAAAATCGAACTGGCCATTGCCGATGCCCGCCTGCGTATGGCGATGGGCCAAGCGACGGAGGCGAAGGCGTTGCTTGCCAACAGTCTTCAGCAGGCCCGCCGTAAGGGGCTGCTAGAGTTGGAGTACGAATCGCGATTGGGCTTGGGCGAACTCGAGGGCCGGCAGGACACACGCAGTACCACTCTTCAGAAACTTCAAAAAGAAGCTGTCGGCACAGGCTATCTCCTGATTGCGCGCAAAGCTAGTGCCGCTGCAACAAAAAATTGACGAAGAGCCGTTGCTCAAGGCCCAAGAAAAAACCGCTGCTCTAGGCCATTACACTCAGAACATCAATGAGATTTGGCGCCAGTCTGCGCTGAAGCAGCGGTTTCGATCTCTACGCAACCGGTATGCCACGAGACGGTCGCAGGGGGAGACGTTGAAGGTACTGGCGTTCACGAATGAACTGCTCGAATTTCGGCAGCATGCGAATTCCTCCAGACAAGGGGTCAAACACCCCTGTGAAACGTCGCCTGTAAAACTCAGTCTACCGCGTCCGAGCTGTTTCGCAAAATCGCGCGGAGCTATACGAGATGACATTTCTCCCATCTCGGCGGCTCCTCCCTGCGTCCTCTCTCCGTGGAACCCAACACGCATTGGATAACTGGTCCCGCCGACGCTGATCGTGCCTCTCTCGGCATCTGAGCGGCAGAGCGGTGTGGCTCTAAGTGGCGGCGCGGGGGGTCGCCCGGTCACTGCCAGGGTAGGGCGCAGAGTTGGTGGCTCACCTGCGACATTTACCTGTGATCCTTACCTGCCTTACGGGTACAAAAACCCAAAAGACGGTCCTCTGGGCGCTGTAAGTTGTTGGATTTCTTAATACGGGCTAAATGGCATGGAAGAGGTCGTCGGTTCGATCCCGACCAGGTCCACCAAATCTCTCTCAAGGCCGGATCTCAATCGGCGTCCCGTCCGCCACCGCCTCCCAGATTTCATCGATCTCTTCGTTCGTGACCGCGATGCACCCGTCCGTCCAATCCTTGAGACGGTGAGACCCTCCCACCCAGCCGTAGCCCTTCGGCAGGCCATGTACGAACACATCTCCCCCTGGGGAGACTCCCTTCTGGCGCGCCTCAGCCCGGTCGTGAGCGTCGGGATACGAGATGTGGATCGACTTGTAAAATTGGCTGTGCGGGTTTCGAGAATCGAGAACGTAAAGCCCTTCGGGGGTCTTGTGATCACCCTGCCGCGTCTTCGGCCCGCGGGGATCTCCGCCCCAGGCAACCCTATACCTCCTGATTACTTTCCCCTGGCTGAGGAGTTGCAACGTGCGCTCTTTCTTGAGGACCACAACGCGGTCAGCGTGCAATGGTTTGGTCGCTGTCTCCGTCAAACCCAGTCCGGACAATGCCAACACCGCAAAGCCAGTGAGAACCCGGATGCGCATGCCCCCTGATTATAGCGGCGTAATTCCACGCAGTGCTACGCTGTTAAGGTGAAGTCCTCAAATCGCAGACAGCTCATGTGGAGACAGCCGCCTCGGCTGTCCCGCCCGAGCCTGCCTCGAGCGAGCGCAGCGCGTCGCGCGGGCGAAGCCCAGCGCCTCCGCACGCGATCTGTTCGAGCCATAGCAATCTGCGCGCTCGTTTTCTCGTACGCCACCCTTCCCGCCTCCGCCGCCGACTGGACCGTCCGCGCCCAACCGGCTCGCCTGCTCAACGGCGCTCCCGTGCTTTTTCAGGTGAAGCCTCCCGCCAAACTCGAGTCCCTCACAGGAACATGGCGCGCCCACCAACTCACCTTCAGTTACGATGCCTCCACAAAAATGTGGTTCACCTTGGCAGGCGTACCCTTCGACACCCCCCCGGGCAAGTACACGCTCGAACTAACCGGGGAACGGGCCACAACCAAAACTCCGTTAATCTTCACGCGTACCTTCGCCGTCGCGCGCGCTCAATATCCTCAAATCAAAGTCGAGCTCACGGTGGAAAAGAAATTCACCGAGCCGAGCCCTGAGCAGCAACAGCAAATCGCAGAAGGCGTGAAGATCAAAGAGGACTACCTAAACCGCGTAACCCCAGCCCGTGAGTGGGACGGCAAATTCGCCGCCCCTGCCGATGCTGCCATCTCCGACGTCTACGGTTCGCAACGGATCTTCAACGGCAACGCCCAGCGTCCCCACTGGGGACTCGATTTCCGCGTCCCCGCCGGAACCCCGGTAGCGGCCATGAATCAGGGTACCGTGTTGCTCGCGCGCTTCCTCTACTTTGAAGGCAATTGCATCGTCATCGACCACGGCCAGGGACTCCTCACTCTTTATTTCCATCTTTCCGAATTCAAAGTCAAGGAAGGAGACTCCGTAAAGCGTGGCCAGGAGATAGGCCTGAGTGGCGGGACCGGACGAGCAACCGGGCCCCATCTTCACGTAGCGGTTCGCTGGCAGGGCACCTATCTCGACCCCGCCCGCCTGATGCAGATGTCACTGCCCTGAATCATCAATAGTCTTTGGACGCTGGTGTTTGCGGGCTGGTGTTTGCGGGCTGGTGTTTGATTTTGGGTGTTCTGATTTTGATCTTCGCTGGGTCCCGACTTTGCCATGGGGTGGCGCAGCGCTTTCAGCGCTGCGATCTCTCCCGCCCCCTTGGACGGGGCTTTAGCCCCTGAGGCTACGCCGAAAACTTGCCCCGTCCCCGCAACACTTCCTGCAGGGCCCCTTTCAACCCCAGGTTCCGGATCAGCCGGTGCAGATAATTCGGATGCACCCCCAGAATCCCCGCCGCCTCCACATAATTCCCCCGTGTCTGTTCCACCGCGTCGACAATCAGTTGCTTCTTCAATTCCTTCACGCTCGCGTGATACTTCCCCTCATGCATCTCGGCCGCCGATTCCTGCTCCAGCAATGATTCCGGCAAATCCTCCAGCAACACCGCATCTGACGATCCCATGACCAGCGCCCGTTCAATCGCGTTCTCCAATTCGCGAACGTTGCCTGGCCACTCGTAGTTCACCAGGGCGGCCATGGCTTCGCGCGATACCGGCTTCGCCTTCACCTTACTTCGCTTCGCGTATTTCTGCACAAAATGCCGCGTCAGAATCGGAATGTCTTCCCGGCGCTCTCGCAGCGGGGGCATGGTCAACGTCAACACCGCCAGCCGGTAATACAGATCCTGGCGGAATTCTCCTTTGCGCACAGCTTCGTCCAAGTCGCGATTCGTGGCGGCAATTAGCCGGATGTCGACCTTGATGGAGTGTGTCCCACCCACGCGTTCAAATTCGCGCTCCTGCAACACCCGCAGCAGCTTCACCTGCAGTGCCGGAGCCAGTTCCCCGATCTCATCGAGGAACACCACGCCCCCGTCGGCAACTTCCAGACGTCCTTTCTTCTGCGCCGCCGCACCCGTGAATGCGCCGCGCTCATGCCCAAACAGATCGCTTTCCAGCAGGGACTCCGGAATCGCTGCGCAGTTGATCGCCACGAATGGCTTGCTTCCCCTCGGACTGTTGCGATGCAGCGCCCGCGCCGCCAGTTCCTTGCCCGTTCCACTTTCGCCTTCGATCAGCACGGTCGATTCGCTGGGCGCGACCCTTGCCAGAAACTGAAAAATCTCCTTGATCCGCGCGCCTTCCCCCACCAGGCTCTGTTCCTGCCGGACCTCCGTGGTCAACCTCTGGTTTTCCTGCTCCAGCCATTGCAGTCGCCGAGCGTTGTCCAGCGCCACCGCGGAAATCCCGGCAATCGCCGCCATCAGTTGTAGATGGTCTTCGTGAAAGCGGTTCGCGGCATTCGTGCTGTCCAGGTAAATGCACCCAATCACCCGCTGAAACACAGTCAACGGAACGCACAGCAGCGACCGCACTTCGGACGCCACGAGGCTCTCCACGTCGCGAAGCACGCCGCTGGAAGAAACGTCCACCCCCAGAAGCGCCACATTCTCTTTCATCACTTGACGTGCAATCGTACGGCTCACGCGCACCAGTTGAGGCTGTCCCGCCTGCCGCGTCCGCGCATACAGGCAGCTAAATTCCTGACCCGCGCCCTCCGCCAGAAGAATCGCGCCCCGGCCCGCTGGCACGACTTCAAAAATCAGATCCAGTAACTGCGCCTGCAATTCCTCCAGATCGCGGATCGCGTGCACGATCCGGCTGATCTTGAGCAGCCCACTCAAATTGCGCGCCACTTGGGAGGTCGCCGGCAGCTCTCGTAGCAGCCGGTCCGGCTGCAGGTAGACCACTTCCCTGGGATGGATCAGCTTGGTCTCAGCGGTGGGAATACTTTCATCGAACTCAACCCGGCTGGCAGGAGCCACCTGGTCTTCGTCTTCCACCAGAAACAAGAACACCGAATCGCCTGTCGCGATCTCGTCTCCATGCCGCAACCACTGCTCCTTTACCGCCAGTCCATTGACCAGCGTCCCGTTGCGGCTGTCCAGATCCTTGATCTGAAACCGTCCGTCTTCTTCCCTCCGCAGCAGGCAGTGTTTGCGCGAGACCGACACATCCGCCACGGCCACCGCATTCGTCGGATCGCGGCCAAGGGCAGATTCCCCGTCGGGCAACGGAATGGTTGAGTCTTTTGAGGGTCCCGCTATTACCAAGAGTCTAGGCCGCAAGCAGCGTCTCCCCGCACCGTGCAGAACTTATTATCACAGCGCCGTCCGAAATGCATGCCTAGACTGAGTCATTTCCGATATCCGAACGGCTAGTCCGACTATCCGGTCAGATAGCATTTCGCAGATTCCCCGTCCTATGCGCGTCCCGCTCTGCCGGACCCAGAATCGTACTAACACACGGCAAATACGAGGGTTATCACATGACCCCGCAGGCCTTCGTTCCCGCCCCGGCCGATTGGAATCCGGCATGCACTAATGGATAAAGCGGATGCTCGGCAAAGCGATGGGGGAAGCGCTTTCAAGCAGTACTGGCCGAGATCGCTAGTCAGAAGCTCGGGGGACCCCCTCATCGGGCTTCTGACTTTTTTCTGTTTCGGGTGGCGCAGCGCCGCAATCAGGCTCCTCTTCATTTTCGGGATTTAACGCCCTGAGGCACCGCAATTCACAGCGCACCAGAACCGCTCTAGCTGGCGGCCTCAGCCGCCACGCCTTGATCGGTCATACTCAGATTGGAGCCGGAAACTGCAATCCCATCCCGGTAACTCACCGTCCTGCCAGAGATCGCCGGTACTCTCTCCCCGGGCACCAGAATCCCAATCAGGTTCAACGGATCCGCTGCCGACAGCGTCAGCGTCTCCCCGCCCAACGGCAGGCCTCGCATCGCCCGCACCGATTCCACCGCCACCGGCAGGGCGAACTGTTCACCCAGAAATCCATCCACAAACCGCCCTCCGCGAATCTCTCCACGATCTTCCAGCCGCCGGAACCCCGCCAGCAACTCGCGCCACGGAGGCAGATTCGATTCCCGAGCTAGCAGATCCCGAATCACGATTCCATACCGCCGCAGCAGCATCCAGCATGCTGCCTCGACGGCTCGCGGCCTCTCCGCCGCCACATCCGCATGTAACAGTGCCCACCGCCCCGTACTGTGCCGCGGACGCGTGCTGCGCCCGCCGCCCTGCCCCGCGCGTCGCTTGGGATCGATCAGGGCCCGCAGATTGTCGAACCCGTCGGCCGTCACCAGTCCCGCGGCAACCAACTCCCAAAGTCCCGTCTCAATCTCCGCCTTGAGCTTGCCCGTACCCCGCACAATGTCCGCGAAGAAGGAAGCTCCGCGCTGCCGTAAGAACTCAAGCACCTGCCGCGCCCCATGACTCAACCCACCGCTCGATGGGTGACCCACTTCTCCCTGTTTTTGGGAGAAAGCCTGCCCTGAGTTCGCCGATGGGCGGGGATTTTCGCGGGGAATCATCCAGTCCGCCTCTTCCCGCACGAAAAACGTAATCGGCGCAACACTGGTCGGGATCACCCGCCGCTGCCGGGGCGCGGGGGCTTCTCCGGATGCGCCGTTCCCGGCGTCCGCCCCTCCCGCTTCAATCGTCGCCGGATGCGGCGACAGCCTCCCCCACCCCACCGCTCCCGTCAGGCAAAGCTGATCCAGCCACTTCGGATCGTAGTCCACAATCCGGCGCGCCAACACTTGCCGTTCCCACGCGTTCGCCGGAATCTCAAATCCCTGCAATTGCTGGACGACCTCCATCGTTCCGCGCTCGCCCGCCACCTGCGTCCCCTGAGCCACATGCTGCCACCGCATCAGCCAGCGCATGAACACCGCCGCCGTAACCGGCTCAATCTGCTTCCGCAACATCCCCACCGTCAGCCGGTGAATCCGTGCCAACAACCTCCGCTCGCACCACTCGACCTCGTGTGGCACATTCAACCCGTGTGGCGCGGGCACTCCAGCCCGCGAGGCAGCACCCGTAAACCTCCCACGCAGAACAGTCCCGCTAGCCTCCATCCTCAACAGAGCCTTCTCCATATCCGAAGCGGCAAGCCCCAGCGCCTCCCCAAGCTCTGAAGCGGTCGCTGGTCCCAAATGCGACATCCACCCCGTTACCAAGGTCAGCAAAACATCATCACGCGAACTCTGCCCGTTCTCCACGTCAGCCAAACTCTGCTCAAACACAGCTGAAGGAAACAGTGTCACGAGACTCCGGGACCTCTCCGCCGCCACCCAGTAACGCCTCCCCTCTACCGAGGCGATCCCCGCGCGCCCCTCATGCACCAGCCGTTCGAAATAGTTTGTCCACCTACCCGTACCCACGTAGGGGCGGACGCATTCGTCCGCCCGCTCGAGCGAAGCTGAGCTGTGCTCTTTAGGAGCGAATCCGCCGCCGGCAAAATCCGGTCGAACTTCGCTCGACTGGACGGCCGAGGGCGGCTCTCCCCACACAACCTGCACAGCGGGCGAAATCTCCTCGGGCAGCGCCACCAGCGTATGCAGCACATCATGCAACTCATCCGCATCCCGCACATCCGGCCAAGCCTCTTCCCGGACCAGCGCAATCGCGCCTGGATCCAATCCTCCCACTTCCTCCAGCACCGACTCCGGGAGCACTCGCCGCATCTCGACCGCACGCGCCCGCCGTTCCTCCAGCGGCGCGTCATCCAGATACGCGTACGGATTCGCATTCAGAATCTCGTGCGAAAACTGCGACGGCACCGGAGTATCCACCGCGATCACCCGAATCTCCCCCGCAGCCATCCCCCGCAACAGCGTCTTCAGTCCCTCCACATCCATCGCTTCCGTGAGCACGTCCTTCATCACTTCGCCCACCAGCGGATGATCCGGAATCTTTCTCTCACCCTCGATGTTTTCGAAGCAAGCTGCCGCGTCTGGAAACACCGATGCCAGCAGATCATCCGACCGCATGCGTTGGATCTGTGGCGGGACCTTCTTGCCGTTCTGAAAACGCAGCAGCGCCAGCGCCCGGTTCGCATCCCACCGCCAGCGCGTGCCAAAGATGGGAGAATCCAGCGCCGCCTGCTCCAGAATCGGCTGCACGGTATCGGCCTGCAAAAAATGAAATACATCCCCCAGCGGAAAACTGTGCTGCTCGGCTAGCGCAATATTCAATCCGTTGTCGGTCGCCGCCGCCTGCAGTTCGAAGTTGAACCCTACGCAAAATCTCTTCCGCAGGGAAAGGCCCCAGGCCTTGTTGATTCGCCCGCCAAACGGCGCGTGGATCACCAACTGCATCCCGCCACCCTCATCGAAGAAGCGCTCGGCGATCACAGTCGTCTGCGTTGGCACAGCTCCCAACACGGCCCGCCCCTGCAGCACGTATTCAATCATCTGCTCCGCGCCCGAGTCATCCAGTCCACACTCTTCTTTGAGCCACGAAACCGCCGCCGCCACTTCCGGTTGCGTCGCGGAAAATCCCACAGGAGAAGTCCGCAACAGCCGCTGGGAAATCTCTTCCCGCAACTCGCCCACGTGCGCCGACAACTCCTGCGTCCGCGACGGAGCCTCGCCCCGCCAGAAAGGAATCCCCGGCGGCGCACCGTGCGCGTCTTCCACCAGCATCCGCCCCGCCTTGGTCTCAATGCGCCGGATCCGCCACGAACTGTTCCCCAGCAGCATGACTTCTCCCGCCATGCTCTCTACGGCAAAGTCTTCGTCGACGGTCCCCACCGCAATGCCTTCGGGCTCGGCGACGACGGTATACAGCGAATTGTCCGGAATCGCCCCTCCGCTGGTGATGGCTGCCAGCCGCGCCCCACGGCGTGCGCGCAACTTTCCGTTCACCCGATCGCGATGCACATACGCCCCGTACCGCCCACGTTTGGCCGCAATCCCTTCGGACAGCATTTCAAGAATGGAGTTGAATGTCTCGCGTGTCAGGTTCCGATACGGATAAGCCAGCCGCACCAAAGCAAAGAGTGCGTCCTCGTCCCACCCGTCTGCCGCAGCCTCGACACTAGCGGCACCGGCGTCCCCGCCGACCGTGGCGCGGGCATCTTGGCCACGCAGTCGGTGTCCCGACAAACCAGTCGGGTTTTGCCCAGCCGCACACGCCGCCACAATCTGCTGCGCCAGCACATCCAGGGGCGATTCCGGAATGATCAGCCGATCCAGATCCCCTTGCTTGATCGCCCGCACCAGCGCCGCGCATTCCATCAGATCGTCGCGCGTCGTCGCAAAAAATCTTCCTTTCGGCACCGCGCCCCGCCAGTGTCCAGACCGCCCCACGCGCTGCAACGCCACCGCAATCGCCCGCGGCGAATTGATCTGCACCACCAGGTCCACGGTTCCCACGTCAATTCCCAGTTCGAGTGAGGCCGTAGCCACGAGCACCCGCACCTGTCCCTCTTTCAGCTTCTTCTCCGCCGCCAGTCGCAGCTTGCGCGACAAACTCCCATGGTGCGCCGCCACATTCTCTTCGCCGATGCGCTCGCCCAACTCATGCGACAGGCGTTCCACCATCCTCCGCGTGTTCACAAACACCAGCGTCGACCGGTGCTCGGCGACCAGCGCGACCAGTCGGTCATAAATCGCGTCCCACAGCTCATTCGACGCTACCGGCCCCAGCGGCATCGGCGGCACTTCAATCCCCAGATCCAGCTTCCGCTTGTGCCCGATATTGACGATGACTGGGTCACCCGGGTGCCCCATTTCTGGCGCGCTCTTGGCGCGAGAAGTGGGGATTTTCGTCGTAGCGAAATCGGGCGCCGACCCGTCTCCGACCTCCGCCTCACCTTGGGAAGGCCACGACGTCAGTCGTGCCGTAAGCGCATGGGAACGACCGCCGGCTCCAGTCGCTGAGGTTCCGCTGTCCGTCTCACCGCTTCGATTTCCCGTCAGAAAGTGCGCCACTTCCTCAATCGGCTTCTGCGTTGCCGACAATCCGATGCGCACCGGGGGTCTGTGACAGAGCGCTTCCAGTCGCTCCAGTGACAGCGCCAGATGCGCCCCGCGCTTGTCATCCGCGACCGCATGAATCTCGTCCACGATCACGGTCTCCACATCGCGCAGAATCGCGCGGCTCTTGTGGGCAGTCAGAAGAATGTAGAGCGACTCCGGCGTCGTCACCAGAATGTGCGGAGGCCGCTTCAGCATGGCCCGCCGCTCGGGTTGGAGTGTGTCCCCCGTCCGCACCGCGGTGCGAATCTCCGGCATCAACAGCCCGTGCTCCCCCGCCAGCGCAAGAATCTCTCCGAGGGGAATCTCGAGGTTTTTCTGGATGTCGTTGCCCAGCGCTTTGAGCGGAGACACGTAGAGTACTTCCGTCCGGTCTGTCAGATCCCCCGCCAACGCCTTCCGCACCAGTCGGTCGATACACGCCAGGAATGCAGCCAGTGTTTTCCCGGACCCGGTAGGCGCCGAGATCAGCGTGGTCCGCCCCGCAAGAATAGGCGGCCACCCTCGCTCTTGCGGCTCGGTGGGAGTGCCAAACTTCCCCACAAACCACTCCGCCACAAGTGGGTGTGCCCAGGCCAGCGACTCAGGAAGGGACGGCATCCGGGTATTCTAGCCGGAAATTCAGCTTTCGCCAACCATTCGCCCCGATCGGCGAATCTTGGCCTTCGGGATCCTGTTGACAGTTGGGCAGTCGGGCGAAGAGCTTTTGGGAAGGCACGCCTCTATTCCGTTGAGCACTACCGGATGACAAAGCGAGTGCCATCTTTAGAGAAAACGATCTGTTTCACACCCTGGCGCAGACAATGTTCGGTGCAGACCTTCATTTCCGGTTCTTCAATGATCTTCGTGCCATGCTGCATCTGTACGCACATTCGCGCACACTTGTTCTCGTCGGCGGCGTGGCACATGCAGAGACAACACAAGCCCCCGCGCTCATCCGTCGGCACCGGGCGCGTTGCCCCAGTAAGCGATAACGAAGCCAGAAAGACGACGAACACTGCGGTCTTCCTCGTGATTTTAAGACGATTCACGTTCATGGCTAGCCGCGGAATTCCTCGCACGAAGCGCAGGCCCAATCCGTTGTATTTTTGATCTTTTTCTGTAAGGTTCGCCAGATCACCGTGGTAACGGAATGAATCCAGCGTCGGCCCTCGACAGCTTCCAGCCCAGGAAATGGAGTCTACCCCTCTCCGCGTGCCGGCGCCAGTTTCGCGCCTCGAAGGCCTCGCGGACTCTTTGGTAAAGACTGCTAGAATTGCCCCGATGCCCAAGAGACTTTCCCCTCAATCTCGCGCCCGCAAGATTAAACTCCTCCTGTTCGACGTCGACGGCGTCCTCACCGACGGCAAGCTTTTCATCTTCCCAGCTCCGCCCGGCACGCAGCATAGCGCTCTAGAGCAATCTGCGCAACATGGCGCCCAGGGCGGATTCGGCTTCCAAAGCCAATCACTCATCGAAGCCAAAGGCTTCCACGCCCACGATGGCACTTCGATCTCTCTCGCCCGTCTCGCCGGCATCAAGACCGGACTCATCACCAAGCGCATCTCGGAAACCGTCGCCCTCCGCGCCCGCGACCTCAAACTGGAATATGTCCGCCAGGGAATCCAGGACAAGCGTACCTGCTTCGAGGAAGTTGTGAAAGAGGCCGGACTGAAGTTGGAAGAAGCCGCCTTCGTCGGCGACGACGTTATCGATCTCCCCGCCATGCGTGCTGGAGGTTTAGCCATCGCCGTGAAAAACGCCCGGGCCGAAGTGAAGCAGGAAGCGCACTACATCACTCCCCACCCCGGCGGCGAAGGCGCCCTCCGCGACGCCGTCGAGTTCATCCTGAAAGCTCAAGGCAAGTGGAAGAAGATCGTGGAGGCCTACATCGGCGAGCGCAGCCCAACCGTGCAATAGAAAGGAATGAAAACCGCGGAGGACGCAAAGGGCGCGGAAAAAAATGCTTCAAGTCAGCGTACTCAGTGTCTCTGCGGTTTTGATTTGGTATCGGCTGAAAGCTCACACCTAGAACAAAAAACCCACCGGATGCTTGCTTGGGGCGTGCTCGGGTCAGCATCCGATGGGTTACCGTTTCTCCTTACTCACCCTGTTGTTTTCAGGAGTATGTGAAAAAATTAAACACCCGAATGCGCCGAAGTTCCGTCTATTTTTGTAAAGCTTTGTAAAATCTTCCCCGCCCTAAAAACTCCCCCCTTGAAAAATTGTGCCGCTTCCAAAGGCAGTTCTATTTCAGCGCGTAGAGACTACCATCAGCGCTGCCGACGTACACCACACTGCCGACGACCACCGGAGAAGAAAGGATCGCCCCCATGCTCATCGTCCTGTCGACTCCTGCGACCATGTCGTCGTAAAAATCGGATCGAAAAATTGCCTCGCCATTCGGGGTTCCATCCGGCTTCGTATACGCCGGACCGCGCTCCTTCATCCCATCAGTTTCAAAGCTCCAGGCCGGCTTGAACACAGAAAGATCTACCGCCACGAGCTTTCCCTGCGTAGACCCGACATACAGCATGCTCCCCGCGATGGCCGGCGACGAGTACAGATACCAATGGTTGAAGCTCACCGAACGCAGTACCCCTCCTGATTTGGCATCGACTTCGTACAACAGGCTTGAATCCGAAGTTACAAAATAAACTTTGCTGTCCCGGACTGCCGGCGATGACACCACCCACGACCCGTTGCCCTCGAACGCCCATTTCTTCAGGCCAGTACTCGCTTCCAGCGCATAAAGATGGGAATCGCGGCATCCGAAATACACCATGCCGTCCACCACCGCCGCAGAGGACTGAATGCCGACCTGATTGTGCGTGTCCGGATCTTCCCCCGTCTTGAACCGCCACTTTTCCCGCCCCGTCGCTGCGTCAATGGCGTAAAAGTAACTGTCCCAACTCCCAATGAACACCGTACCCTCCGCAATTGCCGGGGACGCATGAATCACATCGCCAGTCTTGAATTTCCAATTCAAGCCGCCGGAAGCTGCGTTGAGCGAGTAAATGTTTCCATCACCGCTGCCGAAGTACACTGCTCCTTGCCAAACCACCGGCGACGAAAGATAGCAGTCAAACGGATCGGGCATCGTCTCTGCGGCGGGCTGCACCCCGTGCAGGTGAGTTCCCGCGAATCGTCTCTCTCCTCCCGTCTGGAACTTCCACTTCAGCACTCCCGTGGCGGCATCGACCGCATAGAAGTTTCCATCGTAGGCTCCGAAGTAGACGATCCCGCCCGCGACCGCAGGAGAGGAGGGAACCCGGCTCCTGGCCTCGAATTTCCATTGCTGAGCGCCCGATTCGGCATCGATCGCGTAGAGATTTCCATCGGTGCTGCCCACATAAACCTTACCCCCGGTCACAGCGGGAGAGCCAATCACCATTCCCCCAGTGTGGAATTTCCATTTGACGCTGCTGAATTTTGTGACCCCTGCCGCAGCATAGACCCCGTTGTGCTGCGGGTTCCCGCGAAACATCCACGCATCTTCACCAAGGGAGCAGAGACCCACGAACGGCAGCAGAATAAGCAGAATGCGATCGAAGCGCAGATTAAGCCACATTGTCAGCACAGCCCTCGCCCATTAGACGCCGTGGAGATGATTACGTGAGAAGCTGCCGAGGATTTTCACAGCTCAGTTGGCAAGAGTGAGTGAGAACGGAAGCTAGAGCAGCGCGGTGAATCGCAGGCCGACGGCCTCTGGGAATTTTGGTGGGACGATGCAACGAACCCTGGCAAACTCCAGCCGCGAAGCGGCGGCGTGCGAAACACGGAAGCGCCGGGCGGCGACGCGAACCTTACAACACCGGCGGCTTCGACGCCACCAATTCCGCAAACCGCTTATCTTTTCGCAACTCGGCGAACTCCGCGTCCTTGTACACGTTATTGAAATCCTTGTATCCCTCTTCCAGCGCTTTCTTCAGATATTCCAGCGACCGGTCCGAGTAACCCATCTTGGCGTAGAGCTTCGCCACCGTGAAGTCGTACCGCGCGCGATCTCCCGGGCTGGGCAACTGCGCCTGCACTCCGCCCCGCGACGTGCGCTCAAACACATCAGGATCGAGTTGCACCGCCTTCTCATAGGCGAGGACCGCAGGCTCGAACTCCTTCTTCGCGAAAAGTGCCGCACCCAGATTGCTGTAAAACGACGCCGCCGCTCCCTCTATCGCGATGGCCCTCCGATAATCCTTGACTGCTGCGCTGTATTTCCTTTCCTCGTAGAACACCACGCCCCGATTGTTGTATGCATCGGCAAACCCATGGTCGGCCTTGATCGACTGATCAAACGACTTCTTGGCCTCGTGATACCGCTGCATCATGATCTCGGTGATTCCGATCTTGTTCAGCAAGGCGGCAGAGTTCGCTTGTTTGGTCAGCGCGGCGCGATAATAGTCCAGCGCGTCCAGGTAAAGCTTCGCCACGCGCAAATGGTCTCCTCGCGCCTCCAGATCAGCCTCTGTGGCGTCCGGGGCCGGCGGATCGATCGTCCGCAACAGGGGTGGCTTAACCTGGACTTGCTCAGTGTGGGAAGCCTGCCCCCATGACACGCTCGACAGGGCGCAGACACAAACGGTGAGAAGCGCGACGGGAAACAGTAAGGCTCTCGGGCAGGACGACATAGGCCACCCCCAGCTAGTGGACACATTCTGGCACAGTTTTGGACAGCCGGCGAGAGATTTTGCCAAGGTCCTGAGTCCTAAGTGTTAGGCGCCAGGCCACCTAAAATCCCGCGGCCCATGACCAAACACCCAAAGCCATGGACCCCACTCAGTGCGGCGCCGTCTGCCCACTATCTGCTGGTTTAGACACCGGAGCCGCCGGTTTGTCATCCTTAAATATTCCGGCGATCTTCCCCAAGAACCCCTTCTTTTTCTTAGGGTCCTGAGGATTGTTCGGGTCCTGCCCGTTCGCCGCCTGGGTTGGACCCTGCGGCTGCTGCCCGCTCCCAAACATGCGGGAGAACAGCCCTTTGATTCCCTCTTGCGCATCGCAGGTCTCGCGCGGCTCGGTTCCGGCCACGAACGCAGAAACATAATCATCCGGGCACGTGGGAGTCGCCAGCCGGTTCGTCGCTTTATCCAGTTGCACGTCCACCACGCCGGTCGGTTGCTGGAACTCCCTCATGTCGGAATACTGCGGCAGAGTCGCCGCCTTCTTCATGAACTCTGTCCAGATGGGCGCGGCGGTCATCGCGCCGCTTAAGCGCAAGTCGCTGTAGTCGTCATAACCCACCCACACAATGCAAAGCAGGTTCGAGGTGTATCCCGCGAACCACCCATCATGCGAACTCCCGGTCTTCCCGGCCGCCGGTGGAGTAAAGCCTCGCAGTCGGACTGCCGTATAGCCCAATCCGTTGTTGATTACGCCTTCCATCATGCTGGTCATGACGTAGGCGATCCGCGGATCCAGCACCGGCCGCTGGTCGGTGTTGTAGTTCGCGATCACGTCACCCTTGCCGTTGCGCACCGAGCGCAGCAGGATCGGCGACAGCCGCACTCCGTTGTTCGCGAACGAGGTGTAAGCGCCCGCCATGTCCAGTGGCGACGCATCGTAGGACCCCAACGCCATCGCCGGCGTCGCTTTCACCGACACGATCCCCGCCGACCGCGCCAGGTCAGCCACTTTGTCATAGCCCACCTGCTCCGCCACCTTTACGGTCGCATTGTTCAGCGACATCGCCAGCGCGTACCGCAACGATACGTCGCCGTGATACTCCTCTTTGTAGTTCCGCGGCTCGTAGATCTGATCGCCGTAAGCAAAGCTCGAGGGTGCGTCGGTCACCGTCGACGCCGGAGTCAGCAGCGTCTGCGATCCGTCCAGCGCCGTGTTCATCGCCGCCGCATATACGAAAGGCTTGAAAATCGAGCCGGTCGGCCGCTTCGCCACCGCGTGATTCAACTGGCTCCAGCCGTAGTCCCTTCCTCCCACCAGCGCCAGCACTGCACCCGTATGTGGATCCAGCACGATCATCGCCACCTGCGCCTGCGGACCAGGCGCCACCGTCGTCTCAAACTTCTTTCCTACTTTCACCTTCTTCGTCCGCATCTTCTTGACCTGGTCATCCACTAGCTTGATGCCCATCTCCACCGCCTGCGCGGCCGCCTTCTGCAAGTCGGGATCGAGCGTCGTGTAAATGCGGTAGGACTGGTCATTCAACTCGTTCTCATTGAACTTGCTGATGAGTGTGTCGCGCACCATGTCCACGAAGTAGGGTGCGTCGCTGGCTTCCACGTTAGGCGGCGCCAGTTTCAACGGCGCAGCCTTCGCCTTATCCGCCTGCTCACGCGTGATCACGTGCGTCTCCACCATCGATTCCAGCACCACATTCCGCCGCTCCATCGCGCGCTCCGGATGACGGTACGGCGACAGGTAACTGGGGCGCTGGATCAGTCCCGCCAGCAACGCCGCCTCGGGCAGCGTGATGTCCTTCAGATCTTTGTTGAAGTAAGCCTTCGACGCTTCCGCGAAACCGCTGATCGCGAACGATCCTCTTTGCCCCAGGTCCACCCAGTTCGCGTAGAATTCGAAAATCTGCTGCTTGGTGAACTTCTGCTCCAGCTCTTCCGCGATCAGCATCTCCGTCAGCTTGCGCTTGATCGTCTTCTCCGGCGTCAGGAAGAATCCGCGCGAAAGCTGCATCGTGAGCGTCGACCCGCCCTGCTCATGCCGTCCGCGCACCATGTCGATCCACGCCGCTTCCGCCATTCGCAGAAAATTCACGCCACTGTGTTCGAAGAACCGCCGGTCTTCAATCGCCAGCACCGCCTGGACCATCATGGGTGGAATATCGTTGTACTTCACCAGTTCGCGCTTCGACCGCTGCTCCGCGTCAAACAGCGCGGTCACCAGCTGCGGCTCCAGTTCGTACGCCGAAAGATCGTTGCCCTTGCTGCTGATCCGGTCAACTTGCCCGTCGTGAATGCTGATCAGCGCCGGTTCCGGGCTGTGATACGACTCCGGTCCAGGCGTGACCTCGATCCCATCCTTCAACATCCGGAAACTACCCAGGTTCGACTGTCCTTCTTTGTCTGAATACCCGGCTCGCCGCAGTTCCGTCGCGATCTCCCGGGCCTCAATCGTCTCGCCGTTTCGCACTGTTTTGGGCAACGCATAAATCTTTGCGGCATTGGCAAACACAGGCGAACGGAACCGGCGTTCGATGATCCGGTCGTACTTGATGTAAAAGTACGAAAACATGACCGTAAACGACACCGCCAGGATCAGGAACGCCACCACCGCCGCGCGCAATACTGGGTCCCGCGGCAACCCGCGGATTCCCTTGCCTGCTGCTTCCCCACTTCCCTTCGGAATTTTGATCTTGATGGTCACAGTTCCCGCGCTTTCAATCGTGTGAACCTGATAGCGGTAGAGCGCCTCACTCGCTCAGACGCTGGGACGCGTAAAAAGGTTTGACTCATGTTCCCCCGAGGCCGGAATCGCCGGACTCTCCTCTACGATGACAGGCCAATGACGCCGCAAAGAGGCAAGGGATGCCTCTATTGTACCCCTCATCCCACAAACGAAAAGAGACCCGCAGTACATGCGGGTCCCTAAGCTGTTAACAGCGTATTTGCCGATTCACCAAGCTCTACGGGGCGTCCGTCACCACCCA
This sequence comes from Candidatus Sulfotelmatobacter sp., assembly GCA_049792875.1. Classification (GTDB taxonomy): domain Bacteria; phylum Acidobacteriota; class Terriglobia; order Terriglobales; family Acidobacteriaceae; genus Sulfotelmatobacter. Next base: position 32,785 of record JBARBI010000337.1, read on the forward strand.
GTAGCCGCCCGTCACTAGTGTTACCGGAGAGGTTGGCTGCGTCAGAGCTCCGCCGGATCCCACATCGAGAGCGCCCAACGTGGTCACCACCGTATTCGTGCCTGTTTCCACTACGCTGCTGTAGTCAAACAGGAATGCGCCCCCTTGATCAAATTGGCCCCAGAAACCATTCGATATCCCGCTGAACGGCGAGCCGGTCACGGCTGCGAGAGCCCCAGTACTTGCGTTAATTTGGTAGCCTTCGATCGGGTTGTAACCCGTATCCGTATCGTTGACACCGAATGAGTAGACCAGGTTCCCGCCTGAATTCGACTGAACCGCGATCGTGAAAGGCGAATACACCGTGGGCACTGGCACCCCAACTTGAGAAATCGCTCCCGTGCTCTGGTTGATACTGAACACGTAAAGGTGATTGTCGTCGACGCCGCTGCTCGGTACGGAGTTCCCTGTAGTCCCGATCAGATATTGACCGCTGGGTTCACCCTCAACCTGCCACATCGGATACGCAAACGGACTGCCTGCCACCGGCGCCAAGGCTCCACTGCTGCCGATCGAAAACGCAGCGATCTGCGTGCCGGTATGCGTGCCGAAAAAACCGTCCGTCGCATACAAATACTTGCCTTTGCCATCGGTGGTTAGATTCAGCGGCGAGATTAGCGCTGCGAACGGAGAGCCGCTCGCCGCAGTCAAAACTCCTCCACTTCCGATCTGATACACATAAATCGTGTTCTGCACCGGATCCGAAAAAAATAGCAGCGTGCCAGTAGGGTTTGTGATCATGTTCTGCTGACCAACTGACCCTGCGTTGATCGAAGTCAGGAACGACGCCGTGTACGGACTCCCGCTTACCGCGGTCAAGCCGCCACCGCTCGAAATCGACCAGCCAAAGACTTGGTTCGTGCTTCGGAAGGCAGCATAGAGATATTTTCCCTGGGCGACCACCATGCCCGCACCCATATCCTTGGGAATCACGGGTGCGGTGTAACTGGAGGTGGCGGAAAGCGTGTTCGTTGTGGTGTTCAGAGTGTAGCCATCCATCGTCCCCGCCGACGTATCCACCGCGAATACATAGGCAGCAGTCGTGCTGGTGCCCCCACCTTGTGAGATCCCCCCACCCGACGGAGTGCAGGTGGAGCTACCAAATGTTGTGCCGCAGACGTAATGGCCGCAGCCCACCAGCCACATCGTAGTCAGCACCACTACTGAACTAAGGAGCACTCGAACTTTTATCGCCATGACTTCTCCCAGGAATTTTCTGGATCCGGCCTTGCAGTGAGCGCGAAAAAACTCTTATCCCTCGCCGATGGTAGGGGCCACGTAACCCTGTGACAAGGTTACGAACGTCATGGCTCAAGTCTCTGGATTGGTGTCAGTTGTCTAGCAGGTGGCGGGAGCCGGTTGTATAGCGGGCGCTCCATTGTACTCGCGCCCTTCGGGCGAGATTAGACTGGGGATTTTGACTTGCATGTCCGAAGCTATGGTATCTGCCGAAGCGAGGAACTGCCCAGAGTCTAGAAACTCTTATTCCCGCTCGAAGGAGTGAAATGCAAAGTCAAGGAATAACCCGGCAGACTGACCGGCACGCTGTAGTCCGCAGCCACATACACTGCGTTCATTCCCGGCGTTGTGATACGCTGCACCGTCACGTTCGCAGGGGTAAGCGGAATCTCATAATCCTGCGCCTTCTTGATGACGGAATCCACCAGTTCCTGGTCGGTTGCGTGCGGGTTCGAGCCCGCCATCATCGCCACGTTCCGCAAATCGTCCTGAAATGAATAGTTGTGTATTTCCGGCGGAACGATCTGAAATCCGCAGTAGATTAAACCGATGATGGCCAGAAACCCGACAGTCGCTTTGAGTGTTCCCATGTCCCACTTCTGCTCTGCGCGGAACCGGGAACCACCTCACCCCGTCCGGCCGAGCAACTCCTGAAAATATTCCACGATCGCCGTGATCCTAACATCGCGTACTTCCCGAGTCGAGCGTAGAACGACTTCCACAGTGCCTTCGGTAACCTTGTTGCCGACTGTGATTCTAAAGGGGATACCGACTAAATCCGCATCCTTGAACTTGACTCCGGGCCGTTCGTTCCGGTCATCCAGGATCACGTCGAACCCCGCCGCCTCCAGCTTCTTCGCGATGTCCTCCGACGCCGCCCGCACAACTTCGTCCTTCACATTGACCGGCGCCACGACAATCTCAAACGGCGCAATCGATGCCGCCAGCCAGAATCCGTTCTCGTCGTTGCTCTGCTCGACCGCCGCCGTTAAGATCCGCTCGATCCCAATCCCATAGCACCCCATGATCGGCATCACTTCCTTGCCGTTCTTGTCGAGCACCCGCGCTCCCATCGACTCCGAATAGCGATACCCCAGCTTGAAGATGTGACCAATCTCCACCGCCGTATCAATCCGCAACGCCTTCCCGCACGAGGGACACCCCTCTCCCGCCGTCACCGCCCGCAAATCCATATACGCCGTCGGATGAAAATCCTTCCCCGGCGTGATGTTCTTCAGGTGATAGTCCTCTCTGTTCGCGCCGCCAATCAGATTCACCCGCCCTTCCAGCGCCTTATCGACGAACAACACCGCTTTGTCCGCATCCTTCTTGCGATCCCGCGCCCACTCAATCCCCACCGGTCCCAAATATCCCGCCGGTGACTTGAACAGGGCTTTGATCTCACTCTCCTCCATCGGACGCGTCGCCCCGCCCACCGCGCCATTCAGCTTGGCCTCGTTGAGCTGATGATCTCCGCGCATCAGCACCACAATGCCGCGCAACTTCGTCTTGCCCGTCTTCTCATCCTTCTCTTCTGCCATGTAGGCCAGAGTCTTAATCTTGTTCTTCGGCGACACGCCCAGGAACTTCGCGACATCCTCAATCGTCTTCTGCCCCGGCGTGTGCACTTCCAGCGGCTTGCCGTCTCCCTCCGGCGCAAGATCTCCCCACGCCTCCAGCTTCGAGGTCGCCTTCTCCATGTTCGCTGCGTAGTTACATCCGTCGCAGCTCACAATCTGATCTTCGCCCGCCGGAGTCCGCACCATGAACTCGTGCGATTCCTTCCCGCCCATCGCCCCTGAGTCGGCCTCGACCACCATGTACTTCAACCCGCAACGATCAAAAATCCGGCAATACGTCTCGTAATGTTTCTTGTAAGAAACATCCAGCCCCGCCGCGTCGATGTCGAACGAGTACGCGTCCTTCATCATGAACTGCCGCACTCGCAGGAGGCCCGACCTGGGCCGTGGCTCATCGCGAAACTTCGGCGCAATCTGATACCAGATCTGCGGCAGCTGCTTGTAACTCCGCAGATCTTTCAATGCAATCGAAGTCATGACTTCTTCTTCCGTCATGCCCAGCGCCAGGTCCGCGCCCTTCCGGTCTTTCAATCGGAACAGGTTTTCCCCCATCAAAGCCCAGCGCCCAGAAGCCTCCCAAATTTCCCGCGGATGCAGCGCCGGCAAGTAAAACTCCTGCCCAATCCGGTCCATCTCCTCGCGCACAATGCGCACGATCTTGTTAAAGGACCGGTTTCCCAGAAAAAGATACGAGTAAATCCCCGCCGCGAGCTGCCGAATATACCCCGCCCGCACCAGAAATTTATGCGAAGCCACCTCGGCATCCGCCGGCGCCTCGCGCAAGGTAGGAATAAAGCTTTCAGACCATCGATGCATAAGTGAGAGTCCCGAGTATCGAGTCGCGAGTACCGAGCACAGTCCCTCGCCGACTCTAAAGTGGGATTGGTTATTGTAGCAGCGGGGAGCAGGTCATTTGGATTCCCGACGGTCACATTGATGCGGCGTCATCCTGAGCGCAGCCGCTCTTCAGGCGGAGCGAAGGATCTCGCGCGGATCGCCGCCGCAAGCAAACGTTGCCTGCAGCACAACCACGCAACCAGTTCCTTTGACTGGCTCGCCCCTCCCCGCTAGAATGGTCGCAATCTCTATGGCAAAGGCTCGCTATCACTACAACATCATGCTCCGGCCCGAACCAGAGGGCGGCTACACTGCCCTCGTCCCGGCGCTACCGGGCTGCGTCACCTACGGCCGCAGCGTGGACGAGGCCCGAGAAATGGCCAAGGACGCTATCTCTGGATACATCGCCAGCCTGCGCAAGCACAAAGATCCCATTCCCACCGACGACAACACGCTAGTCGCTTCTCTAGACCTCGAGTATTCCCGCTGAGAGTATCCGCCCCTCGCCCCGGTTCCGCACTTGACCTACCCACTCCTTCTTGATCTGAATATCGCTCTGGTTTTGGTTTTGACTAGCACCTCTTCTTTCGTTGTGTCAGTCTAGTCCGCAGAAGACAACGACGATGCCGAAACTACCCGCCGTCAAGCCCCGCCAAGTCATCCGTTTCCTGGAGCAAAACGGATTCGTCCTGGACCACACTTCCGGCAGCCACTTCATCTTCTACCATCCCACCTCCCGCCGCCGCGCCGTGGTTCCCACGCACAACCGCGACCTGCCGAAGGAACACTGATGTCGTTGTTGAGAGAGGCGGGATTCACCCGCGAGGAGTTGCTCGACTTTCTGGCTGGCAGATGAGCGCAGATCTGGGCGGGGTCCAACCTCCGGTACTCTGTACTGAGTACTAGGTACTAACTAGCCTGCCAGCTGTTTAAGAATCTCTTTCCCCAGCTTCTGCGCCTCGCCAAAAAACTTCTGATACTCCACAAACATCCGGTTCAGCTCCAATGCCTTATCCGTCGACGGATGCTTGCGCAGAATCATGTCCCGCACATGCACCGGGTTCGGCAAGGTAGCATCTTCAGTCAATTCTTCCAGCGCCGTCTTGGCATCATAGTGATACATCCCGCTATTGTAGCGCCGCTCATGTAGCGCCGCCGCCCCGGCGGCTGTCGGGATCGCGTCCGCCATCCCTGCCACTGTTGCGAGGGTAATAGGCGACGAAAACTGGCCTCGGAAAAGAGCAGGGTGCATGAGACTGTCAGATTCGAACCCCGCAGGGGCGGGATGTGAAAGCCCGGCACAGCAGCGCCGGGATGCGTTGAAAAACGAAGAGCGAGTTCATAGGGACGGCACTCCGCAGTGAAGAATCGCTACATCAGCTCGGTCGTCCAAAGATCATGTAGGTGCACAATCCCTTCAACCCGCCGGTTGCCATCCACCACAATCAGCGACGTAATCTTCTTCTCTTCCATTAAAGCAATCGCCGTCGCCGCAAACTCGTTCTTCCCAATCGTCTTCGGATCCTTGGTCATTGCCTCACCCGCCGTCAGATCCATCGCATCTTTCCCCCGCTTCTCCAGCAACCGCCTCAAATCCCCATCACTGACAATCCCCACCAGTCGCTCGCCCTCCACCACCGCCGTTACGCCCAGCTTCTTGCGCGACATCTCATAAATCACGTCCGGCATCTTCGTCGAAGGCGTCACCCGCGGCAGTGCCTCGCCCGTGTGCATCAAAGACTCCACCCGCGCCAACCGCTTCCCCAACTTCCCCCCCGGATGCAAGTTGGCAAAATCCTCTTCCTTAAACCCGCGCCGCTCGCTCAAAGTCAGCGCCAGCGCATCCCCCAACGCCAGCATGGTCGTAGTCGAAGCCGTCGGTGCCAGCCCCAGCGCACAAGCCTCCTGCGCAATCGAGCAATCCAAAGCCACTTCCGCCGCCGATGCCAAAGTAGAAAGCGCCGGCGAAGAACGGGCACTCCCGTCCACTGCCTTTGACTTTTCCTCGGGTGCCCCATTTCTCGCGTGTTTTTTGCGCGAGAAGTGGGGGTTTTCGCAAATCTCATCGCCCGTCATCGCAATCAAAGGCACCCGCAGCCGCTTGATCGTCGCCAGCAGGGCCAGAATCTCCTCCGTCTCTCCGCTAGCCGACAATGCCAGCACCACATCCCCACGCACCACCATCCCCAGATCCCCGTGCAGCGCTTCCACCGGATGCAGATACAGCGCCGGAGTCCCCGTCGAACTCAATGTTGCCGCAATCTTTCGCGCAATCAGCCCGCTCTTCCCCATTCCGGTGACTACCACGCGCCCCGCGCAGCCAAACATCAATTCCACTGCGCGCTGAAACGCGTCCGCCATCGGCCCGCCAATCCGGTCCGCCAGCGCCCGCAGCGCCTCCGCCTCGATGCGCACCACGTTCTCGCCAGTGTTTTTCATGCTTCGGGTATTTCAGAAAGAAGGATGTTAGCACGCACGAAGGGCAGAACAACGACAGCAGAGAACCCATCACGAAAAGTGGGGTCTAGGAAAAACCGGCCTGGAAGAGGGGATGTGGGAGAGAGTGGGTCGGAGAGAGTGGGTCGGAGAGAGTGGGTCGGAGAGAGTGGGT
>JBARBI010000338.1:0-1603 GCA_049792875.1 Candidatus Sulfotelmatobacter sp.
GTTAATACAAACTCCATTGGGATTAACTGGCTGGGTAAAAGACGGGCTCAGAATATTTTCGTGCAATTAGCAATGAGGCCCAATATTTCTCAATGACGTTGGGCTTCGCTGCAGGGGGTGTCCGGAATTTTGTGTAAACGGGTTTTCGATTAACTCGATGAAATCCGTTCTTCAAACTGGATGGAGAACCTGTTCAGAGCAGCTTTCCAGTCCCGGATTGGCATCGTCCACTTCTTGCTGATGTTTCTCAGCGCAAGGTAAAACAGCTTGGTCACCGCCTCGTCGGTCGGGAATGAACTGCGAGTTTTGATGACTTTGCGCAGGCTCATGTTAATCGACTCGATGGCATTTGTCGTATAAATCACTTTTCGGATTTCCGGCGGGTAGTCGAAAAATGGGATGATACGTGCCCAGTTCCGCCGCCAGCTCAGTCCGATAGACTGGTAGTCCGTGTCCCATTTCTTCTCGAATTCAGTCAGCATTTGCTCGGCGAGTTCGACCGTCGACGAGGTGTAAATCAGCTTCAGATCGGCGGCGACTTCCTTCTGCATTTTCCACGGCACAAAGTTCAGGCTGTTGCGTACCATGTGTACGATACACAGTTGCACCGCTGCTTTCGGATAGACTGCCTCGATAGCTTCCGGGAAGCCTTTGAGTCCGTCAACACAGGCGATAAAGATGTCCTGCACGCCCCGCGTCTTCAGCTCGGTGACCACCTGCAGCCAGAACTTGGCACCCTCGGTCTGGGCGATCCACAACCCCAATACTTCCTTGTGCCCATCCATGTTCACACCGATCGCCAAATACACCGCCTTGGTGCGGACGGCACCGGCATCGCGCACTTTGACGTGGATGCAGTCCAGATAAAGAATTGGGTACAGCGGGTCGAGCGGGCGGGCCTGCCAGACCTTCACATCCTCGCTCACAGCGTCCGTGACCGCCGAGATGAGGCTCGGGGATACCTCGGTGCCATACATCTCTTCCAGGTGGCCTTGGATCTCCCGCACGCTCAGTCCTCGGGCGTACAGCGAGATGATCTTGTCGTCAAAACCAGACCAACGGGTCTGATGCTTGGCAATCAGTTGTGGCTCGAATGCGCCTTGGCGGTCGCGGGGAATATCCAGAGGCAATTCACCAAAATCGCCCTGCAAGGTCTTGGCACTGTGACCGTTGCGGGTGTTGCCGGTGCTGTTGGTAACGGCACCACTCATTCCGTGGCCGAGGTGTTCGGTCATCTCGGTTTCAAGCGCCCGCTCAACCAGCATCTTGGTCAACTGCTTGAGCAGGCCATTCTCGCCAATCAGGTCTTCGGGTTTCTGGTAGTTGACCAACAGGGCGTCGGCCAGTTTTAATAGTTCAGGATCGGGTTTAACTCGTTTGTTACGCTTCACTTCGGTCATTGTTGCTCCTTTATACTGGCAGTCTCCTGCCAAATGACCGTTTACACAAAACTATTTACACCCTCAGTTTGGCCGACAGCTTATCCAGAATCTTTATCTTTGATGAAAATTTTCATTTGTTACTTGAATCACCTTCCGGCGATAAAATTTCCATCGATAACAAAAGAAAATATGAAACGCTGGACAACGAGTTTGAGTGGGAT
>JBARBI010000339.1:0-29449 GCA_049792875.1 Candidatus Sulfotelmatobacter sp.
GGGCGTTGCCCCCCGGACAGCCGAGGGCGGCTGTCCCTACATTCAAGGGTGGCCGACGGGGAAGATCGGCGAGCTGTTTTTTCCTGGCGGACTTTTTCGGGGTTTGAGTTTAGGCATCGCGATGGGCCCTTGAATCTGCCAAATTCCCCACTTCTCGCGCCGAGAACGAAGCGAGAAATGGGGCACCCCTGCGGTGCGGTTGTTAGCCTTACCGTCGAGGGACGAGTGCGGGCAAGGCGGGAGTTGGATCGGGAGACTCGTCGAGATCGGGATCGCGGGTCGCGGCAGCGTCTTCGGTCGGGGAGGGTTTTTTCGGAGCGAGAAACTTTTCTGTGTTCAGGAGCGGTCGGCCGAGGGAAGCGTTGTAGCTGGTCCAGGGGCTATCGAGGGCGGCTTCGCGCTCGAAATGGGCGCGCATGGCTTCCATCTTTGAGTCGAGGTCGTCGAGATAGTGCAGCATGAGGGCTTCGGGAAACATCGGCAGCTTGGGCGAGCCAAAGTCGTACTGGCCATGATGGCTGATGATGAGGTGCTCGATCATGATCTTGAGTTCGTCGGGAAAGCCGGGTTGGAGAGCGAGCTTGGCCTGCAGCATTTCCAGTTCGATGATCATGTGGCCGAGAAGCTGGCCCTTGGTGGTGTAGGAGAACGAACGGTTGTAGGTGAGTTCGTGAATCTTGCCGATGTCGTGTAGAAAGGCGCCGGTGAGAAGCAGCTCGCGATTGATCTGGGGATAGTTCTGGCACATCAGATTGCAGGAACGGAACAGGGAGACGACGTGATCGAGCAGGCCGCCGATATAGGCATGATGCAGAGTTTTCGCGGCGGGAGCGTTGCGGTAAGCGGCGGCGATTTCAGGATCGGCCATGAAGGCCTGGACAAGCGATTTGAGATGAGGATTCTGGAATGAGGAGATGAAGTCCGTCAGGGTTTGCCAGAGGCCGTCAACATCTTTGGTGGTCTTGGGCAGGTAATCAGCGAAGTCGATCTCCGATTCGCCCAGTTTTCGTAGCTTGTGGACAGTGAGCTGGAAACGATTTTTGTACTTGTTGATGAGGCCTTTGATCTTGAGGAAGTCATCCTGCTCGAAGGCGTCGAGGACTTCTTCGACGTTGTCCCACATTTTGGCTTCGATCTGGCCGCTGCGATCGCCGAGCGTAAGCGCCAGGTAAGGTTCGCCGGTCTTCTTGGGCTTGATCTGCTTGCCAACGACGACGAAGCTCGAGGTAATGACCTTGTTCTCGTGGCGCGCGCAATCGCCGATGTAGAAGTCTTTCATGGGCAGTCTGAGTATAAAGGACGCGGCGAGAGCCGGGATCAGAGTATGCCGAGTACCTTTTTTCTCTTCTTGGAGAGCTTCTTGGCGTCGGACTCCTTGGCAGCGACGGTCTCGATGGGTTTGGTCTGGTTCGGACTGGCGCCAGAATCGATGTAGCCGACCTTGATGTCAATGTAGGCCTCTTCGCGCAATTTCGTGAGGTAGGCGCGAAGAGCGGGCTGCAGCTTCTCGTAGTACAGAGCATCCTGAATCTTGGGCAGGACATCCTTCATGGGAGGAACGCCGGCCATCTGGTGATCGACGACCTTGAGGATCACGTAGCCCTGCTTGACGTGGATTACTCCGGTGACCTCGCCCGTCTTGAGGGCGAAGGTCTGGTCTTCGATCTGCTTGGCAAGCTTGCCGCGCTCGAACGTGCCCAGAGTGCCACCATCGGCCGCAGAAGGGCCGTCCGAATATTTCTTGGCAATGTCTTCGAAGCTAGCGCCGTCGCGAATCTGTTTGAGGAGATCGTTCGCCTTGGCCTCGGCGGCGCTGAGAGCTGCGGCCTCGGCAGCCTGACGAGCCGCTTCTTCGGAGGGGGGCTCAGCACTGGGAGTAGCGGCAGGCGTGCTGGAGTCGGCGGCTGGGGGTTCGGCTGGGGGTGCGGCAGGCGTGGCAGCGGCAGGTGTGGCAGCAGGAGCCACCGTTTTGGGAGCAACCAGGATCTCACTCAAGCGAACGAACTCCGGGTGTTCCATGTCGTTCTTGTGATCGTCGTAGAACTTTTGTTCCTCCTCTTTGCTGACGGCGAGGTGGGCTCCGACTTCCTCCCCGATCACCTTCTGGGTGATGATCTGGTTGCGCATGTTCTGCTTGAAATCTTCCCAGGAGATGCCCTGCTTGGTGGCTTCCTTTTCGAGGTCCTCGAGGGACTCGAGCTTCATATCCTTGCGCATCTGGTCGAGGCGCTTGATGAGATCGGTATCGCCGGTAATGCCAAGGTCTTTGCCCTTGTCAAGAAGAAGCTGCTGGTCGATGAGATCGCGGAGAACGTCTTTTTCGCGCTGGGCGTAGGCTTTGTCGGGATCTTTGGGGTCCTGCTGCTTGACTTCATCCTTGAGCTGATCTTTGCTGCGGTCAAACTCCGATTGGGTGACGATCTGGTTGTTTACGCGCGCAATGATTTCTTCGACGACTTGTCCGCCGGCGAGGGCGGGGAGACATGCCAAAGCCATAAGGATCAGGAAAGATTTCTTCATAGAATTGATTGGGCCGCCACGCTTCCTGGGCTTGCGGACAAAGGGTGGGCTCGGGCCGATAGACTATTTTACTCCTTCGGAGCGAAGAGGGCGGTTCATCTTCCTGAATTGGACGCTTTTACAGGCGAGAAAGTTGGCCGCGCGGCCCATCAGGCGGTCCGCACGAGGGCCAGCGCGGTCCGGTCGTCACACGGAGGTGCTCCGCCGCTGAAGGTACCGACGGCGTTGAGGACGGAGGTGCAGAGCGTCTCGGCTGGGCTCGCCGGGGCAGCCAGCAAGAGCTGGTTGACGCGTTCCAGGCCGAATTCCTCACCCGAGTGTTTGCGGTAGCCCTCGCACTCAACCATTCCCCGGGAGACGAGCAGTAGAGCGGCGCCGTTCTCCAAGCCAACGGTCGGAGCTTCGGAAGTGGCGTGGGAAAACAGTCCCAGCGGCAGACCGGTGGAACCGAGTTCGGCAATCCCGCGACGGTCGCGGAGAAGCCCGGGGGTGTGCCCGGCATTGGCGTAGCAGAGCGTACCGAATTTCTCGTGGTAGCAGGCGATGAACGCGGGGCAGGAGCGGACGCCTTTAGAGGTCTCGATGAGTTCACGATTGATGCGAAGACTGAGTTCCGTCATGGCATTGGACTCATTGATGTCGGGGCGCGAGAACAGTTCGGTGCCAAAGGTGCGAAAGGTTTCCTGCGCGGCGGCCAGGATGCCACGGTTATCATCGCGACGTCCGGCAACGTCGAGCAAGCCAAATAGAACGCGCTCGGGACTCACGCGGACGGCATCGTAGAAATCCCCAGCCACGCGCTTACCGACGAAAACGGCAGCGATGTCCGCTCCCTCGATCTTGGGGAACACGGTGGGGACGGGTTCGACCGGGAGTGCGGCGGGGAGGCGGGAATGAAAGAGGGAACGCATGGAGAGCAAGCCCAAGCCGAAACTAGCACAGGAAGAAGGCGCGAGCAAACGGAATGAAGACATCTGCGGGCATGAGCCTGGGAAGCGGGCCGCTGGCTACTCGCCATACCGGTCGGCGAGGTACTTGCCCAAGTCGGACTCGAACTGGCCGTAGTCGGAGTGGATGGTGGCGCGGAGGGCGGCCTCGGTGGAATTGCCCTGACTGATGCGCTGCAGGATGCGCTGAATATCGCTCATGCCATAGGAATCGTTGATGTAGGACACGGCCGCCAGGGATTCGGCGTAGGCTACAGAGGCTTCGGCGCCGGAGAAACGCAGGAAACTTCCTTCCAGGGCATTGAGCGGGATGTTGCGTTGCGCTTTGAAAAGGAGGGAGAGTTGATGGCCGTTGCCGCCAAGGCTTCTGGGCTCGAGCAACTGGGCGATGCCTTCGTGAAGCCAAGGCGGGCAGCGGCCACCGGATAGCTGTGTGATGAACGAGTGAGCCAGTTCATGCTTGAGAACGTGGGCCAGCTCCGAAGTCATGGAACTGAGGCCGCTGATCGGGATGCGCAGCTTACCGTCATTGATCGCTCCGGACCAGGTGGGGGCGTGCGTGACATCGAAGAAAGCCTGCTCGGTGTACAGGGTCACCAGAATGTTGTCGCGGGGCGGGTTACCGAGATCGCGAACCAGGTCGTCGTAATCGGATTCGAGCGTCGCCAGGATTTGTGAGCGGAGAGACTCGGAAGTCTGCTTGCCCTCATAGTGCAGAACAAAATGACTGCTTTCGCCCTGGGCGAAGTCGGACTCGACGGTCTGCTCGCGCTGAGCCTTGGCCAGGAACTGCTGTACGGCCGGATCGGGGCGCAACTCGAGGGAGCGTCTCCAGGAGCCGACGGCTTCTTTGGTGCGGTCTGAGGCAAATTGAGCGTAGCCGAGCATGGTGTATGCGTCAGGCGAATTGGGTGCAGCCCGAACGGCGCGCTGGGCATAAGGAAGTGCCTGGGCTGCGTTTCCGGTGCGGACCAGCAACGCGGCGTAATAGATAAGGATGGTGGAATTGTCTGGCTGGAAGCGGAGGGCGCTCTCGAAATACTGCCGAGCCTGAGCGATGTTGCCGTGTTCGAATTCAAACTTTCCGGCGATGAAGTCGGCGGTCGCGCTCAACTCGGCGTTGCCCTTCCCTTCCAGGCTGGCGAGAACGTCGGGACTGACCTTCCCTTCCCGGATGATCTTGCCGACCAGATCGCCCTCGTTGGCCAGGCTGTCGGCGGGAGTAAAGGAAGGGAGGTCGCCGACCTTGGCGGTGGCCGATGAAACATGAGCGGGCATGCCGCCGGCATCGACGTGATCGACCGACGACTTGGGTATCGCGTAGGAATCGTCACCGATGTCGTATTCGAAGTGATTGCCGTTTTCGCGGACGTGATCGGCGACGATGGTGCGGCCATTTTTCAGATGGATGGTGTCTGCGGATAATTCGGGGAGGGCGAGTAACCCTACAAAGGCGAGATGCCCTATAAAGAGGATGATGACACGTAGCCGCATTCAGGCGCATTCTAGCAACGGAGGACACGCTTACCCACGTGACGAAGGTACTACTTAACGTGCGAGGCTGGCGAGTCGTGGCGGCGATCTGCCTTGCGGTGGGCGGGTTGCGGGCGGCGGCGGAGAGCCCTCCGGACAAACCGGCGGAAACGCTTTATTTGCAACTCGGACAAGTGGGTCTTGATCCGTCGCGGGTGTATCAGGTAAGGGGCGCGTCGCTGGACCGATCTTCGGTTCACATTACTTTGGAGGATGGCACCATCGGCTTCACGCAAGACGTGATGGGAAGAATCACGGGAGCGTTTTTCGAAGGCGACGGAGAGGTGCTGCTGACTCCTCCGAATGACATGGAACGGAGATCGATGAGCCTGTTTACCGGGATGGCCATCCTGGAAGAACACTTCTTCACCGCTTATTTTCGATTTAACGATGACGCGGAAAGCGAGCTGCGCCCGGATTTGCGGGCTGCGGACAACAAGCAGGGGTTCGTCGAACGATGGGGAGCAACCACCAAGAATCTGGCCAACGCGGACGCGACGAGATTGCTGGTCAGCTTCAGCCGAATGCTTGCGGCGAAAAGCGGCGCAATCACGGCGGAGCGGGCGGATCCGATACAGCCCGGGAACGGGGGGGACCGGTTCCTGCATGCGCGGCTGCAAGGAAGCAAGCTGGGCGTATTCGATGTTTATTACGATTCTGAGGCGCCCGAGCAGATTCAGGCCGGGCAGGCGAAAGCGGCCGAGAATGGCGACGAGTATTACGACGTCTGGGCGTCATTTTCACAGGTTGCTTCCGGAGCCCCGCTGAGCAAGCGTGGCGGGACGCGGGCGCCGGAAAACGAGAAACCGCGTGAGAGCTCGGTGATCGTGCGAAGTTATGCAATCACGACCGAGGTGCAACCTCCCAAAAAGATTCATGCGAGAGCCCGCCTGCAATTGGATGTAACCGAGGGCGGTGCGCGGACGCTGCTATTTGAATTGTCGCGATTTCTGCAAATTGAAAGCGTCAAGCTCGACGGGCAGGCAGTGGAGTTCATCCACAACCCGGCGGTGGAGGGGACGCAGTTGGCGCGGCGTGGGAATGACCTGGTGGCGGTGGTTCTTCCCGAGGCCGCGCGATCGGGACAGAAACTCGGCCTTGAATTTGTCTATGGAGGCGAAGTTCTGGCGGAAGCGGGAAGCGGATTGCTGTATGTGGGCGAGCGAGGTACCTGGTATCCGAATCTTGGGCTGGCGATGGGCGACTTCGACCTGGAGTTCCGATACCCGCCAGGCTGGACGCTGGTGGCGACGGGAAAATCGACGCCGGTTTCACCGGAGGGAGACGCAGCGAAGACCAACGGTCAGCAAGTCTCTCACTGGGTCTCGGAACGGCCGATTCCCGTGGCGGGCTTCAACCTGGGAAAGTACAAAGAAGCTAGGGTGCAGGCGGGAGACGTTACGGTGGAGATCTATGCCACCAAAGGGGTGGAGCGAGACTTTCCGAATCCCCGAATTGAAGTGATTCAACCGGACCCGTCGGATCCAACCAATCGAGGACGGCAGTTGAACGTGCCGAGCAGCCTTTCGCCGGCACAGAACGAGGTGACAGTGGGAGAGAGCGCGGCCCGGGCCATCCAGTATTTTGCCGCCCGTTTTGGGCCTTTTCCCTACAGTCACCTGGCCCTGACGCAGATGCCGGGGCGCGATAGCCAAGGTTGGCCGGGGTTAGTGTTTCTTTCGTCCTATGCATTTCTAGACCAACGAGAACGGGAGCAACTGCATTATGAGCCGGACCGGATGGTTTTGTTGCAATCGATTCCCGCGCACGAGACCGCGCATCAATGGTGGGGAGATCTGATCACCTGGAGCAGCTACCGGGATCAATGGTTTTCGGAAGGGCTGGCAAATTACTGCGCGCTGATGATCGTGCAGGAGAAGAATCCCGCAGGCTTCCGGGAGGTTATGGAAAAGTACCGGAGAGACTTGATCGAGAAAAACAAAGATGGAATGTCTCCGATGGAGGCAGGACCGGTGACGTTGGGTGGGCGGCTGCTGTCGTCGCGGTCGCCGAAGGGGTATGAAGCCATCAGCTACGGACGGGGAACGTGGCTGTTCCACATGCTGCGGACGATGTTGAAAGATGTGGCACAGCAAGACGGGGGACGGAACGGCGCGAACGGCGGCAGTGCGGAGGAGCCCTTCATGCGGGCGCTCCGAAAAGTTAGGCAGCGGTATGAAGGAAAATCGATTAGCACGGGCGAACTGATGGACGTGTTCGCAGAGGACCTTCCGCCCGCGCTGCGCTACGAAGGCAAGAAATCGATGGACTGGTTCCTGGATGGGTGGATCAACGGCACGTCGCTGCCCAAGCTGGAACTCAAGGCGGTGAAGTTTACTGCGAAGGGCGCGGGCTCGATGGTGAGTGGCACGATTGTGCAGAGAGACGCGCCGCAAGATCTGGTGACATCCGTTCCTGTCTACGCGGTGGCTGGGAAGCAGCAAGTACTTCTGGGACGGGTGTTCGCGGACGGGGAGGAATCCACCTTTCATCTGTCGGCTCCGGCCGGGACGCACAAGATCGTGCTCGATCCGAATGAGACGGTTCTCACGAGTCCGAAGTAGCGGACAGTTCCAGCCCTGCAACGACAATCCGCCGTGCCGAATCGGTTCGTAGTTCCGCGGGCAATTCCCGAAATGGGCATTGTGGAATTACTTGCGCTATCCTAAGAACCACTGCCCTCATGTTGTCCATATCCTACGAATTCTCTTGGGGGCGAGGCCTCGATCCTTCGCTGGCGGAAGCGCATGCTGCTCTGGGCATGGAGAAGTCCCATTACGAGTTTGACTTTCCCGGGGCAGAAAGCGAATTTCTGAAGGCGATCGAGCTGAACCCGAATTCCGCCTATGCCCACTTCTTTTATTCCAATTGCTTCTTGGCCCCCATGGGGCGGATGGCCGAGGCCATTGCTGAGAACAAGAAGGCGCTGGAACTGGACCCGCTGTCGTTGCCGATCAACAATTTCATGGGCTTGACTTATATGTTTGCCGGAGACTACGAAAAGTCTTATCAGCAATTCCAGCACACCATCGCCATGGAGCCCACGTTTCATCTCGCGCACCAATATTTTTCGTTCCTCCTGAAGGTGACGGGACGATACGAGGAGGGAATCAAGGAGTACGAGAAGGGCGAGGTGCTGGGTGGTTCCAGTCCAGAAGATGCGGCGGCGGAGGCAGCCATGATGCGGCAAGCCCTCAAGAAGGGAGGAGGAAAGGGATTGTGACAAAAGAGTCTGGAGCTGATGCTGGCGGAACTAAAGCGACCGGGAGGTGATCTGGTATCGCCGGGTTTGGTTGCTGCCGTCTATGCCCTTGCGGGCGAAAAGGATAGCGCTTTCGAATGGCTCGACAAAGCTTACGCCGCACGTGACGGCGCGGAAATCACGCTTGTGAAGTGCGATCCTGCCTTCAAGAATCTCCGCAGTGACCCTAGATTCTCCGATCTGTTGCGGCGCATGGGCCTACCTGCCTAGGCGCGGGCGCCGTAAATGCCGGCAGCGGGCCGAGCATATAATCGGCCGCACCGAAAAAAGCGCTTGACAACGCTAGGCCACGCTCCTTAACCTTCCCCGATTATAGTAAGGTTCGACAACCGTCTGTTTCTGTTGAACTCTGCTTGGGGCGAAGCGCGCAGGGGGACGCCTCCATGAGATTCAATCCTTTCGCGGCTGTGTGTGGGTTGCCTGACCTGGTGGGCGCCTGGGTTGCCCCGCTGCGCCGACATTCTCGTTTCGCTGATGCAGCAGTTATCGGAACCATTCATTCCCAGGAGTCCCGGAGAGCCATGTTGCCACCCCGTTTGTCGATCCCTTCTGCCTCGTCGCGGCTGACCTTGCCTGCCTTGACTCTTGTTGTTTTGCTGTTCTGCTCCGGGATTCTGGTTTCCGCCCAGAACACGAACGGCCGGGTGTTCGGTACGGTGACCGATGCGCAGGGCGCCGCCGTTGCCGGCGCAAAAGTCGCGGTGACCAACAGTGGCACCAACGTCCACTGGAACACGGTGACCGACAGCACCGGAAACTACCAGGCGTTGGATGTTCCTATTGGCATGTACTCGGTTACGGTCGAGGTGGCGGGGTTCAGCAAAGCCGTCACCGGTGTGCAGGAACTCACCATCGCGCAGTCTCTGCGCATCGACGTGCGCCTGCAGGTTGGAACTACCACCGAGACCGTCCAGGTAGAATCGCAAGCGGCGCAGGTCGAAACCGTGAATCCCACGGTTGGAGGAACGGTCACGGGGGCACCGATCCAGGATTTGCCTCTGAATGGGCGCAATGTTTTGGATCTGGCGTTGACGCAGCCCGGCGTGGTGCCGGCGCCGGAAGCAGGCTACGGCGGCGGACAATTCACGGTGGCAGGCGGGCGAGCTGACGCGGTGAGTTATCTGCTCGATGGAGGTACGAACGATTCTGTAACCGGAAACAGCGTGGTGTTTAATCCGAATCCCGATACCATCGCCGAGTTCCGCATCCTGAGCAACAACTACACGGCGGAGTACGGGCGCAATGGGGGCGGCACGGTCAGCGTGGTCACCAAGTCGGGAACGAACCAGATCCACGGAAGCTTGTTTGAGTACCTGCGAAACGATGCCTTCAACGCCAACGATTACTTCGACAATCTGAACGGCCAGCCTCGTCCAGTGCTGAAGCGCAATCAGTTTGGCGGTACGGTGGGTGGTCCGATCGTAAAAGACCGCATTTTCTATTTTTTTGGATACGAAGGCCAGCGGCTTTCCGAGCTCTTGAATGGACCGATCGTGGGCACCTATACGCCTGCGGAGTTGGCCGGCGACTTCTCCCAAGCCGCGAATGGGGGGCCCGATCCCAACGTTGCTGCCTACCTTTCCGCTCATCCTTATTTCGTGCCGGCAGGCGGGGACCCGGCAAACGCCATCATCGATCCGGCGAAGATCGATCCGGTGGCCCAGAATTTCATTAGTGCGGGTCTGATTCCGACCTCTCCGAGCGGGTTTCTGTTTCCCAAGGGGAGCGGAACCGACAACTTCAACGAATACACGGGCAGAGCCGATTTTTACGTAACCCAGAACGACCGGGTCTCGGTCACCGTCGGATCGAGCAGCGGACCTGCGCTGACCCCGTTTTCGCTGAACTATGGAGACCCCAGCGTCACGGGCTTTCCGGACAACGCCACCACCACCAACATGTTTTTGAATATTGGCTACACGAAGACAGTCTCGGCCTCGCTGCTGAATGAGTTCCACGCGACCGCGGCCCGCTACTTCAATCAGTCAACGCCCGCGAGTCATCCTCCGACTCCGTCGGCTTTGGGCATCCAGATCAACTCTGACTTGCCTTACGCCCCGCCCATCATCAACCTTTTCGACAGCGGCCTGAACCTCGGGTTCAATGAAAACGTGCCCCGCAAAAAGGCAGACAACACCTACGCTGTGTCGGACTCAATTGCCTGGACCAAGGGGCGACACACGGTGAAGGCTGGCGGCAAGTTCGCTTTCTTGCAGGAGAATTCTGTTTATAGCTACGCGACCAACGGGTGGTTTCTTTTCTACGGGTCTCAAACCACTGTGGGCTCAGGAACGGATCTTGCGGATTTTCTGTTTGGAGCTCCGGACGAGTATTTGCAGTTTCCCACCGGGAACAACAACGAACATCAGAGACAGTTCGCCGCGTTTGTTCAGGATGAATGGAGGGTCAGTCCGCGCCTCACGCTCACCGTCGGCCTTCGTTATGAATACACCAGCCCGGAAACCGACATTCACGGGCACAGTTACAGCATCATCCCGGGAGTCCAGTCCACGAGGTTCCAGAATGCGCCTCTTGGCCTGTTGGTTCCGGGCGATCGGGGAGCACCGCACGGTTGGTATTTTCCCGATTACAAGGATTTCGCCCCGCGTTTTGGTTTTGCCTGGGATGCGTTCGGCAACGGAAGGACGAGTGTGCGTGGGGGCGTGGGCTTGTTCTTCGACACTCTGAATGGATGGATGTCCGACTGGAATAATGGTGTCATTCCGTGGTGGTCGTCGGCCGATATATTTTTCCCCGGCGCTCCAACCAATGCGCAGAACACCAGCATGGCAATGCCGTACCAAACGGCGGGGGCTCCCGATCCGTTCCCTTCAAGCCCACCTCCTTCCAATCTGGATTTCGGCTCTGTCGGATACTTGCCGTTCGGTTACGGCGATCTCTTTGTCGATCCGCACCTGAAGACACCTTATATCTATCAATACAACCTGACGGTGGAACGGCAATTGTCGAATGGCTTCATGGCCGAAGCGGGCTACCTGGGAAGTTCTTCTCACAAGCTGCTGACCTGGTCCGATATCAATCCCATTATTCCCGGGACCACAAACCGGCTCATCAATGTGCAGG
This sequence comes from Candidatus Sulfotelmatobacter sp., assembly GCA_049792875.1. Classification (GTDB taxonomy): domain Bacteria; phylum Acidobacteriota; class Terriglobia; order Terriglobales; family Acidobacteriaceae; genus Sulfotelmatobacter. The sequence continues at coordinate 11,347 of JBARBI010000339.1, forward strand.
AGGGGCTGACGGCGCAAACCGGATTCGCGCCTCTGCCGAACAGTTTCGCTGGATTGAACAACGCGAACTACAACGCGTTTGAGGCGAGTCTTACCAAGAGAATGGGTGCAGTGCGGTCGTTCGGCTCGATGTTCTTTACGTTGGCGTATACGTGGTCGCACAACCTCGACAATGGTTCTGGATTCAACCAGCGCACCTCGAATATTCCTTCTTACAGCCGGCACGAGCTTTATTCCAACTCGGATTTTGACATGAGGAACCGGCTGGTGTTCAGCGGAGGATGGGACTTGCCCTTCGCCAATCTCTGGGCAAACGGCCCCAAGCGATTGACGCAGGGCTGGAGTCTCTACCCGATCTTCTTCGTACAATCAGGCATTCCCCTCGACTTAAATGCTGGCTTGGGTAGTCCCCAACCGCAGGACCCGGGGCCTTCGGGTGCAGGCGATCCGCAACTGGTACGCCCCGATCAGTTCACCCGTCACGTGCAGACTTTCAATCCCCGCACGGTGCAGACCTTTACCAATCCATCTGATCCTACGGACGTGCGTTCTGGAAACTTTTATTACAACCCCTTCGATTTCGGAAACGATCCCTGCATCAACCTGGGCACTTGCCCCTTGGGCTTCTACGGAACGTTCCGCAGGAATTCTTTCGTAGGGCCGGGTCGCGTCAACTTCGATCTTGCGCTGGAGAAAGCCACGTACCTGGTTGGCGACCGGGTGAAGCTTGGCTTCAGGGTCGAGGCGTTCAATATTCTGAATCATGCGCAGTTCAAGAACCCTGGGACCCTCAACGTGGGTTCTCAGTCGCTCGGGTTAGTGTCCACGACCTATGATCCGAGAATTCTGCAGCTTGCTCTGCGGCTCACGTTCTGAGTGGGGTTAGCGACAAAAACTAGCGTGGCGTTGTCCGTCAGGCAATCCGTTCGTGACGCTGGCGTGCAAGAGCCCCACTTCTCGCGCCAACAACGCGCGAGAAATGGGGCACCCGGATTCTCGACCTCACTCACGACGGCTGATTGATGAAAGGGAGATCATTGAAAGAAGACAGGCGCAAACCCAGCTCGCCAGTAGGAAACGGCTTTACCCGTCGCCGGTTTATGAACGGTGCGGCGCTCGCGATGGGGGCGGCAGCGCTGCCTCTGCAGGCGTTTTCTGCGGGCGATCCACAACAAGCGTGGTTGCAGCGCACAGAACCCGACCTTAGTCTCTACAACGGCAATCTCTGGACGGTCGATCCGCGACTGCCTCGGGCGCAGGCTGTGGCCATCAGTGGTGGGCGGTTCGTTGCCGTCGGACCCAATGACGATGTGCTGCACATGGCCTCGGGGCCTACCCGCAAAGTTGACTTGGGACAGAAGACAGTTCTGCCGGGGTTCATTGATGCGCATACGCATCCGGCGGAGTCGGGACGGTTGCATCTCCGGCAGGTTGATTGTGATCTGCGTTCGATTGCCGCGATCCAGGCGGCGCTGCGCGAGCGGGCAGCAAAAACTCCTGCCGACGCGTGGGTGCTGGGTTTCAAGTATGACGACACCAAGACTTCCGATGGACGGAGGCTGACGTTGCAGGACCTGGACGCGGCGGTTCCCGACCATCCGGTGCTGGTTACGCACCGTGGCGGGCATGAGGCGTTTGCGAATTCGGCGGCCCTAAAGCTCGCCAAGGTGGACGAGAAGACCCCCGATCCCACGGGAGGACAGTTCGAACATGATGCGTCGGGTCATCTCAGCGGACGCATCAATGAGCGCGCCATTGAGCCTTTTAACAAAGTGATTCCACCCACCAATACTCGGGACGACTACCGGGAAGGTGTGAAGTTGATCGCCAAGATGATGACTAAGACTGGCATCACGTCGGTGGGCGACGCCTTGGGGAGCCCGCAGGATCTGCAGGCCTACCAGGACGCGCGAGACAGCGGCGACTTGCTGTTCCGGGTGTATTGCTTCATTCATTCATCTTCGATTGATCGCATGATTGCCGCGGGGGTGCGAACTGGTTTTGGGGATGAGTGGGTGCGTGTGGGAGGCATGAAGCAGGTGGCCGACGGTGCAATCTCGGGACGCACGGCGCGACTCTCGCAGCCCTATGTCGGTCATCCGAATGACTACGGGACGTTTTCGGCGACCGAAGAAGAGCTCTATGAATATGGACACAAGGCTTATGCGGCCGGCTGGCAATTAGGCACACATGCAAATGGCGATGTGGCCATCGAGCGAGTCTTGAACGTATACGAGCGTCTCCATCGTGAGATACCGCGAAAGGATCCGCGCTTCCGGATCGAGCATTGCACCGTAATCAATGATTCGATTATTCAACGGATGAAAGCGTTGAACGTGATCCCGACGCCGTTTTCGACATACGTTTATTACCATGGCGAAAAGATGCAGTACTATGGCGAGGAGCGCGTGAAGCACATGTTCGCGTTGCGAACTTTTCTGGACGCGGGACTGCGTCCGACCCAGGCTTCGGATTACCCGCCGGGGGAATTCCCTGCCATGATGGCGTTGCAATCGGAAGTCACGCGTACCGATATAGCAGGCCACGTTTGGGGCGCGAACCAGCGCATCAGCGTTGAAGAAGCGATCTATGTCGGGACCATGAACGGCGCATATGCATCTTACGAAGAGAATCTGAAGGGCTCGATCGAAGCGGGCAAGCTGGCGGACCTGGTGGTGCTGGGCCGCGATCCGTTCAAAGAAGACCCGTCCACCCTCGTCACGATTCCGGTCGAACGCACAATGGTGGGCGGCCAGTGGGTGTACGAATCCTGATCCCGTATCTGCATGAGGCGCAATGAGCCAAGAAAAGCACGATCATGAGTTGGGCATGCAACAGAAGATCACGCGGCGTGATTTTCTGAATGGTGTGAGTATCGCGGTAGGAACTTCGCTCCTGGCGTCGAACCCGTTGTGGGTGGAGGCTTTCGGAATTCCGCAATCTCCGTTTGCTCCGGAGAAGGATCCCAGCTACTACCCTCCCTCTAAGACCGGGATGCGCGGCAGTCACGATGGATCGTGGGAAGTTGCGCACGCGCTGCGCGACGGCAAGCAATGGCCGGAGTCGGTTGCCGACGACGAGTCATATGATTTGATCGTTGTCGGTGCCGGCATCAGCGGGCTTGCAGCGGCTCATTTTTATCGCAAAGCTGCCGGAGCCAATGCGCGCATCCTGCTCCTCGACAACCACGACGACTTCGGCGGACACGCCAAGCGCAACGAGTTCCAGGTCGGCAAGCGACTGCTTCTCGGTTACGGCGGCACGCAGTCAATCGAAGCGCCGGCCCATTACAGCAAGGAGGCGATCGGTCTTCTCAAGGCATTGGGAATCGATGTGCAGCGTTTCTACAAGTACTACGACCAGAAACTGTACGAGTCGATGAAGCTGGGGGAGGCGACTTTCTTTGACAAAGAAACTTTTGGCGTGGATCGGCTTGTGCCCGAAGCCGGCCTGCACTACTTCGGGCCGACGTTCACGGCGGAAACTGCGGCCCAACTCCCGATAGCTCAAGCCGCGCAGAAGGACATTCTTCGGCTCCAGGACACTGCCGTCGACTACCTTCCTGGCCTGACTCCGGAGCAGAAACGCGCCAAGCTGATCAAGACCAGCTACAAGGACTTTCTGCTGGAATACGTCAAAGTGCACCCTGATGTGGTGAAGGTCTTCCAGACTGCCCCGCACGATTTGTACGGTGTCGGGATCGATGCGGTCTCAGCTTACGACTGTGCGCGATACGGTTATCCGGGTTTCAAGGGCATCACTCTTCCCAAGCGTCATCGGGACGACGACCAGGAAGAAGAAGAGCCTTATATCTTTCACTTCCCTGACGGCAACGCTTCCATCGCAAGAATGCTGGTGCGGTCGCTGGTGCCTGGGGTTTTGCCGGGCAACACGATGGAAGACATCGTCACCGCCCGGGCGAATTACGCGCGGCTTGACGATGCCGCCGCCCGCGTCCGTGTCCGGTTGAACAGCACGGCCGTGCGGGCGAAGCATGTTGGCGATCCTGCGAGCGCGAAGGAAGTGGAAGTCACATATGTTCGCGGTGGACAGGCCCGCCGAGTGCGCGCAGGTCAATGCGTGCTTGCCTGTTACAACATGATCATCCCTTATCTGTGCCCGGAGATGTCCGACAAGCAGAAGGAAGCGCTGGCGTATTGCGTGAAGATTCCGCTGGTTTACACGAATGTACAGATCAGCAACTGGAAGTCGTTTCAGAAACTTGGGATCAGCGGCGTCTACGCCCCCAGCGCGTACTTCAGCAATGTGACGCTGGATTTTCCGGTGTCGATGGGGGACTACCAGTTTCCCCGTTCGCCGGATGAAGCCTGCCTGCTGCATCTACTTCGGACTCCTTGCAAACCGGGGCTGGCTTGCAAGGATCAATATCGAGCCGGACGATACGAACTGCTCAGCACGCAGTTCGAAACTTTCGAGCGCCACGTCCGAGATCAGTTGGGGCGGACGCTCTCTGCCGGAGGCTTCGATCCCGCTCGTGACATTCAAGCCATCACCGTGAACCGCTGGCCGCACGGCTATGCCTACGAGTACAACTCGCTGTTCGAACCCATTGACCGGCCGGCTTCCGAGCGTCCATGCGTAATCGGGCGTCAGCCGTTCGGGCGCATCCACATTGCCAATTCTGATGCCGATGGCCACGCGTATACCAACATCGCGATTGACCAGGGGCATCGTGCGGTGGCAGAGATCGTGGGCGGCGTGAAGCAGGCAAGCCCCAAGGGATAGGACGGCAATGAGCAAGGATCCAGTCAACGGCGATCGCGAACTCGGCATGCACCGCGCCATCACGCGCAGGGATTTTCTGAATGGAATTGCGGTCGGAGCGGGCAGCATGCTGGGCAGCGCCTGGCTTCCTGGATTCACTCTCGCAGCCGAGACGGCGCACTTTCCCCAAGATGTGCCGGGATACAATCCACCGGCGCTGACGGGCATGCGGGGCAGTCACCCGGGAGCGTTTGAGGTGGCGCATGCAGTGCGGGACGGTACGTTCTGGGAAACTGCGGGCAAGCCGGTGGACACGCACGAGACCTACGACCTGATCGTCGTGGGGGCAGGCATGAGCGGACTCGCGGCGGCGTACTTCTACCGCAAGCAGGCTGGAGCGTCGGCGCGCATTCTCCTTCTCGACAATCACGACGACTTTGGCGGCCATGCCAAGCGCAACGAGTTTCGTCCGGGCGGCCGGTTGCTCCTCGCCAATGGTGGAACTGTTGCCATCGAATCTCCTTTTCCTTACAGCCCGGAAGCGCGAGGGTTGCTCACCGAACTCGGCATTGATCCGCCAGCGTTGGAAAAGAAGGGGATGGACCGGGAAGTGTATCGCGGCCTCGGGTCCAGCTACTTTTTCGATAAGGAAACCTTCGGCATGGATCGCCTGGTCACCGGTTTTCCCGGCGGTTCTTACGGTTCCCCGGCTGCGGCCGGAAAGGATGCTTGGCTTGAATTTCTTGTCAAGACCCCGTTCTCGACCGAAGCTCAGCGGGACATCGCGCGCGTCCAGGAGGAGGAAGTCGATTACATGCCGGGCGTGGCGCAAGCGGAGAAGAAGGATCGCCTTGCGCACATGAGCTACAAGGATTTTCTCCTGAACGTCGTCAAGGTCCATCCCGACGTCATCCCGTTTTACCAGACACGCACGCATGGGCTCTACGGGATTGGAATCGATGCGGTACCGGCACTGGATTGCTGGGCAGTGAACTTTCCGGGATTTCAGGGCCTGGCACTCGATCGCGTCCCGTCGAAAGGACTCACGTTCACGGCACTGGGAGAGGTCACGCCGCAGCAGCGCTATCACTTCCACTTCCCTGACGGAAACGCGTCGATTGCCCGCATGCTGGTGCGGTCCTTAATTCCGGGGTCGGTTCCGGGCAGTACCGCCGAGGACGTCGTGACCGCGAAAGTGGATTACAGTCGTCTCGACGGCAGTGGGTCGCCCATCCGCATGCGTCTGAGCAGCACGGCGGTGAGAGTACGGCATGTTGGAGATGCTGCGTCCGCAAAGGAAGTAGAAGTCACCTACGGTCGGGACAACAAGGCATACACGGTCCGTGGCAAAGGGGGCGTCCTTGCTTGCTGGAACATGGTGATTCCCTATTTGTGCGAGGAACTGCCAGCCAAGCAAAAAGAAGCGCTGCATTATGGAGTGAAGGTCCCGCTGGTCTATACCGTAGTGGCCATCAAGAACTGGAATTCCTTTCACAAGCTGGGGATTCGCGGTGCATCGTGCCCGGGTATGTACCACTCTTCAGTGAATCTCGATCAGCCGGTGAACATCGGGGATTATCAGTGTTCGCATTCGCCGGAAGAGCCGATCCTGGTGCGGATGTTGCGCACACCGTGCCAGCCGGGCTTGTCCGCCAGGGAACAACAGCGCGCCGGACACTACGAACTACTGGCCACTCCTTTTGAAACGTTCGAGCGGAACATCCGGGACCAACTGGGACGAGTGCTGGGGGGAGGCGGTTTTGATCCGGCGCGCGACATCGACGCCATCACTGTGAACCGTTGGCCCCACGGCTATGCCTACGAATACAACCCGCTGTGGGACCCGGACTGGCCGAGCGGCCAACGCCCCTGCGACATCGCGCGCCAGCGTCACGGCAGGATTACGATTGCCAATTCCGACGCGGCGGCGGCCGCCTATACCGACCAGGCCATCGACCAGGGCTACCGGGCCGTGCAGGAACTGCTGGGGTTGAGCTGATCATTCAGTATCCAATTGTGTCAGAACGTCTTGCAGCGTACACTTTCGGCGATCTCTTCTGGGGGGAGGTCCCCATAAGTGGCGGGAAACTTACGACCTCGAACAGAACTCGACGAAGTTCGAACGGACGATCTGCTTGAGGGCTGGAAAGCGATCGCGGACTACCTGCGCAAGACAGAACGGACCGTTCAACGTTGGGAAAAGAACAAGGGGCTTCCGATTCGGCGTCTCCGCGCTGATGTAAGTGAGGAACTCGGGAGAGTCTATGCCTACAAAAGTGAACTGGACGCATGGTGGAATCGCCACACTGATCTGACCTCGGAACCAGAGGTTGACTCTCCGGCACAACCTGAGCCCGGCCCTCCAGTCCTGCGGGTTGACGTCGAACCACCTCCAAAGCCACGCCGGCCTGTGTTTTGGAGCGCCGTCGTCGCCACGTTGCTCGTCGCAGGAGCTGTCTATTGGTACTTTACTCACATCCCACCCGCACCTAAACTCACACCGACGCTGGGGGTACTGCCGTTCGATACTCCGAAGGGGGACGCCGACGGATCGCGAATCGCGCGCGGACTCACGGATGAGATGATGAGCCGGCTCGGCAGTCTGAATCCCGGATCACTCTCGGTGACGGTGGAGCGTTCGGCGGATTACCGTCTGGAAGGCAGTGTGCGGACCGAAGACAATCAGGTGGCGATCACCGCGCGAGTGTTTGCAGCCAAACCGCAAAACCATGTCGTGTGGGGAGACAGCTGGGAATTCGAGCGGAAAGATCTCATCCCCAAAGAGATTGAAATCGCGAACCGGATCGTGGATGAAGTTCTGCGGGCGCTTTCGATCAGTGGTCATGCGGAGCATCGCCCGCCTAAGGAAGCCTACGAAGCGTATCTGATGGGACGAGCTCTTTGGGGCAAGCGTACGAGCGAAAGCCTGAAGGGCGCGGTGAGTTATTTCCAGCAGGCGATTAGTACGGATCCGCTGTTTGCTTCGGCCTATGCTGGGTTGGGGGACAGCTACGCGCTGTTGGGATCAGCGCCCTACACGGCATTACCTCCCAAACAAGCCTTCCCTCAGGCGAGGGCGGCCGCCGAGAAGGCGATTCAGCTGGACGATTCGCTGCCCGACGCTCACATCTCTTTAGGTTATGTCGAACTGGTGTACGACCGGAACTATCCGGCAGCCGAGAAAGAGTTTCGCCGGGCGCTGGCATTGCGTCCGAGCTCGGCGACCGCGCACCAGTATTATGGCTACTACCTCACGGCCATGGGCAGGTTGGAGGAGGCAATTGAGGAGCGAGAAACGGCGCAGCAGCTCGAGCCCAATTCGCCACTGATGGATTCCGCACTGGGCGAAGCTTACTATCACGCCAGAAAGTTCGATAACACTATCACCTACAACAAGTTATCTCTGGTTCAGGATCCTAGCTATGCGGTTGCGCTGATCAACCTGGGCCGAGCTTACGAGCAGAAGGGCATGGCGGAAGAGGCGCTGGGCGCATACCGTTCGATTCTGGCGGTCGTGCCCGATGACCCTGGTCTCTTGGCGTTATCAGCTCATGCGGAAGCTGTTTCCGGGAAGACTGCCCTCGCACGCTCAGGTGTGGCCCACCTCGAGCAGATGCGGACTACGAAGTACGTTCCCGCGGTCTACATCGCTCTCGTGTATGTCGGGCTGGGGGACAAGGACAAGGCTTTCCAATGGCTGGATAGGGCGTATGACGAGCGCTGCGAGTACCTGGTGTACCTCCCTACAGAGCCCCTAGCGGACCCGTTGCGTCAGGATCCTCGCTTCGCCCGCTTCATCTCACGGCTGGGGCTGAAGCTTCCTGCGAATCTCCCTAAATAGCGTGTCGGGTCGGACACACCTGGGAGTTTACGGGGCCTGCCGAACACAAATCCGAAGAATTCGGGTGCGACAAAGTACGACTTTTGCGCTGCCAGGCCCAGTGTCAAAGGTTGTCGCTTGGAAAGTGGGTGTAAGTCCAATAAGAACAGTGGGAGGTTGGCGACCAGCCCGGCTGGGACCCGTGAACGGCGAATATGCGTGTACCCGATTTCACCAGCAAGCAGTGGCGGGTATTGATCATCCTGATGCTGGTCAACTTCGTGAACTACGTGGACCGCCAGGTCATTTTTTCGCTATTCCCGGCGATCCGCCGAGACTTTGGCCTCCGGTACGAGCAGCTCGGGCTCCTGGCGACGGCGTTTACGGTGGTGCTCTCGCTGAGCACGTTCCCGCTCGGGATGCTGGCTGACCGTTTCTCGCGCCGCTCCGTAATCAGCACTGGGGTCTTGTTCTGGAGCGGAGCGACCTTCTTCAGCGGCCTGGCGGGGTCTTTCCGGACGCTGCTGGCGGCCCGGGCGTTGGTAGGGGTCGGGGAGGCGGCTTACACTCCAGCGGGCGCGGCCCTGCTGAGCGCCTCGTTCCCGAAGAACCTCCGGGCCCGCATCCAGGGATCCTGCGACATAGGAATGTTTCTTGGGGGCGCGACAGGAATTGCGTTAGGAGGTATGATGGCGCAATCCTTCGGTTGGCGTACGGCGTTCTTTTTTGTGGGGATCCCAGGGCTGGTGTTGGGGCTGACCGCGATGCGGCTTCCGGAAGCGCCTCGAGATCGCTCCGAGGAACAACTACATCTGAAGGACCTGCTGCGGGTGCCGGCGTATCTGGCGGTTCTAGCAGCGGGCTGGTTTGCCTGTTTTGCGGGCTACAGCTACGTTTCATGGGGACCAGATCTTATACAGGAGCAGAAAGGCTTCACCGCACGGGAGGCTGGATTGGCGTTAGGACTCACCGTGGTATTAGGCGGCGCGCTGGGCATCGCGGTCGGGGCGTATCTGTCTGACCGCATCGCGCACTGGCGGCCGTGGGGACGCGCTCTGATCATCCCGATCGGATTCCTGCTCGGTGCGCCAACCATTTTCATTGCGCTGCACACCAACGCCAAGATTCCATTTCTTTTGTTTTTCGGATTGGGCGCGTTTTTCATGAGCTGGTATCACGGCCCACTGACGGCGACGATTCACGATCTGATCCCGCCCAGCGGTCACGCGACGGCGCTGGGCTTTTATTACCTCTTCGTCAATCTCTTTGCCATGGCACTGGCGCCGCTGATCATCGGGCGAGCCGCCGACCGCTATGGCCTGATCAATGCGTTGCACATTCCAATCGCCTCTCAGCTGATCGCCGGAGCCTGTTTCGGAATCGTGGTGCTATTGATCCGACGTCACGGTCTGCAACATCCGGTTCTTAGCCGGCATTGGAGAGGTGGTCCAGTGGGACCTTCTCTGGCGACTGCGGAACTGGAAGGATCGACCATTTAGTAGGCCCCGGGCCCCAAACTTTTTGGAAGGAGAAAGCGATATGGGACAGCTGGTAACCATCGACACCAATCTCGACGTCAACCACAGTGCACAACCGGTGAAGCACTACCAAGCTTACCGGCCCAAGCCGTTCACGCGCGAGCAGCGGGATGAAACCACGCTTTTGTTCGGCGGACTGACATGGAAGCATGAGCGCCTGATGCAGGGCGCCTTGCACAATATGAAGTACAAAGCCGAACCGCTGCCCAATATTGCGCGCGAGGACCTCGACGCCGGGAAAGAACTGATCGACGTCGGGGCGTGTTGTCCCACCATCTTCACCACGGGGAGTCTGGTGAACTTCCTGAAAAAGGAAGTGGCGGAGCACGGTAAGGACGAAGTGAACAAGAAGTACGTGTACCTGACGGCCGGAGCGTGCGGTCCTTGCCGCTTCGGACAGTATCACGAATCCTATGCCATGGCTCTCGATGGCCTCGGCTTGAAGGATTTCCGCCTGTTCCTGCTGGCGCAGGATGAACTCGATCAGGGCGAAAGCGGGGGAGGCGGACTGGAGATCAACATGCCACTCAGCCTCGGCCTGATCTGGTCGATTCTCTGCGGCGATGTGATCACCGACCTGGAGTATGCGACTCGTCCCTACGAAGTGAATCGCGGCCAGACCGATGCGGTGCTCAAGGACTGCATTGAATACCTGTACAAGGTATTCAACGAGCGGCCCCATCACGGCACAAAACTGGGAACGCTCGCCTGGCACTTGACCACCAGCTACTTCACCAAGGCGTTGCGCGAAGTCCGCAAGAAGTGGGACGCCATCGAAGTGGACCGCACGCGGGTGAAGGCCCGGGTGAAGATCACCGGTGAGTTCTGGCTCCAGACGCACGAAGGCGAAGGCAACTACAACATCAAGCAATGGCTGGAGCAGGAAGACTCCGAGGTTACGCCTCCGCCGGTGGCGGTCTGGCTGCACTACCTGATGCATCCAGTGATCCGCAAGCTGGAGCATCGGCACTCGACCAGCAAGCATCCCAAGCGCGACGACTTGCTGTTGCATGGACTGGAGCGAATTTATGTCGGCACCTACAATCGCTTCCGCAAAGCGCTGGCGAACATTCCGAACGAACTACCGGATCAAGTGGAACTGAAGGATCTTGCCGAGCCGTTCTATCACTTCGAGCTCCGCGGCGGGGAAGGCCACATGCTGATCGGGAAGGCTCTCTACTCCTACCACCACAAGAAAGCGCACATGATTTGCGAGCTTTCGCCGTACTCCTGCATGCCGAACACGATGTCGATTGGTTCGATGGCGAACGTGATCGGGAAGTATCCCGACCTGCTTTATGCGCCGATCGAAGTGAAAGGCGATGCCGAGGTGCACGCTCTGTCCCGCTGTCAGATGATTCTGACAGAGGCCAAGAAGCGTTCTCAGGCCGAATTTGAGGATGTGCTGAAGAAGACCGGCTTGACGGTCGAGGCGGTCCACGAATTCGAGAAACATCATCCCGAACTGAGGCGGGCCACGTACAAGGTTCCGCACAAGGGATACGCGGGAACGTCTGCCAACTATGTTCTCCACCTCGCTCAGGATCTTGGACTGGCCCGGGCCTGAGCGGAAGGTGCACTGAACCAGGTTAGAGATAAGAGGGAGAGTCATGGCAAACGGGTTAGTGCAGATTCAATCGACGGACGGCATGCCAGGCGTGCTGCCGGTTCCCGAACATTCGCCCGCAGTGTTCGAAGGCGAGAGCCTGATCTGCGGCTTGGACGTGGGCAGCACCACCTGCAAGTACACCCTGGCGTCACCTCGCGGCGATGTGCTGGCCCAGGCGTACGAGCGGCACAATACGCGGCAGGCGGAGAAGGTGCTTCATTTCCTCACTCTGCTGGAAGGCAAGCACGGTCTCACGCCGGGGCGGGACCGGGTTTACTTCACCGGATCGGGGGCGGGCATCATTGCGCCCCTGGTCGGGGGTAAGGTGATTCAGGAAGTGGTCGCCGTGGCGGCCGCGGTGGACAAGCTTCATCCCAACGTTCGCTTCGTCAGCGAAATCGGCGGAGAGGACATGAAGACCATCTTCTTTCAGGGGGAGGGGATCGCACGGAGCAAGCAGGTGCTGATGCAGAGCGCGTGCTCGGGGGGCACCGGGACCTTCATCGAGAAGACCGCGCGCAAACTGGAGATTCCTCCGGAAACCCTTTCCAACATGGGATATTCCGGATATCCGCTGCACAAAATCAGCAGCAAGTGCGGCATCTTTGCGGAAGCCGACGCGAACACGCTGCTGAAGGCCGGCGTTCCGGTGGAAGAGATCATTGCTTCGCTGTTCGAGGCGGTGGTGTACCAAAACCTGGCGACCTTGACCCGTGGCAACACGCCCATGCCGGAGATCCTGCTGCTCGGTGGTCCGAATCTGTTCTTCAAGGGCTTGCAGGAGGCCTGGCGTCATCACCTGGCCAAAGTGTGGAAGGAGCGCAAGGTCACGGTGTCGGATGATCGCGAGGTTTCTTCGCTGATCCGCGTACCCGACAACGCCCTGTATTATGCCGCGCTGGGTTGCGTGGAAGTGGCTTTGCGCGAGAACGGCGCAACCGGCCTTTACACGGGATCCGGCAAGCTCCAGTACTGGATCGAAGAAGGGCAGTACGAAGAGAAGAAGAAAATTGGACGTGGCGGGCTTTGCAAAGACGACACGGATCTCGCCACCTTCAAGGCGCGGTACGAGAAACCCCAGGCAGCGCCACCGGCCAGGGAGGTGGCTGTTTCTACCGCTACTCTCGGTCCGATCGTTCTGGGTTGCGACTTCGGTTCCACAACTGCGAAGGCGGTTTGCCTGTCGCCGGAGAAGGAACTTTTGTTCTCCTGCTACGCTCTTAGCAAAGGCAACCCCATTGAAGACGCCAAGGCCCTGTTTCGCCAGGTGCGCGCGGTGGTGAGTGACCAGGACATTCTGGCCCTCGCCCTCACCGGCTACGGCAAGGATCTGCTCAATGGGATTCTAGGCGCTGATTGTCCGGTGGTCGAAACCATTGCCCACGCCTCTGCTGGTCTTCACTTCTTTCCCGATGCCGATTGCATCTGCGATGTTGGCGGCGTGGACGTGAAGATCATGATCCTCAACAACGGCGCGGTTACCGACTTCCGTCTGAACTCGCAGTGCTCCTCGGGCAACGGCGCGTTCCTGCAGGGCGTGGCCGAGCGCTTCAACATACCGATGGGCGACATGGCGGATGGTGCGTTTAAGGCGCAGGCGATGCCACAACTGTCCATGGGGTGCGGCGTGTTTCTGCAGAGTGACATCGTAAACCAGCAGCGTAAGGGATGGCAGGCGGAAGAAATCCTCGCCGGACTCTGCGCCATCCTGCCGCTCAACGTCTGGATCTACGCCGGCGGCATGAACAACCTGCAGCAGGTCGGCAAGAAGTACATCCTGCAGGGCGGGACGCACCGTAACCTGGCGGTCGTGAAGACGCAGGTGGATTTCATCCTCAGCAAGGTTCCCGATGCGGAGGTGGTGGTTCATCCATACTCCGGGGAAGCGGGCGCGATTGGCGCCGCCCTGGTTGCCCTTGACTGGTGGAACAACGGCGGGCGGACGGTCTTTCGCGGATTCGACTCCATCGAGAAACTGACCTACAAGACCGCGACCTCGAATGACACCGTCTGTCACTGGTGCCCGGTGAACTGCCAGCGCAGCTTTATCGATGTCGCACTGCTCGAGGGCAGGGGGCGCCCCTGGAGCAAGGTTCCGCTGGAGAAAGGTTGGGAGCGGGTCATCGTGAACAACTCCTGTCCGAAGGGACTGGTCGAAGACTTGACTGAAATGAAGGTCATTAAGGCCGGAATCGAGAAAACGAAGAATGCCTTTCCAAACATTGCAGACATGGTTCGGCAAGAAGGGTTCCGCCGCAACTAGAGGCGCGGCCAAGGTCAAGGACCGCTCCCAGTTGCGCGTGGGCATTCCCAAGGTGCTCAACATCTGGACGACTCACCAGTTCTGGGTGGGCTTCCTGAAAGAGCTGGGCGTGTCTTCGGAAAACATCATCTTCAGTTCCGACACCTCCGAGGAGCAGGGCCGCGAGTACGGCAAGGGACGCGGGACGGTGGACTGCTGCTATCCCGTAAAGGCCATCAGCGGACACTATGGCGAGTTAATCTTCGGACAGAAGAAGAAAATCAACGTGCTCCTGAGCCCGATGATTCACTCCTTGCCTTCCGTGCTGTATGGTCACGTGGTGGACACGGTAACCTGCACGCGCGTCATGGCGGGGCCGGAAAATATCAAGGCTGGATTTCTCAAGGAGTGCGACATCTTTGCGGACAACAACATCGTGTACGCGTCGCCGTTCGTCAGTCTGGGTGATCGACACATGGTGACGGGGCAACTCTATGCTACTTTGAAAGACGTTTTCGATCTCGACGAGGAGGAGACCGCGCGCGCGGTGCAAGCTGGTTTTGCCGCGCTGGACGACGTTACCGAACGGATTCGGAAGCAGGGGCGCGAAATCCTGACGTGGTGTGCGAAGAATCAGAAACCTTGCGTTCTCGTGCTGGCTCGTCCCTACCACATGGACACCGGCATCGGCCACGAGATCGAGGCTGACATCCAGGCTTGCGGTTATCCGATCCTGTGGTTGCAGTACCTGCCCGCCGACATGGACTTGATGAACTGGCTGTTCGAGGCGGACCTCAAGGCAGGGCGCATTAAGAGCCCGTTCGACATCGCCGATGTGTGGACGTCTTCTTACAGCAGCAACACCAACGAGATCATGTGGGGAGCAAAGGTCGCCACGCGCTGCCCCTGGATTACCTGCGTGGTGCGACTTTCCAGCTATGAGTGCGGCATGGATCAGCCCACTTATACGCCGGCGCAGAAGATCGTTGAGGCCACCGGGACTCTATACTTCAAGTTCGGCGACCTCGACTCGACCAAACCATCGGGCGGAATCAAGATCCGCGTGGAGACGATCTCGCATTACCTGGGCAAGTACTCCCAAGAGATCATCCAGCGCAAGTTGAGCTACCTGTCGCCGAACTGCCCCTTGGCGGAGCTGCCGACTGCCACGCCAGCCGCGGTTGCCGCAGTTGTTCCTGAGACTGAGCAGGTGGCGATCAGCGTGGTCTGACCAGGACGTCGCGCGTAAGGCGCACTTCTCAGCGATCTGACGATCCCTTAGTTGACCTGGGCACCGGAGAGGAACGGTTCGTCTCTCACCGTCCTCAACCGTCGCCCGGTTCCAGAAGAGTCGCCATCAGTCCAGGCTTAGTACGGCCGCAAACGACTACATCAAGGCGGCCGCCGATGGGCCCAGAGGTTGGATTGACTAAGGATTTCGCGGGAATGAGGGACCCACTGCGGTATATACTTTAAGGACTTGTGCGGTTCGCCGCGCAAATTTGCGGCCTTTTGTCTGGACCCAGCCAGGCGACTCATGCAAAATCGGAATCCGCGGTCTGATCCTCAAGATCCAGAAAACGGCACGAATTCGCCCGGTGTGAGTGTTCCCATGAAAGGGGACAGCGCCAGCTCCAACCCTCCGCCTGATCCCGACGGGACCGTAGTTGATTTTCCGAACTCGGTTTTGGATCCCTATGCGACTCAAGTGGATGCGGATGCCACGCTCATCGACGCGATCCCAGCCCCCGCTTCGACCGGTGCCGGCCCTGCACGCGTTCAGACGGGCGGCCCCGCGCTCGAACCCGGCGACGTGCTGGGCGGCCGCTACGAGATCCTGCAACTGCTGGGTGAGGGCGGTATGGGTGCGGTGTACAAGGCGATGGACCGGGAGTTGGACCGGCCTGTGGCTCTCAAGCTCATCCGGCCGCAACTGGCTGCCAACCCCTCCATCCTGGCCCGATTTAAGCAAGAACTCCTGTTGGCTCACCAGGTCACGCATAAAAATGTCATCCGAATCTACGATTTGGGCGATGCCGATGGCGTGAAGTTCATCACGATGGAGTTCGTCGAAGGCGTCGACCTGCGTTCGCTGATTCAGGAGAAGAAGAAATTTTCTCCTGAAGAAGCAGTGGAAATCACGCAACAGATCTGCCGCGCCCTGGAAGCCACACACGCTGTGGGGGTAATTCACCGCGACCTGAAGCCCCAGAACATCATGCGTGACGGGACCGGCCGGATCCTGTTAATGGACTTTGGCCTAGCTCGGACCATCGCAGGCGGCGGCATGACCCAAACCGGAGCCCTGGTCGGGACCATGGAATACATGTCGCCTGAGCAGGCACTGGCGAAGGAACTGGACCAGCGCTCCGACCTCTTCACTTTGGGGTTGATTCTCTACGAGCTCCTGATCGGCAAGACGCCGTACACCGCTGAGAGCGTCGTGGCCAGTTTGATCAAGCGGACCCAGGAACGAGCGATCCCGGTCTCCGATCACGACGGGACGATTCCAATCCCGCTCAGCAACATCGTGAGCAAGAGCCTGGAGCGTGATCCCAAATCGCGCTACCAGAGTGCCAGCGAGTTGCTGCGCGACCTGGAAGAGTGGCAGGGCAAGGGAGCGGCAGCAACGTTGCGTTTCCAACCGGCCGTCGAGCCCTGGGGACGAACGACTCACTGGCCGCTGATAACCGGGATTGCGACCGTGGTCGTGCTGGCAATCGTGGGCTATGTGTTCCGAGGTCCGCTCTTCTCGCCGTCGCCAAAGAAAACTGTATCTGGACCGGCACTGTCATTGGCGATCTTGCCCTTTCGCAACGCCTCCGGAGATCCGAGCGTCGATTGGCTGGGACCCAGTCTTGCCGACATGTTGAGCACGGATGTGGGCCAGTCCGCGCGTTTGCGCGCGGTCTCCCAAGATCGGCTGCACCAGGTGCTTTCCGATCTCCGGGTTGCGCCTAACGCTTCCATCGAGCCGGCAACTTTGCGCCGGCTGGCCGAGTTCAGTAACGCGGATACCTTGGTTTGGGGACAATATGCAAAATTCGGTGGCCAGATACGCATCGACGCTACCTTGCAAGACCTCAAGCATGATCGCAGCGTTCCCATCAAAATCGAAGCCGTCGACGAAAAGGATATTCCCGGGGCGGTGGATCGTCTGGCCACCGCGATCCGTAACAATCTGGCTTTCTCGCCGGACGTGATTAACGAACTCAAGGCGAGTTCCTTCCAGCCAAGCTCCCGTTCGCCAGAGGCACTGCGAGATTACAACCAGGGTGTTCAGCTCCTGCGAGATGGCAAGAACCTGGACGCGATCAGACCTTTCCAGTCTGCCGCTAAAGAAGACCCGGAATTTGCCCTCGCTTATTCCCGCTTAGCGGACGCGGACTCCGCGCTCGGGTACGATGGCGATGCGGAGCAGGCCTCCCGTAAAGCGGTCGACCTCAGCCAACCGTTGCCCATGGCCGAAAAGTACCTCATCCAGGCGACGCACGCGCGGGTCATGAAAGACAACAAGAAGGCGATCGAAGCCTACGAGAACCTGGCGAAGAGCATGCCTGACAACTCCGATGTGGAGTCAGCCCTGGGAAGCCTTTACACCGAGACTGGCGCTTACGACAAGGCTCGTGACCAGGTGTCGAAACTGTTGCAATCGGATCCGAAGAACATCAAGGCCCTGTGGCAGATGGGAGTGGTCGAAATCGTGAATGGCAACCCGCAAGCTGCGCTCGAGCCCTTGAACAAGGGTTTGTCGCTGGCGGTGCAGATGGACGTTCAGGAATTGAAGGCGCTGATCCTCCAATCGATGGGAATCTCGTACCGGCTGATGAACAAGCCCGATGATGCGATGCGCAGCTACCAGGATGCGATGGCCATCAACCGCCGGCTTGGCCTGAAACGCAATTTGGCCGGCAGTCTCGTGGAGATGGCTGTGGTCGAGAACTCGCAAGGAAAGCCTGACGCAGCCCTTGCCAGCTACAATCAGGCGCTTCAGTTGCAGCGTGAGATCGGCATCAAGAAAGAAATAGGCGACACGCTGAATGACATGGGCGTGGTGTACCAGGCCAAGGGCGATTATGACGAGGCATTGCAAAAGTACAAGGAGTCGCTGCAGATCCAGCGCGACACGGGCGACGAAAACTACGAGGCGTTGTGCCTGAATAATATCGG
>JBARBI010000340.1:0-2756 GCA_049792875.1 Candidatus Sulfotelmatobacter sp.
GTTCTGCAGCCACCGCTTGTTCAACTTTTTGACGAGTGGTGGAGTTGGTCTCCAGGAGAGCCTCCTGCCGGGTGCGCTCGGAAAAATTGCGGTCGAGGTCGGCCTGCGCACCTGCAATTCCCGCTTCCGCCGCGGCAATTTCGGCTTGCGCCTGCGATACTCCCGCGAGTGCCCGATCAATTTTGGCTTGCTGTAGTAATTTCTGACGGCGGTTGTTCTCGATGGCCGCCTTTGCCGCTGCTACCGCCGCATTCGCCTGACCAACCTGCGCCTGGTAATCATTGTCTTGCAGTTCGATCAGCAGGTCCCCTTTGTGGACCTGCTGATAGTCAGAGACATGGACTGCGCCAACAATGCCGGAAACCTTGGTACTGAGCGGCGTGAGATCGCCTCGGACGTAAGCGTCATCGGTTTCCTGTTCCGGTTTGCCGCCTTCCCAGGAATTCCATTTATGGGTAACGGTGATCAAGACCGCGAGAGCGAGCAGTACAACCAGGATAGGCGTGACGTATCTCTGCCACTGAGAAGAGAGCTGAGGTACGCTCGGCTCTTTTCTTGGAAGTTCCGGCCTCGACGCGGGTGCTTGAGACTCGACGTGGACGGGTGAGGCAGCCATCAATTACGCTCCTTCAGATTTGCAAGAAATATGGCGAGGGCAGAGTTTCTAGTCGCACATCCCAAAGGGACCGCGACTCCTACCCGCATTCTCTTTTGCACCTGATGTTCCACATCTCGGGCCTTTGCAGACTAGTGCCGACATGCCCAAGCAGTGGATCTGGCGCCATAGGGCGGATGGTTTTGTGCAGACGGCAGTATTCCGACATCCTGACTTTGACACTGTGGGTCTGCTGACTTTTATTGGGGGTGGATAAGGCTGGACAAAAAGAAGGCAATAACTGTCTATCTCAGGCGTGAAAGTAGCGGCACAGAAGGTGTAGGCATCGCGCGGAGCTGGTAGTCACCATGCGATTTTCAACGCGAATTGAAGCTGACGGGAGGATGTCGAGGTCGCGGTAATCAGGCCCGCGGTCGTCACCGCGGCTCCGTTGGCACTAAATAGGGCATTGTTGGCGACAGGGGACAAGAAATTCGCGTGATTCAGAACATTGAAGAATTCCGCCCGGAACTGAATGTTGAAGGTTTCTGAAATACGCTTAATCTGATTGTTCTTGAACAGTGAAAGATCGAAGTTCGAGAGGCCAGGCCCAATCAAGCTGTTTCGGCTCGCGTTTCCCATTCGCGTGGCGGGCGCGGGGAACGAGAAGCATTGAGTCTTGATGTAGTTTGCCGGATTGCCGGGATTGATGGCTGACTCGCAACCCGACCCGAATATCCGGTCAGGGAAATCAAATGGGTACGCGGTCTTCAAACCGAGAGGATCCCCTCCGATTAGTGGCGTTAACGGCATGCCGCTGCTGACTTGGTAAATTCCGCCAATTTGCCACCCGCTAGCGAACCAGCGCACGCCGCCTTCGTTACTGGGGGTAGGAACCTGCCAAATTGCGTTGAACACACCATTTTGACGAATATCGAAGTCGGACAGTCCGCGGTTCACGCTCGTATCGAACCAGGGTAAGTTAAATATGGAATTGAGGAACTGGTTTCCCGCAACAGAGGCGGAACTGGTATCGATGGTTTTAGCCCAAGTGTACGAGGCACCGAACTGCAGGCTTTTCGTCATGCGCCGCACAATGTGGGTTTGCAGTGCGTCATAGACGCTGCTACCGTTCCATAGAACTCCAGTGATTTGCCCAGCGTTGGGATTGACGCGCGTACCGCTCCCTGCAGGAGTGGGCCAGAAGTAACCAGCCGAAGTGTGTGAGGTCGGTAGAACGATGTCCATGTCCTGAACTTGGAATGGCTGATGGACTCCGTGAGAACCGACGTATGCGATCGTTGCGACCAGATTGCTACCAAATTGTTGCTGGATATTAAAGTTCCAGCTCATCACATAGTTACGTTTGGGATATAAATCAATATGCTCGTAGCGCAGCCGATTCGCTGTCAGCAAGGTGAATGCGGCCGCAGGAAAGCTTCCTGCCGTTAGTCCTGACGAGATCGTCGCGAGTTGGAAGAACGGGGCAGCCATGTAGGCGTTGGCCCCGAATTCATATGTAAGAGGCAGAACGTCGTAGATGCCGAAAGCACTTCGCACAGCAGTACGGCCGGAATGAAAGGGGTCCCACGAGAATCCAATTCGCGGTTCGAAATTTCGATACGTTGGATTATAGAAATATGGGGAACCAAGATGCGCAGTAGAGTCAGTGATGTTACGCAGGTTCGCTAGCCGGCCATTCACTTCGCTTGGCACAGTCGACATCTCATATCGCAGCCCAAAATTCGCGACGAAATTCGCGGCCAAATGAGCGTCGTCCTCGAAGTATACTCCGACTATCGTTTGACGAAAGTTGAATGGGGCGACAGTTTGGGTGAGCGCTGCGCTGAATGCGGCCGGCTGGTCGGTCAAGAAATTCGCGAGCGACGTGAAATTAAAGACTCCATTCGGCTTTGAGGTGCCAAGCTCGTTGTCCTGCAGGCGTTCAACATTGGCTCCGAACTTCAACGAGTGAATCCCCTTCGTCCAGAACAGATCATCGTAGACCTGGATTGAATTGAAGCCGTAGTTGATCTCTCCACCCGCGCCGGGGCCGCCCGTGTAATTGGAAATGCCCGTAACCCCAATGAACCCGACAGGTTTGCCGGGCACAAATCCATTGCTGGGATCCTCTGCAAAAGGGACCAGCGCCTTTATTGGC
>JBARBI010000341.1:0-2619 GCA_049792875.1 Candidatus Sulfotelmatobacter sp.
AAGTCTGGGGCTACCAGAACTATCCTTCGACCCGTACCGTGGACAACCACATTCTGAAACTCCGCCAGAAACTGGAGAAGGACCCATCGAGCCCGGTACACTTCCGCACGGTGCATGGCATGGGATACAAATTCGTCCGCTGATTCTCGTGAACCCGTCTCACGAACCCGGGCCCCGTTCTTCTCAGACTCAGTCTGGCTCTGGACTCCTGCCGCGCCTGCGCCTGCGTACCCGCTTCCTGCTCTCCATGTTGCTCATCACCACGGGCCTGACTTCCACCAGCCTGCTGCTGGTGCAGCGGAGTGTTCGCGGCAACGTCCGGCAGAGCATTGCGGTCAATCTGCATAATTCCGTCGCCGCGTTCCAGGATTTTCGGCTTGAGCGCGAACCCATGCTGACGAATGATGTGGCCCTGCTGGCAAACCTTCCTATCACGCGGGCCATCATGACCAGCGCCCATCCCCTCACTATCCAGGATGCGTCGCAAGACGTCTGGCAGATCGCGGCCAGCGATCTTTTTGTGCTGGTCGATCGCAGCGGTCAAGTCGTTGCACTGCATACCAAGACGCCCGGATTTACACGAGAGGCCGCGGAAAAGTTTTTCCAGCAGTCACTGGAGGAGGATCGAGGGGAATCAAGCCACTGGTGGCTGGGCGAGCACCATCTTTATCAGGCTTTTATCGAGCCCATCTATCGCGGCACCCGAACCGAGGGAACTCTGCTCGGCTTCCTCGTCATTGGGTACGAGATGAACAATCGCCTGGCCCGCGAAGTCAGCAAAGTAGCCGGCAGCGAGGTGGCATTTTCCTACGGGAACGAAATCGTGGCGACCACGTTGCCGCCCGCAATCCTAAATGGCGCGAGCATTCACGATCTGATCGCCGACTCGGTCCATGATGATCCCCGCGATATCGAAATCGGCAGCGAACGATTTCTGGCCACTTCCCTGGTCCTGTCCGGGTCTCAACCCGGGCCGGTTCGCTTGACCGTCCTCGGCTCCTATGACCAGGCCACGAAGTTTGTCGATCAACTGAATCGTTATCTCCTTTTGCTTGGCCTGGCCGCAATCCTGGTGGGAAGCGGACTCGTGTTCTTCATCTCCCACACTTTCACGCGCCCGCTCGGTAGTCTGGTGGCTGGCGTCCGCGCCCTCGAGGGCGGAGACTTCCATCATCCGCTGGATTCCCGGGGCGGGGACGAAGTCGCCGAATTGACCCGAGCCTTTGACCGCATGCGCGCCAGCCTTCTCAAGACCCAGCGCGACCTGATCGAGTCCGAGCAACTGGCTACTATCGGACGCATGGCCAGCTCGATTTCGCACGATCTCCGCCATTCCCTGGCCGCCATCGTCGCGAACTCCGAATTCCTTTGCGACAGTCATCTCACCCCCCTGCAGCGCGAAGAACTGTATCAGGAGGTTCGCAGCGGCGTGAACCTGATGACAGACCTCATCGATTCCCTGCTCGAATTCGCCCGCACCCGCGAATCCATGACGCCCGCATACGCCAACGTCTCGGAAACAATCCAGCGGGCCGTTCTAGCCGTCCGCTTGAATCCGCGGCACCACAACCGCGCCATCGACGTGCAGTGCGGCGTCCACGTTTCCGGATGGTTCGACCAGCGCAAGCTGGAACGCGCCTTGTATAACCTTCTCCTGAATGCTTGCGAAGCCGCGCCCCCAGTGGGCGGTACGGTGGAGGTCACGGCCAGTGAGATTGCGGGGGTCATTACGCTTTCGGTCGCCGATAACGGTCCCGGGATCGCTGAGTCTATTAGCGACCGCCTGTTTCATCCCTTCGTCAGCTTTGGCAAAGAAAACGGCACTGGATTGGGACTGGCGGTGGTGCAGAAAATCGTGCAAGATCACGGCGGCGAGATTGTTGTAGAACGCACGGCCCAAAGCAAAACGGTTTTCCGCATCGTTCTGCCGGGCCGTCTGCAGGATTCCTCCCGCAGCGCCGGCGAGCCCAGCGCGGATGTACCTTCGCTTGTGCCGGCGCAACGGGATGGCGCCACACAAAATTCAATTTCGCATCCGGGTCCCTAGGCACAATCCATCTCTTCAGCGAAGTGCCTGATCCCGGAAAGTGTAGGAGGACGTTGTGAAAAGTCTTAGGACTTCTGCGGTTCGCGGGGCCGCCACAGCGGTCGCCGCATTTCTCTTATTCAGCACCCTCGGCCGGGCGCAGGGAGCGCCAACTGCCGCTCCCGCAAGCGGCGAAGCCGCAAATGCTGTTCGCGACCTGCGAGATCAGGTCCGCCAGCTTCGAAATTTGGTGGAAGAGATGCGCGCCGAAAATGCCGAGTCCCGCGCCGAGATGCACCAGTTGCACCAGGACCTGCAAGCCACGCGGGCTCTGCTGGAACGGCCCGCGCCCGCGCGCGGATCGGAGGCGGTCGTGGCCGAGTCCGGCTCGACACCACCATCGCCCCTGGCCTCGGGCGCGGCCAGCGCATCCACTCCCCAGGGCTCAGTCCCACTCGAAGAACGCGTTCAGAAGCTGGAGGAATCCACTTCCCTGATCGGCTCGAAAATCGACGAGCAGTATCAGACCAAAGTTGAAAGTGCATCCAAGTATCGTGCGCGCCTTCACGGCATCGTTCTGATGAATGCCTTCC
>JBARBI010000342.1:0-55694 GCA_049792875.1 Candidatus Sulfotelmatobacter sp.
GGATCGCCGATCCCAACGGCTTAGACCCGACCGCCGTGTCCGACCCCGTATGTGGCGCGGGCACTCCTGCCCGCGAACGGCCGGAATCGAATTCGGCCCTTCGCGTCAGCCCAACAGCCCCACAGAATAACGTCCGCCATTGGCTCGCCGCCGCCCGCGCCGATGTCCTCTTCGAAGCTACATCGCTCAAGGTCGAAAACGGCCAGCCCGCCGTCGATCACATTCGAGCTGCCCTCGAGCACGGAGCCCACGCCATCACCGCGAACAAAGGCCCCATCGTCCACGCCTACCGCGACCTCCGCGACCTCGCCGCGAAACAAGACAAACGATTCCTCTTCGAATCCACCGTGATGGACGGCGTCCCGATCTTTTCTTTCTTTGCTCAGATGCCCGCGATTCGCCTGCAGGGATTCCACGGAATCCTCAACTCGACCACCAACGTGATCCTGAGTGAAATGGAGCAAGGCCTCACCTTTGACGAAGCGCTGAAAAAAGCGCAGGCCCTCGGCGTCGCCGAAACCGACGCCACCCACGACATCGACGGCTGGGACGCAGCTGTGAAAACCGCCGCCCTGATTACGGTCCTGATGGACGTCCCGGTGCGCCTGGAAGACATCGAGCGCGAAGGCATCCGCGACCTCACGCCGCAAGCTCTCCGCAACGCCCGCCGCGATGGCTGGCCCTTCAAGCTGGTCTGCCGCGCTTGTCGCACCGCAACCGGCGTCGAAGCCAGCGTGAAGCCCGAAAAGATTCTCAGCACGCAGCCCATGGCCCGCATCACTGGCACGAGTTCCTACATCTATTTCGAGACCGACATCTTCCCCGGCCTGGCCATCACGGAAGAAAATCCCGGCCTGTACGCAACCGCCTACGGCCTGTTAGCAGATTTCGTTCGGGCCGTCCGCAACGACGCGCCAGAGATAAAGTGAGGGTGCCCCATTTCTCGCGTTCTTCAGGAGAAGTGGGGCTTTTTTGAAGTGGGGCTTTTTCAGGGTTCTCTTCGCGAAAACCCATGACTTAAACCCAGCTCGGGCGCCGTCCAAGTAAGGTCCTGAACTCGTGATAAAAATAGATCACCATGCCGACCACTGAAACCGCCGCTCCCGCCGCCCTCGACCTCATCTACGTCCGCTCCCAATTCCCCTCGCTCGCCCAAACCGTGAACGGCCATCCCGCCGCCTTCCTCGACGGCCCCGGCGGAACCCAAGTCCCGCAGCGCGTGATTGACTCCGTCTCCGGCTACCTGCGCCACGACAACGCCAACACGGGCGGAGCCTACGCCACCAGCCGCCGCACCGACGCCATGATCGCGGAAGCGCGCAGTGCGATGGCCGATTTCCTGCACTGCGGCGGCGATGAAGTCGCGTTCGGTCCGAACATGACGACCCTAACCTACGCCATCTCGCGCGCGATCGGCCGCGACCTCAACCCGGGCGATGAAATCGTCGTCACGCGCCTCGACCACGATGCCAACGTATCCCCCTGGCTTGCCATGGCCGAAGACCGCGGCGTCACCGTACGCTGGACCGAGATCCACGACGAGGACTGCACCCTCGACATGGCCGATCTCACGTCGAAAATAAATTCAAAGACGAAGCTGGTCGCTGTCGGGTACGCCTCGAACGCCGTGGGCACCATCAATCCCGTGAAGGAAATTGTTCGCCTCGCGCACGCCGCCGGCGCTCTCGCCTACATTGACGCCGTGCACTACTGCCCGCACGGCCTGATCGACGTCTCTGCCCTCGATTGTGACTTTCTGGTGTGTTCCACTTACAAATTTTTTGGCCCACACATGGGCGTGCTCTTCGGCAAGCGCGAACACCTCAAACGACTGCGTCCTTATAAGGTTCGGCCGAATACCAACGCCGTTCCCAATTGCTGGGAGTGGGGCACGCTCAACCACGAGTGCATCGCCGGAATCACGGCATGCGTGGAGTACATCGCCGACGTGGGCCGCCGTATCCGCCCCGAGGCCCCCACTCGAAGAGCCGCCATCGAAGCCGCTTACGAGGCCTCTCACGAGCACGAGCGCACCCTGCTGGAACGCATCATGACCGGCCTGGGGAAAATTCCCGGGCTCAAGATCTACGGCATTACCGATCCAGCCAGATTTCAGGAGCGCTGCGCCACCCTCGCCGTCAGAATTGACAATCACACTCCGCTTGAACTCGCCACCAGACTCGGCGACCGGGGTTTCTTTACCTGGGATGGCAACTACTACGCTCTGAACCTGACCGAGCACCTCGACGTCGAAAAATCCGGCGGCTTCGTGCGCATCGGCCTGGTGCACTACAACACGTTGGAAGAAGTGGACCGCCTGCTGGCGGCTCTGCGCGAGATTGTCGGAGCGTAGGTTTGCCTCAACTCGGCTCTGTCGTTCAAGCTTCTTATTCACCTCCCGCTCGGCCGCGCACGAAAATCGCCGAAACGCACAACAGCCCGGGACGCATCCCGGGCCGTGAAAATTACGCCCACGCCGCCGAGCGCGTGAGCAGCGACAGTCTTGAAGGAATGCTTACGGCCAGCGCTTCGCGGTGTCTTCCCATCCGGCAGCGCGCACCGGTTGCGGCGCTGGAATGGACGGCGGAGCGGGCACGGAAATCCGAGCCGTAGCCTGCGGTCCGTTGACGGCGGCGGCCAGGGTAGGCTTCACCATGTCCGGTTCTTTTTCCTCGGAGAGCAGCGGGGCCACCACTCGGAGAGCCTCCACTTCCTTCTCCAGGCGGGTCAACTCCATCTCCTTCTGCCGCAACACTTCATAAACATTCTTCATATCCATGGCACCTACGAGTTGTGTGGTAGTTGGCAAATCCTTACCTCGCACTTTAGCAGACTGGCCTGTGTTGTCAAGGGTTTCAGGAGGTCCGGGCACTGCAACATTTTGCGCAAAGCACCCCCACTACCGGGTGGGTCAGCGCCCGTTCTCCCAACCTCCCTATCGCATCAGAAAGACCGTTACCACCACCCCAGCGACCAGCAGAAGTACCCCCACGATGTACTTATTCGCCGAGAGCCACGATTGCGACGGCTCCAGTCCAGCGCTCAACACGAACTCGGGGGCGGCGTCTGCTGCGGCCTGCGCAGGGGGTTCCGACTCGGTTTCCCGCATTGGCGCTTGGGGGGGCGGTGCCACATCCGCGATTGCCGGCGCTTCTGGGCGCATCCCGGGCGAGGTCTGCACCGCGACGCTCGAAGTCGAATTGCCAGGTGCTACCCCTGCAGTTTTGGAAGGCAGAGCAACCGAAGCGGCCGCAAGAGCCGGAGCAACCGCCGCGGCAGTACCCACCCCGGTCTTAGCGCTTGCGGCAACACCCGAGTTTGGGTGACGCTGTGCTTCCAGGGCCGCGATCGAGCCTTGATTTTCCGTCGGGGCCTTCGCCGCAGGCGGGCCCAAGACTGCCTTCTCAAGAAGAACACCCGGTCGAGGCGGGCCCGCTGGCGGGACCCTCAGTTGCCCCCGCCACTTCTTTTCTTCACACTCCACGCACAGCACACGGCTGGCGGAAACTGGGAAGCCACAGGCCTCGCACTTACGCAGGCTCCTCAGGACCGGTGGAACGTGGCTCTGATCTTGCTCTTCGGGC
The DNA here is from genome assembly GCA_049792875.1 of Candidatus Sulfotelmatobacter sp. GTDB lineage: Bacteria > Acidobacteriota > Terriglobia > Terriglobales > Acidobacteriaceae > Sulfotelmatobacter. Next base: position 3,585 of record JBARBI010000342.1, read on the forward strand.
TTTCCAGCGTCCGCGGCCGGATTCAGCACGGCGGACCAGAAAAGCCGATTCTTCGGCGGCACCGCTTCCGCAAAAGGCGACGCCACACCCTGTGGCGGAACGCGTGGGACCGCGGCTACCGCAGCGGCGCCGATTGCTTTCGCCAATTCCGGCGCTGCGACACCTTTTTCGGCGACAATCTGTTTCGGCGATTCCGCCGCCTCAACCTCCCCGGAAGAAGCCTGGTTGTGGTGGCTCAGCACTTCCGGCACAGCCCTTTCGGTAAGGGCTTCAACCCCTGCACCGTTTAAGCCGGGTCGTTCAGCCCGGGGTTCAGCGGCAGCCCCCGCCACCGGCGGCGGCTCTTCGAGAACCGAATCTTCCAGAACCAGATCGCCCAGAACTTCACCTTCCACGATTTCGTCGTCCAGAACTTGATCAGCCGCGAGTCGCTCATCCTCAGCGACCAGCACCGGAACGGAAATCTCGCTGGTCCTCAGCCGTTCCGTCAGCGACTCGGTGGCGTGGGCCAGCCGGACTGCGACTTCGACCATTTCGCTCAGCCGCTGTACGGCCGAAAGATCGCGCGTTCCGAAGGCATTCGCCTTCCCGGAGAAAAGCTCCAGAACCCCCAGCACCCCTTCGTCATTCTCGACCGGCATCACCATCACCGACGCAATTCCCAGCCGCCGGCACACATCGCGATTCACCCGCCCGTCGCGTTCGGCATCGTCACAGCGCAGCGCCTGCCGGGTGCGCACGCTTTCGCCCGAGAGTCCAAATTCAGTTGAAAGCAGCGCTCCCAGCTCCGGCGCATTCGCCCCGGCGCTGGCTCGGCACAGCATGTCGTTTTTGCCATCGCGGCGCAGGGCAATCGCAGCTCCGCTGGCTCCCGTGATGTACTGCGCGCGGTGGGCGAGCAACTGCAGGGCCGCGTCCAGATCGCGCTCTGCCATTTCTGCCAACGAACTTCCGCCCTCGCTGCCGGGAAACCGCACCCCTGAGAAGCGATTGGCACTTGCTTCGGCGTGCGCCGCGGCGAGAGCTCCTGCAAGGCTGGCCTGCGCGGTCCGGGTTGTTGGGTTCTGCTGCACTACCTGCTCCAGTCGCAAATCCGTGCCCCTTCGACTCCACGGCCGCCATGCCGCGCGCGGCACCAGGCGCGATCAAGTGGGGTTTCATGGCGTGTGCCACGACCCCTGAAATTGGGCGGAATCAGAGCCCAAACCCACTCCGCCACTATACAAAGAGTGATTAAGGATGCAGTAATTCGAGTCTCGCTCCAGGGGCGGAGCCTGTCAAGGAATTCGGCCCAGACGAAAGTAATCAGAAGGACCTGGAGAATCCTTGTTCGGCGGGTTCCTAATTCCGCGAAGCCCGCTCCCGCACCGCGGTGCTGGCTAATCCATTTGCCTCGGCGTTGCTCGCGCGCGGTACGTGGGAAATGGAAAATGTCAACGCGCGCGCCAGCTTGCGGCAGGTCCAGTGCAGGGAATAAAGACGCGGGCTGCGGCAAACGTACTCGCCCGTCATCTGGCGAACCACCACCTCTGAATCCGAGTAAACGTGCAGCTTTTTGGCCTTCTGCGAGACCGCGTATTGCAGCGCTTCCATCAACGCGGCATATTCGGCTACGTTGTTATCCTGGTGGCCGATCCACTTCGCGATGCGTACCGGGCCGCTGGCGCAGCCGTTGATGACCACCCCAATTCCCGACGGCCCCGGGTTCCCCAGGCAACCGCCGTCCACATAGGCCACGAGTTCTGCCATCAATTCGATTCTTTTCGCTGCTCTTTGCAAGATGCGCTCATCTCAATCCACCGTCAAGACGATTATTTGGTTCCCTTTCATCGTTTTGCGGTGTGCCCCGGGATTGTGCAAGCTTGTGTGCAAAACCAGTACGAATTAAACCGTCCTGTGGATAAGTTCCTACTGTTCAGCCATTTGCATGGTTCGTTATTCACAGGTTTGCAGGAAGCTATTGCACCAAAAGTTTGCGTTGACTTTTTTGGCTGCTCTGCTAAGGTTGCTTCCGTCGACGGTCGAAAGGGTTGGCACAATAAAACGAGCCAGTCCGAAGTAGACTGAGTGATCAGCCGGGCGGGGCAACCTGCAAGGTGACCGGACCTGAAAAAACCGACAGCCCTGCGAGGGGTAGTTGGGGTTCGGAACTGCGAAAGCAGTGGTCGCATCAAGGGGTCGTGACGGTACATGCCTCCACGCTGTTGGCTCCCTCGCAGGAGCTGGCGGCTAGAGCATAACCAATGTCACGGCCCTTTCAATTTTTTCCCACCTTTTTCTGCTCCACACCCCAATCCATCTGTCCTGTTCCCAGAAGAAGCTGAGTGCGCCTCCCTGGCAAAGCGTCAGCCTTCCCAGGTAGCGCTGCCCTCTGGCCGGCGGCGCCGCGCGCGACTCGCCCGCGGAGTCTCGCGCATCACTCCCATCGCCCCTCGCACCAGGAATGAATAATCTCCCTCTAGAAAATCGATTTACCTCGCGGCTTCCTCCTGTGCAATAATTCCTCCCCGTAAGCTCTCCGCGCCGGCGCGCGCGCTGTCACGGAGGCACTGAAATCCAAAGGCGGAGAATTTCATGGCCAAACATCCCCTGTCTCGTCGTCAATTCATTCATCTCGGCTCAGGCGCTCTCGCCGCTACGACGGTCGCCAAGACTATCTTGCAGCCTCACATCCTTTCCGCGGCGGCCCGCCCGGTTGCTCCCAGCGATACCGTACGCTTCGCCTCCATCGGCACCGGCATTCGCGGATGCGAACATCTGGAAGCTTCTCTCAACGTTCCTGGCATCCAGTGCGTTGCGGTGTGCGACCTGTATGACAGCCGCCACCTCGCCGCGCAACAGGCGGTCAACAATCCCAGCGTCCCCGCCACTCGCGACTATCGCACGATTCTCGATCGCAAAGACGTCGACTCCGTCCTCATCGCCACCATGGACCACCAGCACCGCCATATCTTTGAGGATGCCTGCGCCGCGGGCAAAGACGTTTACTGCGAGAAACCCATGTCGCACACCGTCGAAGACGGATTCGCCATGGTCGAGGCCGCACACAAAAACAACCGCATGGTGGCCGTCGGCAGCCAGCGCGTCAGTTCCGTGCTCTATGCCAAAGCCAAAGAGATTTACGATTCCGGCAAGCTCGGCGCGGTCTTTTCCATCAACGCATACTGGGACCGCAATTCGCCGAGCGGCGCCTGGGTCTATCCCATTCCGCCCGATGCCAGCGAAAAAACCATCGACTGGACCGCCTTCCTCGGCGGCGCCCCCAAGGTTCCCTTCGATCCCGTCCGCTTTTTCCGCTGGCGCTGCTACACCGATTACGGCGAGGGCCTGGGTGGCGATCTCTTCGTCCACCTGCTCTCCGGCATCCAATTCATCACGGGAATCAATGAGCCCGCAATCCGCGCTCAATCCGCGGGAGGCCTGTTCCACTTCAAGGATGGCCGCCAGTTCCCCGATCTCATCGAAACTCTCTACGACTATCCCAACTGCCGCGTCACTCTCCGCTGCAACCTGAACAATGACGGCGGAGAGTTCATCGGCTTCTACGGCACCAAGGGCACGATGATCATTAAAGATGCAACTCTGTCCTACAAGCCGCAGGACACCCGTCCCGAGCCCGAAGGCTATTCGATCTACGGTTGGCCCAAGGCGCTGCGCGATCAGTATCTGCAGGAGTGGCACGAGCAGCATCCCCAACCCACGGCCCTGAATTGGAAGGTGGACGAAACGGGCGAGTCCTACGCCGCGCCTCCCGGATACAGCGACACCGTCGACCACCAGGCCAACTTCTACAACGCCGTCCGTACCCGCAAGCCGGTCGTCGAGAACGAAATATTCGGTAACAACGCCGCCATTGGCTGCCACCTGGCGAACTTCGCGTATTTCAACAAATCAGTAGCAGTGTGGGATCCAGCCACCAAGAAGATTGTGAAAGGCTGATCTTTCAAAATAAATGAGGAAGCCGGGTGCCCCATCTCTCGCGCGTTGTTTGCGCGAGATGTGGGGCTTTTTTCCGATTCGGTACCGATGTGACCCATCCCAATCTGGCTCTTCCGTGCGGGACCAGGGTGGCAATCTTGACTCTCGTGCCGCTTGTTCGACTCTGAAGATTACTGTTTACTTCTTCGCGGGCAAATACTTCTTCTCCACCGACGCAACCACTACGTAGTTCGGATCCACCATCTCATTCAGATGAATCTTCGCCACCTTCGACAACAATTCGTAAGCGTCCAACTCCGACAACCCGTAGTCCTTGTGAATCCAGTGCACCAGCTCCGTCAGCGCAATCCGCGCCGCGTCTTCCAGCGGACGGTAGGCACCCACCGTCATAATCGCTTCCTCATTCTCAAACTGCGGCCACTCAATCCTTCGCCCCTTGATCACGCTCAACTGCACGCGCGCCTTCAGCGGCACCTCAATCGCTGACCCCGCCGCCTCGCCGTCTCCCATGGCCGCGTGCCCGTCGCCGAGATACAGCAACCCGCCCTTCACATTCACCGGAAAGTACACTGTGTTCCCCGCGCTCGCTTCCGGTGAGTCCATGTTCCCGCCAAACTCCGCCGGCACAATCGAACTCCGCGCCTCCCCGTTCGCTGGCGCCACCCCAATGCACCCGAAAAACGGATGCATCGGAATCTTCACCGAAAAATCCGAATCGATCGCCTTGAACGTCGCCGCATTGGCCCCATGGTCGATGGGATAAAACCACACTCGCTCCGGCAACTCCCCGCCCAGCATGGGTGTGTAATGCGACGAATTGATCGACCCAAATCCCGGCGAAAACGCGCCCACTCCCATATCCCCGTCCACCTGCAAGTCGAGAATCTTCACCGCCAGCGTGTCCCCCGGCTCCGCCCCCTCCACAAAAAATGGACCCGCCAGCGGATTATCTCCCTTGGCCATGCTCAGCGTGTCCCCCAGTTTCTTCAGCCCGTTGCCAAAGCAGTCCAGCGTATTGGTGTCGAGAATGTCCCCGGACTTCAAATGCAAAACCGGTTCGGCAGTAGCAAAAAGATATTTCACGTTGGCGTTGGTGGTCGTGTAGTGAACCACGTTTTGCGCAAGCGCGAAGCCTGCCAGCAGCACAACCGCTAGGATGCGAGCGATCACGGACCCTCCGAGAAATTAGCGATGTCGTGATTGTAATCAACCCGTCCCAGGGACTGCCCCTCTTGTTTCGCCATTGCCGAGACAGGGTGGGGATTTGAAGAACTCGCGAAAACGTGGGGTGTCCACTGTGTTCCCCGTGCCCTCTGTGGTTAAGCCTTTCTTTTCTGCCGCGCGTAAAACCGCTGCACCTTCGCCCGGTTGCCGCAGCGCGTCATGTCGCACCAGCGCCGGTGATGGTTCTTGCTGGTATCCAGAAAAAACCACTCGCAGGTCTTCGAGGAGCACGCTCGAACATAGGGCAACTGGTCCGAGGCCAGCAGATCGGCCGCCGCACGCGCAATCGGCCAGAGGACGCTCTGGAAATCACCCCAGTCATCGAATCTCCACTCGAAGCCGCCTTTGACGGGCACCAGGCACATTTGCCCCGCCGCGGATTGCACGTAGGCATTGAGTCTGGAGAGAGCACGGGGCGGAACCGGCCGCTCATTCATGGTCGCCCAAAAAACGTCGTGGATCGCCTCGCGCAGTTCTCGCGCCTGAAGCAGGGCTTGTTGCGCTCGATCCGGCGCAGCGTAGCTGCGCGCGTAAAGTCGGTCCACCTCCGTCGCCCCGAGCAGCCCGGTATCTTCCCCGAATCGAGCCAGATCAATGTAGGTCTCCAGCAATTCTTTGGGCTTGCTATGACGGTCGTCGAGTGTATTGACGAAGTCGAGGCAAACGTTGCCCGCAATCAGATCGAAGCGCGGCGCACGGCGTCGGACATGTTTCGATTCTTTGGTCTGGGTCAAAGGGCCCTTCCCGATCATTATCTAACCATTAAAAGCATCTTGACAAGTTAGATCGTGCGGCCTAGGATCTTCCTAACCGTTGAATATCGCTTTAGGGGTTAGATCATGATCAACCACCAATCGGCGCAAATTATGGCCCTGATTCGCAGCGGCAAGATGGTTAACATTGGAGGCAGGCCTGTGATCGTGCCCAACCCTCGCACCAATCCGACCGGCCATGGCCGCGCCTACTCCATCCAGTTAGCGCTGGCCTTCGCGGCGATCTACCTCATCTGGGGTTCGACCTATCTCGCCATCCGTTACGCGGTCGAGACCATTCCACCGCTGGTCACCGCGGGTATCCGGCATTCCATTGCTGGCCTGGTTCTTCTCGCTTGGGCCTGGGCGCGCGGGTTTCGTCCCACGCGCGCGCATTGGGTTTCGGGATTTGTGTTGGGCGCGTTGTTCTTCTTGATTGGTCACGGGACCCTGCACTGGGCCGAGCAATATGTGGGATCGGGACTGGCAGCGCTGCTCATCGCAACCGAACCGATGTTCATTCTGATGCTGGCCTGGTCGATGGGCCAGCAGAGGATCAGCCGGCGAAGCGCGATGGGCCTGGGTTTGGGCGTGCTGGGCGTGGCTTTGCTAACCGGGGCAGAGCTCACCGTGAAAGGCTCGAGCCTGTTGGGACTGCTGGCGGTGTTGCTGGGTTCGTTGTCGTGGTCAGCCGGCGTGGTGATCTCGCCGAAGCTGAAGCTTCCTTCCGATGCACTGGGACGCACGGCCGTCCCGCTAGTGTGCGGAGCAGTCATGCTGCTCGCAGCCGCAGGGCTGACGGGCGAGTTTCAGGCCACCCACTGGGCGAGCATTTCTTTGAAATCTGTTTTCGGCTTAGGCTATCTCATTACGTTTGGATCGATCGTGGCCTTCACGGCATACACGTGGTTGCTGCAGCGCTGTCCTCCGGCGCTGGTAGCGACGCACACTTACGCCAATCCAGTGGTGGCCGTGTTTCTGGGATGGCTGTTTGCTTCCGAACCACTGACCATGCGGGTGGTGTTGGCGTCGGTGGCGATCCTGGGAGCGATCGTGCTCATCCGCAAAGGTGAGCTCAGTGCGGTGGTCAAGGGGCCAAATGCGGTTCCACCGACGGCTGAGATCCGGGCAGAGGAGTGCGCTTGAGGAGGTCACTGCTTCTGCGTCTAGGGTCAGAGGATCCCCACTTCTGGCAAAAGACGCGAGAAATGGGGCACCCTCTTTACGCTTAGGAAAGTCGGGCGGACAGGGGGCTAGTAGGCACGCTGGAGTTCGGAGCACACGATCCACAGGTGATCCATATACTCTCCGCTGGTGGAGCGGAAGCCGGTGAGGACCGATCCGGCCGGGCACTGAGCTTCGGACGGCCTGCCTCCAGGACGCGGGCGCGCTACGGATTGGGTCAGTTCGGTTCGAGGATTATCGAACCTCTGGGCAATATCTCTGAGCGAGCTGCATTCGCCGATGGCTTCGTCGATGGAAGCGCCGGTGCGACCGCGCAATCCGCGCAGCGCGAGGCCATTCGAGCAGATCGCATCCGCCACCGGACGGCCGCCCGGGCTGCCGGTTCTGACTGTCATTCTTCGCTCTTCTCCGAGCGATCCGTCAGATCGCATGGGAGCGCAATCGAGCCACGCCTGGTTGTAGAACTCGCCGGTCTGCACGTGAAATCCAACCGCGACGAAACCGGCGTCACACAGCGCATCGGGTGACGGCCTTCCTCCGGACCCACCGCCAAAATCGCGCGGGATGCGGTCGTACGACAGAATGAGAATGGCACCGCGGTCGCGATCGCGGTCATTTTTGCGGTCGTCATCTCGGTTCTGCGGAGTCGCGAGACCAACGAGCGCGACCAGCGCGAGAATCGCGACCACTGACACGACCGTTCCACCTTGCCAGAGGCTTTTGCCGATAGGAAGAGACGGACCCTTCTCCGAGATCGCCATAGACACGCCCTTTGCAAGATCAGCGACCCGAGCGCCGATCCCGATTTGAAAGGGATAGTAGAAGTCAGGGGTAGCGATGTCAATGCAGATTCGGGTACGCGTAGAGGTGCAGAGGGTGATCTCTGGTCTCTCCGTTGAAGCTTTGTAGCGACGGGCTGATTTCAGGATTTTCTGGGCCCGAGCGGCGTCACCGTCCCGGTGCTCAGATCGTAGACAGCTCCCAATACCTTCACCTTGCCTTCTTTTACCCGGGGCGCAACGATCGGCGGAAGTTGCTCGAGTCGTTCCACTCCGATCTCCACATTCTTGCGAATGGCGTTGTCCAGCGGGTCGCCGGCTGCTCCTTTACTTTGAGCGACGGCGGGCTTGATCAGCTCCACTAGACCATTGATCGCACCGGGCAGAGAATCCTTGGCGTCAAGGTGTTTCATTGCAGCCTTGACCGCGCCGCAGCCACTGTGGCCGAGGACCACGATGAGGGGCACGTTCAATTCAGCAATGGCGTACTCGATGCTGCCCTTGACCACCGCACCGGCACCGCCGACGACGTTGCCAGCCACACGCACGACAAAGATGTCACCCACACCCACATCGAACAGGATCTCGGGCGCGACGCGGGAATCGGCACAACTGACGATCACCGCCTCGGGATACTGGGCTTCGGCGAGTCCGCGAAAATCTTCCGGACTGCGGCGCGGGCTCGCGGGAAGTCCTTTCACGAAGCGCGCGTTGCCGTCGAGCAGATCGCGCCAGGCTTGGTCAGGATTGACTGGGGACCGGGACTTGCCCGGAGCTTCTTTTTGCGCCCATGCAAGCAAGCTGGCAGGACGGGCCAGACTCAATCCCGCAGCGGCCAGCGTTATGAACTCACGCCGGGAAGTGTCTGTCAGTTTCCTCATGATCCACCTCCAGTTAGGTTACGGATTCAGGTTCTCTCCCATGTTGCCGATGTTGGTCCATAAGAGCAACTGATCTTTTTCAATCACAACTTTATTCTATGCTGGGGCATCTGTGGCGGAAGTTTTGGGGAAGTTGGGTGGTCCCCCTTTCGGGCCATTTGCGCCGATCGGCAACTGCATTAGATTCTCGGCAAGCTGTGGGGAAGTTTCCATCTGGAACCATCGCGAAGCAAGGCTTGGACGTACGAGTGGGTAGGCGATCTCAGAAGGCATGGGGGAGGTTGTGTGATTACCCAGAAAAGCAATTGTCTTTGCGTTTGGATTCTGCCCGGGGTGCTTCTGATTGCGGCGTCGGCATGGGCACAGAGGATGCCGCGTGAGGCCGCTTACGCGTTGAAGGCTTCGGGGGGTATGAACCCTGGCGGGAGCGGGCAACTCAACCTGCCCTCGGACCCGGATGCTGCCTCCGCCGTCAATGCTGTGGCCGCTCACGACAAGGCCCCAGGCGCGGAATTGACGCCGGGCTCAAACATCGATGCCGTCGTACAGGTGGCGGATCCATCGGCGGTACGTAAGAGCCTGCCCGCAACGCTGACGGTGAGAACAGCGGCCTTGATTGAGTTGCACGGCATGCGCCAGAGCGCAGTGGACCTGTGCCTGCAACTTCCTGCCAAGTATCGAACAAAGCTGCCCGAATGCGCGGAAATATTCCGGCACGAAATTCGGCTCAAAGCACTGGCGAAAGAGAAGCAATGAGGCCTTGATGGGCCGCTCAATCTAGTGTCCTGTCCCAGAAATAAGCGGCATACTGAAACGGCCCGATCAAAAATGAGAAGCCGCTGAAAACACAAGGCTCCTCCGCTTCGCTCCGGTCGGGATGACAGAGTGATTTCGCGAAGTTGTGGGACCGCGCACTAGTTGGGACGGCACACTAGTGACGGCACCCTAATGACGGCACCCTAATAGGGATAGGAGTAAATGTAGCTGGGTGGAGGATAGTCGCTTCCCCACCACAAGGGGCTATACCAATACGAAGGCCAATACCAGAAAGGACTCCAGGCGAGGCCCCAGCCCCAATTCCAGCCGCAACCCCAACATCCGCCTCCCCAGCCGTAGCCACCCCGACCCCAATAACCGCCATATCCGCCGTAGTATCCTCCGTGCCAGCCGGCGCCGTGCCACGCGGAGTTAGCAGACACCACGGCACCGCTGTGGCCGAACGAAGCGCTGGCCGCAGTTCGCCCGTTCGTGGCCTGCGATCCAACTGCGCTGTGGGTGGCTCCGAACGAGTGCCACTGGCCGTCCGCTGCGCGAGCCGTGGACATGCCTCCGCCGCTTGGGCTTCCACTGCCTGATCTCCCGAACGAATGCCATCCCGGCGAAGTGTCGCGAACACCGCGGGACGCCGAAGAGGACCAAACCCTGGCTGATCCTGTGCCAAAACTGCGCGCGGATGATGAATAGCCACCTCTCCCGCCGTAGTGGCCGCCATAAGCGGAGCCCATTCGTGCACCACCACGATAGCCGCTGTAGGAATTTCCTCCACCATGGAAGGCACCAGGGCCAGAGTAGGCACCCCCGCCGTGGGACCCTCCACCGTAAGAGCCGCCACCGTGGAAGCCGCCACCTCCGCCGTGGAAACCTCCTCCGCCTCCACCTCCGCCGCCGTGACCACCATGTTGAGCAAGCGCGGCAGTGGGTGCGAACACCAAGGTGATAGAAGCGATTCCTGCAAGAAGAGCCTTCAGCAAGGTGGGCCTGGTCATTTCAATTCCCTCCACCCAATGGCGGTCGGTTGCCCGGGGAGGGCGAACCGCCTGTAAACATCCTACTCCTATTGGACACAGGTTCCAGCTGGGAAGTTGTCTCCCGGGGGGCGAAACAGCCTCGGAGAATTGCCCGGATGAAGGAGGAACGGCCCTATATCCTAGGGCTGGCGGCCATTTGCCCGCCGTTTCTGTTCCGGGTACCTCTGATTATGTGACGGTCAGGACAAGAACCTGGCTGGTGCCACCGCTCGAGCACCCCAGATAGCCTGAGTTCCCGGACGGGGTATTGACCGTCACGTTGGCCGTGCCGGGACCGGACATCACGGCGGTGGTGAGGGTGATCTGCAACTGCTGACTGCTTACGACCTGAGTACTGAGGGTGGTCCCGTTGATGATCACGACCGACGAAGCAACAAAGTGACTCCCATTCACCGTGAGAAGAAATCCCGGCTGGACTTGGGCGAAGGTGATCGTCGTGACCGACAAGGATGAGGCCACCGGAGCGGGGCGTGAACTTGCGCACAAAGGATTCAGTGAATTGCAGCCTGGAAGAACCAACACTGAGAGCAGGAGCACGCTAACAGGCCGCAGAGAAGAGGTAATTCGTTTCATACAACATCGTACACCCGGGTGCTGGGTCACGAGGCAAACCTCGGTAACCATGCGGCCTACCATCGCCTTCATGGCATTCACGATGACTCACTAGATAATTACGATCAGGACCAACGTGGAGGAGTCTCCACCGCCAGAACATCCCAGTACCGGCGCGGATGCCGGAGACCGGACCGAGATCAGCACATTGTTTCCCGACGAGACGCCGAACGAATCGAAGGTCTGCTGCGTAATCATGGCCTGAAGATGACGTGAGTCGGTGAAGGTGGTCGGCAGCGGACTGCCGTTCCACAGGATTTGCGATTGGGGGACAAAACCGCTTCCGACTACGATGAGGGGAACTGGTTGCGCGAAGCCACCGATCGTGTCCGGCGAGAGGGAAGAAATTTGAGGCGGGGGCACGGGGCTCGTGCAGCCACTGAGATTAACGATCGCAGCGCAGGTGGTCCAACCGGATAGCAGCAGGGTCAAGGCTACAACCAAGGCGACGCGAACCCAGGGGAACGGCGTGCCGGGTCTGACGAAACGAGAGGGCATACCGGCCTCCCTTTGGATAGCGCTCTTAATTGTATGCTTCGCGGTTCTGGTGGTGCATCGAGCGGCGAGTGAAATTGAATCTTGCCGGCTGGCAGGAGTTTCCGCCCACGGGTGCAATGCCCGGGCAGGAGACGCGGGCTGGGCGCCCGCGCCACAGAAGTCTTCTAACGGTTGTGGTCGCGGCGGCGGAGGTAGTCGATGAACATCTGCTCCACGGGTTTATCGTAGGCGATGAGGACGTGGCGGACGGTGCGGCCACTGACGAAGTGGCAGACTTCTTCGGCGAGGTTCTTGGCGTGATCGCCGGCCCGTTCGAGCGCCTGGGTCATGAAGATGACTTGCAGGCTGGCCTGGCGGTGCACGTTTTCTGGATTCTCGATGTGCCGCAGGAAGATGAGATTGCGGAGGCGATCCATTTCGGCGTCGGCGCGGAGGACGTCGATGGCCTTGGGGACATCGCGTCCGGAAAATGCGGTGCCGCAATCGGTCAGCATTTTCTCGAGCAGAGTGGCCATCTGCGTGAGGTCGCGGGTATCTTCGGAATCGATACGGCCGCCGACGGACTGAGCGCTGTTGGCGAAGCTGAGCAGCAAATCGCCGATACGCTCGAGAGCGATCATGACCTTCATGCAGGCCAGCAGTTCGCGAGCTTCAGCGGGCCCGACTTCGGTAATGGCGGTGGTGACTCCGCTGTCGATTTCCATGTCGAGCGTGTCGAGCTCACGCTCCCGCTGGCGCAGGGAGTTGAGCAGGGGGGCGGAACCGGTCGCGATGCCTTCGGCGGCGGCAGCGGCAGCTTCCTTGGCCATGTGACAGGCTTCGACAGTGCGGCGCACGATGTACTTATGAGCCGGTTCAGGGTCGGGAGTCTTGATCGCGGTACTCATAAGCATGTCCGCCGGGCGAAAACGTCGGCGGCGACGGGAGGGTGCAGGACCGTCGTCCGGATTCTGCCGTTCCTGGGATGGGATGGGCAACGACTAACAATAGATTTTCCTGTGGACTTCATGGTTAACAACCTGTGAATTTTTCGTCATTTTTGGTATGACGCAACTCACCGCTTAAGAACATTGTCGGACAAGACAGGACAAATGCAAAGAGAAACTGAAACGAAGCCGAAGTCCTCACTCTAGGTTGGGAAGGAGCGCGACGTCAGGATGTGGCATCCCGAGATAGGGGCAAGGTGAAAAGGAACGTGCTGCCGTGTCCGAGTTCGCTTTCGGCGCGGATGGAGCCACCGTGGGCCAGCATGATGTGTTTGGCGATGGCGAGGCCAAGCCCGGTGCCGCCGGATTCGCGGGAGCGGGCTTTGTCGACGCGATAGAAGCGTTCAAACAGGCGCGGCAGGTGTTCGGAGGGAATGCCCGCCCCAAAATCCTGCACGTAGAATTCGACGCCCCGGCGGGCGGGGCGGGCGCCGAGTACGACGCGGCCGCCGGCGCGGCCATACTTCATGGCGTTGTCGATGAGATTGGAAAACACCTGGTGGATGGCTTCGCGGTCGGCTCGAACCGAGGGCAAAGTTTCGACCGAGCCATTGCCACTCGCTGCTTCGACGATCTGCAACTCCACGCCCTGGCTGCGGGCAATCTCACGGAAACTTTCCTCGGCATCGTGCAAAAGTTCGATGGGGGGGACGGGTTCGGTATCGAAGCGAGTCTCGCCGGATTCGACGCGCGCGAGGGTGAGCAGATCTTCGGTGAGGCGCGACATGCGGGCGGCATTCTTGCGAATGATCTCCAGAAACTCCCGGTGGGAGGCGGAATTGTCCGAATTCAGATCGAGGAGAGTTTCCGAGTATCCCTGAATCGAAGTCAGTGGGGTACGGAGTTCGTGAGAAACGTTGGCAATAAAATCGCGGCGGGTTTTCTCGACACGCTCGGTTTCAGTGAGATCGCGCAGCACGGCGACAGCGCCGCCATCGGGCAGCGGCGCGGCGGTAACGTCGAAGGCGCGACCCGGGACGATGGACGTGGCGCGGGTGGTCTTGACCTCTTTGGTAGTGGTGGCCGCTTTGACGGCGGCAAGGAAATCGGGATCGCGGATGGTTTCAACGACGGGAGCGTTGAGACGGGTGTGCTGCGGAACCAGGCGATCCATGGGCTGGTTGGCCCACTGCACCAGGCCATCGGAACTGATGGCGATAACGGCGTCCTGCATGCTGTTGAGCAGCGTTTCGAGCTGGCGCTGGCTGGAGCGGACGGCGGCAAAACTGCGTTCGACCTGGCCGGCAGTCTTGTCGATGGCAGAAGCCACACGGCCAATTTCATCGAGGGGAGTGTCCTGCACGCGGGCATGGAGGTCGCCTTGCTCGATGCGGGCTGCGACGTCGACAATGCGATCGAGGCGGCGGGAGGTCCAGATGGACGCCGAGGCCGCGATGAGCAAAGCGATCAAGAAGGCTAGAGTCGAACCCCAAAGCAGCCGGCGGTTCAGCTGTGACTGAACGGCTTCGACATCGGACAGAGGATAGGCGAGGCGCACGGCGCCTCCGGAAACCGGAGCAGCGACATAGAGAAAGGGGATGCCGACCGTGGTGCTGCGGCGCTCGCTCTCGCCCGTCTTGCCGGCAAGCGCAGCGACGAATTCCTTGCGAGTAGCGTAGTTCTCCATGGTGGCGGGATTGGCTTCGGAGTCAGCGAGAACTTTTCCGGAGGCATCAATGATGGTGGCGCGGGCGCCGGCGTCCAAGCCTGCCTGCGCAGCGATTTCGGTGAGCGTGTGCGCACGATCCGCTTCGACGTGGCGGGCAAACAGGAGGGTCTTCTGAGTGAGGTTACGCTCGATCTCAGCGCGCAGCGAGGCTTCCCATGCACTGCCCAGCATCACATCAAGAATACCGGCGGTGGCGGCAATGACGATCAGAAAAACCGCGAGGAGTTTGAAGAAGATTCGGTTCTTCACGGTCTCCTCGTTTGGGAGACTTGACGCCGACAGAGGCGAGGGGAAGCTGACACGAAAGTCAAAATCCCCCCACTATGTCGCCCAGAAGCGGCGAGATAGTGGGCGGCACCCGTTTTCTTGTGGGTAGCGGTCAGCAGCTGGAAGAAAATGCGGTTCTTCACTTTCCCCTCATTCTCCTCACCTGGGGGTCTCGAAGCGGTAGCCGGCGCCGCGGACGGTTTTCAGGTAGCGCGGGTTCTCCGGGTCAGGCTCGATTTTCTCGCGGATGCGGCGCACATAGACATCGACGGAGCGGGGAGTAACGTAGGCGGTATCACGCCAGACGGAGTCGAGCAGATGATCGCGACTGAAGACGCGTCCCTTGTGGCGGGCGAAGTAATCGAGGAGGCGGAACTCGGTGGCGGTGGTGGGAACCAGGTTTCCCCGGACGGTGAGGGTCATGGCCGAGGGGTCGATTTCGATATCGCCAACTTTCATCGGGCTGGGCGGCAAGGGACGCTCGAAGCGGCGCAGCACGGCCTTGACGCGGGCGACGAGTTCGCGCGGGCTGAAGGGCTTGGCGATGTAGTCGTCGGCCCCCAGTTCGAGACCGAGGACACGGTCGGCTTCGCTGCTCTTCGCGGTCAAAAAAATTACGGGCACCGCGGCGAGGCCGGGAGTCTGCCGAATCGTGCGGCAGATTTCCAAGCCGTCTTTGCCCGGGACCATGATGTCGAGCACGAACAGAGCGGGACGCTGGCGCTCGGCGTCAGCGAGAACGTTGGCTCCGGTGGGATACACGCGAACCGTGAAGCCTTCGTTTTCGAGATGGTGGCGGACGAGGCGAGAAATGTCGGGATCGTCTTCGACGACGAAAAGACTGGGTTTCACAGGAATATTGTAGCCGGAAAGGAGTTGCCGGGCGTTCGTTGTCAGGCGTAAGGGCAGGAATTGAGCTGCATTTTCATCGGATTGTAACAATCAAGTTTCGAGCGCGGTCGAGGTGAAAACCCTTTCCGGGCGGGATGACTGTAGTGGCGCTGTATTCGGTGATGATGGCGGGGCCGGGATATCTTTTGCCGGGGCGGAGGTCGTCTCGGGAGTAGATCTTCGTGGTTCGCTTTTTGCCGTCGAACAGGACTGGGCTGCGAGCCGAGGAGGGCGGGCTGAGCTTTGCTCCGCGGGGGTGGACGAATGCGTCCGCCCCTACCTGGGATGCGGTGGATTTTAGGGTGGCGCGGAGGCGGAGAGTAACTAGCTCGACTTCGCGAGTGGGGTGAGCGTAGCCGTAGCGACGGTGGTGTTCTTGCTCGAAGGCGCGCAGGAGGTGGCTCGTGAACGGGAGGTTGAGTTCGTAGCCCTGACCGCGGTAACGGAGATCGACGCTGCGGTTGTAGTGCGGCCTTCCCGGCCAGTGCTCTTCGCGAAAATCGTTTGCGGCGGACTTTTCCAAGGCTGAGAATTCGAGATTCAATTGCTCTGCTGGAATCATTGCGGAGACCCGCCAGAGAATTGTTCGCGAATAATCCTTCACGACGTCGCTGGCGAGAATGCCGAGGGCGGAGAGCGCACCGGGGAGTGCAGGGACGATGACCTGCGGGATGCTGAGGGCTTCGGCGAGAGCGCACGCGTGCAGGCCTCCGGCGCCGCCGAAGGCCACGAGGGCAAAGTAGCGGGGATCGCGTCCGCGTTCGATGGAGACGACCCGGATAGCTTTTTCCATGGTGGCGTTGACCACGCGAATGACTCCGGCGGAGAACTGGTCGACGGTGAGGCGGGAGGCTTGTTTCTTTAGCCATTCTTGGGTGATGCGGCGGGTACGATCGAGATCGAGCGTGAAGTCTCCGCCGAGAAAACGCGTGGGCTGCAACCGTCCGAGGAGAAGATTCGCGTCGGTCACTGTGGGCTGCGTACCGCTTCCGTAACAGATAGGGCCGGGATCGGCTCCGGCGGACTGGGGGCCGACGCGGAGGACCCCGGCGGCGTCGAAGCGGGCGAGCGAGCCGCCGCCGGCGCCGACGGTGTGGATGTCGAGCATGGGGACGCTGACGGGGAGTCCCGCAACCTGGGCGTCGGTGGCGGTTTTGATTTCGCCTTCGACGAGCGAGACATCAGTGGAAGTGCCTCCCATGTCGAAGGCGATGATGCGATCGAAGCCGCTGGCGCGGGCGGTGGCGGCGGCGCCGACTACGCCTCCTGCGGGGCCGGAGAGAACGGTGCGGACGGGTTCGCGGGCGGCGGTGGAAAGCGAGGTGATGCCGCCGGAGGATTGCATGACGAAGATGCGGGGGGCTAAAGCCCCAATATTTTCGGGAGCGATTTTCGCGGCGCTGAGGCGCTGCGGCACTCCAAAGCCCTTCCCTCCTCGGCTCGTTGCCCTAACCTGCGCGGGCGAGGCGCCCGCGGCCACACGAGTTGTGCTCGTGGGTAGAGATCTTGATTTCAGATTCTTTAGGTAACTTTGCATCACTGGTTGCAGGTAGGCATTGATTACGACCGTGGAGGTGCGCTCGTATTCGCGGAATTCGGGGAGGATCTGGTGGGAGATGGAAAGCGGGACTGCCAGGGGCTCGAGCGCTTCTGCGACTGCCAACTCATTGGTCGGATTCGCGAACGAGAAGAGCAGCGAGATCGCGATGGACTCCGGTTTGGCGGCTGCAATCTGTTCGGCGAGGGCGCGTAATTCTTCCGGCGTGAGTGGGGTCAGGATTTCACCGTCACAGGCAGTGCGTTCGTTCACCCCGAAGCGAAGATCCTGTGGAACTAACGGCTCGACGCGGTCGAAAAAGAAGTCATAGAGTTTAGGGCGAGCCTGGCGTCCGATTTCGATGGCGTCTTCGAAGCCGGCGCTGATGACCAGGGCAGTGCGAGCACCCTTGCGTTCTAAAAGCGTGTTGGTGCCGACGGTGGTGCCGTGGAGGAGAACGAGTTCGACGTCGGGGGCGATTTTGCGAAGGGCGTCGACGATGGCTTGGGAGGGATCGGCCGGTGTCGAGAAAACTTTGAGCATGCGCAAGTGGCCGCGCTCTCTCCAAACGCAGTCGGTGAAGGTGCCGCCGGTGTCGATGGCGATGCGGAGAGGTTGGGGGCGGCGGGGCATGGATCTGGTCGGAGAGTTAGATTAACACCGGGCAGTCGTCCCCACGTCTCGCAAAGAACGCAAGACATGGGGCACCCAAGGACCACATTCGGATCATTCGCGAACGTGATGGGGCAGGTTGCGCGGGGGCGCCCCGCTGCGCTCGGCTGGACAGCCGAAGGCGGCTGTCCCCCCATGATCCCACTGTGCTTAGGCTTTCGTGGTGAAGGCCAGGGTTAGGAGCGTCTTTTGCTCGACCTCATGCGCTTTGGCGCTGCCGGTGGCGGGGCTGGCGCCGGAGCTGCGTTTTACGCTCAGCACGGGGCGGTCGCCGGCGATTCGCTTCAGGCGGGGGAGCATGTTGAATAATGCTCCCATGTTGGCGGGTTCTTCTTGCACCCAGACGATGTCGGCGTTTTTCCCGTGACGGTCGAATTCGGCGGCGACTTCCTGCTCGGGGAACGGGTACAACTGCTCCAAGAAGACGATTGCGGTGGTGGTGTCTTTTCTTTTCTTCCGTTCGGCCTGGAGTTCGTGGCCGATTTTTCCAGTGCAGATCAGGATGCGGTCGGCTTCGCCGACTTCGGTGTCGGGGATTGCGTTCAGGAAATTCCTGTTCGTGAAATCCTCGATGGAGGAACTCGCGTCGGGATGGCGCAGCATGCTCTTCGGCGTGAATACAACCAGCGGCTTGCGCCAGTGGCGCAAGGCCTGGCGGCGCAGGAGATGGAAATACTGCGCGGCGTTGGAGGGCTGCGCGATCTGGATGTTGTGCTTGGCGGCGAGTTGAATGAAGCGTTCGACGCGGGCGCTGGAATGTTCCGGACCCTGGCCCTCGTAGCCGTGAGGTAGCAGCAGCACGACGCCGGAGAGCAGGTTCCACTTGGCTTCGCCCGCGCTGATGAACTGGTCGATGATAGCTTGCGCGACGTTGACGAAGTCGCCAAACTGGGCTTCCCAGAGGACGAGGGATTCGGGATAGTCGCGGCTGTAGCCGTATTCGAAGCCGAGGACTCCGGCTTCGGAGAGCGTGGAGTTGTAAATCTCGCAGCGGGCCTGGCCGGGCGCGATGTTTTCGAGGGGCACGTATTCGTTTTCGTTCTCGATATCGACGAGGACGGAGTGGCGCTGGTTGAAGGTACCGCGGCGGGAGTCCTGGCCACTGAAGCGCACGTGGGTGCCCGCTTTTACGAGGCTGGCGAAGGCGAGTGCTTCGGCCATGCCGTAATCGACGGGGCGTTTACCGTCGCCCATTTCTGCGCGCTGCTCTAAGAGCTTCTTCACTTTCGGGTGGATGTGGAAGCCGTCGGGGTACGAGGTCAGGCGAGTTGTGAGTTCCGCTAGTTCTTCGGGTGAGAGTCGGGTTTCGACTTCGAATTCCGGGCGATAGAGTCCGCCGAAATAGTTATTCCAATACTGCGGCAGGTCTCGCATCAGCGGTTTGTGCTTGATGCTGCCAGCTTGTTTTTGCGCGGCTTCGAACTCGGCGCGGATGGCGGCGGCTTTCCCTTGCGCGTCGGTGGCGCCGATGTCGTCGGCGTAGATCTCCCACAAGGGGGGATGCGCTTTGATCTTCTTATAAAGAAGAGGCTGGGTGATGGTGGGATCGTCGACCTCGCTGTGGCCGTGACGGCGGTAGCCGATTACATCGATCACCACGTCGGTGCCGAATTTGTAGCGGTACTCAGTGGCGATGCGGGCGACGCGGACCACGGCGTCAACGTCTTCGCCGTTGACGTGGAAGATGGGGATCGACTGGCGGCGCGCAATGCAGGCGGCGAAGCGGGTGGAGTGTTCTTCGAGATAGCTGGTGGTGAAGCCGAGAAGATTGTTGACCACGACGTGGATGGTTCCGCCAACGGTGTAGCCGGGGAGGTCGGCGTAGTTCATGGTTTCGGCGAGGATGCCTTGTCCGGCGAACGCGGCGTCGCCGTGGACGAGCAGAGGGAGATATTTTTCGCGACCGCCTTCGCCGGTGCGATCTTGCTTGGCGCGAGTGCGGCCGACCGTGACGGGATCGACGGCTTCAAGATGGCTGGGGTTTGAGACCAGGTGGATGTGGACTTTTCCGCCACTCCGCGTTTTGTATTCGCCGGTGGCACCCATGTGGTACTTGACGTCGCCAGAGCCGAGAACGCTGCGCGGGTCGACGTCTTCGAATCCAGCGAAGATTTCCTGGGGGGGGCGCTGGGCCACGTGGGCGATGACGTTGAGGCGACCGCGGTGGCTCATGCCCATGACGAGTTCGATGGCGCCGCGCTGGGCAGCGGCGTCGAGGACTTCGTCGACGAGGGGAATGAGGGCGGTGACGCCTTCGAGCGAGAAGCGCTTGCTGCCGAGATACCGCTGCTGCATGACTTGTTCGAAGACGTCGGCGCGGATGAGCAGGTCGAGGATTCTCTGCTGGTCTTCCTCTTTGGGCTCGGATTCCATCTGTTCGTAAATCCAGCGGCGGCGTTCGGGGGCGTAAATGTGATTGATCTCGACCCCGATGGTGCTGGAGTAAATGGCGCGGGCTTCGCGGGCGTACTCGCCTTCGTGCTCCAGCTCAGGCGTCTCGCGGGGGCGGAGAAAACCGAGAGGGTCGAGGTCGCCCTCGAGGTATCCCCACTGGCGGTAGGCGCTGAAAACGCGCTCGCGCTCGGGGCTGGAGCCGTTGGAGGAGGCGCCCATGAGGGCGCTGGAGGTCTTGGATTTCGGGGTCATAGGAATGCAGGTACTAGGATAAAGGATGCGAGGGCGGGTGTGCTGGATTCGGGGCGTTGGGTAAGTCCCCACTTCTCGCAAAGGGCGCGAGAAATGGGGCAGCCGCGCCCCGGGGGATCGAAGGATCACGTCACCGAACGGTTTAAGTCAAAAGCCCCACCCTGTCGCAAAATGCGCGACAAGGGTGGGGCACCCCAGACCGGGTCGACTACCTTCCGTGGTGGTCGAAGTTGAACAGGTCCATCAGGTCTCCGATGGCTGGACTGTTCTGTGGAACGTAGGGGTTGTGTTCACTGGCGATGGGATTGGGGAAATTGTCACGGCTGCGGTTTGACAGCGGAGCCAGTCCCCAGTTCGCTTCGATGAACTTCAAAATCGAAACGTGGTCGGTGTAGGTGTGCGAGATGTGGCCGGCCCTCGTATAGGGAGAGACGACCAGGGTGGGGATTCTGGTGCCGTCCCCAAAGTAGTCGAGCGGTTGGATGTAACCGGAGTCATAGTAGCCGCCGCCTTCATCGAAGGTGACGATGATGGCGGTGCTTTGCCACAAATCCTGGTTGGCCTGGACGCCCGTGACGATCTTCTTTACGAAGCCTTCAAACAGATTGAGCTTCGAAGAAGCCGGGTGCCCGTCGAGCCAACCGTCGGGTTTCACGTACGACACAGCGGGCAGCGTTCCATTTTTGATCGCCGCGTAGAGGTCAGTGGTGTCCAGGTTGTGCGCCCGGCCCGCGGCGCTGCTCATGATCGAGGTTTGGTATAGGAAGAAGTCACAGATGTTGCAGAAGGTGTTGTCTGCGGTGACGTAGTTGTTGTCGGGGTTGGCCAGATAGGTATTCCACTGGTCGCCGTAATAGGCAAAAGAGATGTTTTTCTCCGTCAGAGCGTCGCCGATGCCACGCAGCGGCGAGGGCGGAATGGTGAAGACCGACTGGCCGGGATCGGAGAGGTCAGCGGGGCTTCCGTTACCGAGGTATCCGGGGTTGTAGTTGTTCAACAGGTAGTAGTGACCCGAATCGCAATTGGGATTGATGGGCCGGCGCAGCGAGCCCAGGTAGTTCGTGATGGCTGCCACTTCGCTGCGGGACGTGTCGGAACACTGGGTGTAAGTTCCACCGCCGGAGGAGGCCGATCCGTAGGAGCCGTTGCCGTAGCCATCTTGGGTGTACCAGTTGTTGGTTCCGGGTTGCGGGTTGGGGTCTTCGATTTCGTCGACGGTACCGGAGTTAGGACCGGCGGAGATAAACTGATTGTGCGGTGGCTCCGTCGGATTGCCGTTGGCGTCGGCAAACCAGATCGCGTCGCCGGTACCGAGCATGACGTGGTTGGCGCCGGTTCCACCCATCACGGCCTGGTGGAAGTTGTCGCTCATGGCAAAGTTGTCAGCGAGATACTTTAAGTAAGGCGCGTCGTTCTGCTGCATGTTGTAAAAGCCCATGGAAGTCGAGCCTTCCTTGGTGCTGGTGTCGGTGAAGCCGGCAGCCTGAGGATCCCCGTTGGAACCTGCGCCGATCGTGTCTTCCACCCAGGGGAACAAGTCAGCCTGGCATCCGCTGGGATTCCGTCTGGTGGCATTCGCAGCATTGCAATCAAACTGCTGCCACATCTGGTAGAAGCGGTGGACGGGGCTGTTGTCGTAGGAGTCGTAGGGGTGGGAGGCCGAGGTCAACTGGAAGGGGCCGTTGGGCAGGGACGAGGCGTTCGGAATGCGAGTGTCGACGGCGCCGTGAGCCAGTCCGGTACCACCGGTGGTCAGCAAAACGTAATCCTCGGGAAGGAGCCCGTTCTCAAATTGCATGGCAGTCGCGGCATCGGGGAATGGCCCAGTGCTGTATCCACCGGCCAGTACCGGTGGCAGCACCGAATACGGTGTATTGCTGGAGGGATTCAACTGATAGACGCTGGTGTCGCTGGCTGAAGACTGGCTGGCCAGAAAGAAGTTAGGGCCGGGTGTTCCATCAGCGTTGACGATGCCTTTGGAGCGCAGATTGGAAACGCTCTCGCCGTGCCGAGGCTGGTACGTGGCGAACACATGATCGAAGGTGCGATTTTCTCCGATGATCACGATCACATGCTTAATGGGTGTGGCGGTGGAATGTTTGTGGTGATCTTCAGCGGCGGCGGGAAACGGCGCTCCGAGATTAGCGATGAGCGCAACAAGGCTTGCACCGACGGCGACGTGCTGCCTGGCATTTGCCAGGAAACCGGATGTGGACATGAATTTTCCTCCTGCGAGAACTACAGAGGACAAGGTAGTGGGCACGAGGTTACGAACAGGTGACGAGGGGATGAAATCAAGATTAAAAGAAATCCACAGGCATGCTGGCTCACTGGATTGGCGGGAGGGACAGATTTATTGGGAAGCGCGAATTGCGGGAAGCAATATAAACGCCAGGTTAGGAGATTTACACAGGAGGAGACGGCAAAAAGGGGAAATAGCGGGTCGCTTTGTCGGGTGAACAGCCCCACTTCTCGCAAAGAACGCGAGAAATGGGGCACCCGGCACCCGGGGGCACCCGGGGGAGCCGGGCACGGCACTACCTTCCCAGTACCGTTATGATTCTGGGAAGAATGAATATGCTTGGCTCGCCAACTCTTCTGGGGATCCCTTTTGATGCTTACTCCTCCTATCTGCGGGGCACGGGGGAGGCTCCGTCGAAGATCCGGGAGGCGCTGCGGTGCGATGCATCGAACGCCTGGTCGGAGCTGGGTGTGGACTTGGGGGTGGCAGGGGTGTACGGGGATGCGGGAGATCTGAGGTTCCGGGAAGAGGATGCTTTCGGCGCGATTGAGGCTGAGGTGGGTAAACTCCTCGAGCAGGGGGCACGGCCCGTGTCGTTGGGCGGAGATCATTCGATTACCTTTCCAATCGTGAAGGCGGTGGCGCGGCGGTATCCGGAGCTGACGGTTTTTCATTTTGACGCGCATCCGGATTTGTATGAAGAGTTCGAGGGGAACCGGTTGTCGCATGCCTGCCCATTCGCGCGGATCCTGGAAGCGGGGTTGGCAAAGAGGTTGGTGCAGGTGGGGATCCGAACCCTCAATCGTCATCAGCGTGAACAGGCACAGAGGTTTGGAGTAGAAGTGGTGGAGATGGGGGCGTTGCCGGCTTACGAGAAGTTGAAAGCGGCGGGGGCGGTGTATATCACATTTGATATGGACGTGCTGGATCCAGCGTTCGCGCCAGGGGTATCACACCGCGAGCCCGGTGGGCTGTCGGTGCGGGAGGCGATTGCCCATCTGCATGCGATCGAGGGAGAGATCGTGGGAGCGGATGTAGTGGAGTACAACCCGGTGCAGGATATTGCGGGAGTGACGGCAACGGTAGCTGCGAAAATTCTGAAGGAGATTTTGGGGAAGATGATTGTGGGGTGAGGTTCGGATCCCGGATCGGGTAACCCCTTCCCAGAGGACACGGAGAGACAGAGGAAGCTTCCGGGCGGTTGCGGTTCGATTCTGTGAGTCCGAGCCGGTTTGTTACATTAGTACGAACGATTTTCTGACTTATGGCAAACAACTTCAAGAAATTGATGACGCGGGGCTTGCGGGCTGCGGGTTTGACGGTGTGTGTGATTGGGCTGGGCTGCGGCAGCAAGCCGGGACGGAATCCTCAGGCGGGTGGGCCGGGGGCGATGCCGGTCAAGGTGCTGGAGGCGCAAGCGGTGGCGGTGAACGATGCGTCCGAGTACGTGGCCACACTGAAGTCGAGGGATTCGGCCGTGATTATGCCGCAGGTGGAGGGGCAGATCACGCAGATTTTTGTGCACTCGGGCGACCGGGTGGAGGCCGGGAGTCCGTTGATTGAGATTGATCCTCTGAAGCAGCAGGCCACGGTAAAGAGCCAGGAGAGTGCGCGGGCGGCGCAGGAGGCTCAGCTGAGTTGGGCGAAGAAGCAGTATGAGCGCACGCAGGGACTGGCTGCCGCGGGGGTGGTCAGCAAGCAGGACCTGGACCAGGCGAAATCGACTCTGGACGCGGCCCAGGCGCAGTTGGAAGCGCTCGATGAGCAGGTGAAAGAGCAACAGGTGCAGCTGCACTATTACAAGGTGGTCGCGCTGCGCAGCGGGATTGTGGGAGATATTCCGGTGCATGTCGGAGACCGGGTCGCGACCACGACCCAGCTGACGACGGTCGACCAGCCGGGGAGCCTGGAAGCGTATGTGTATGTGCCGATCGAGCGGTCGTCGCAGCTCAAGATGAATCTGCCGGTGCAGGTGCTCGACAGCAACGGCAAAGTGCTGGCCGATTCGAGGGTCAGCTTTATCTCTCCGCAGGTGGATAACACGACGCAAACGGTTCTGCTGAAGGCGCGCATTGCCAACGGGAATGATGCGCTGCGGCAGTCGCAGTTCATCCGGGCGCGCGTGGTGTGGGGAACTCATAAGAATCCGCAAGTGCCGATCCTGGCGGTGTCGCGGCTGTCGGGACAATATTTTGCATTCGTGGCGGAGCCGCAGAACGGCGGGTCGTTCGTGGCGCGGCAGAAGCCGCTGAAGATCGGACAGACCGTAGGGAACGATTACGAAGTGCAGGACGGCATCAAGCCCGGAGATAAAGTGATTATCTCCGGGACGCAGTTTCTGCTGGATGGCGTGCCGGTGATTCCGCTGAGCTGAGAATCGGCTTCGCGGCTGCCGGGTGTCAGGAACGAATAGCGAACAGCAATTGCTTTAGCGTCTTGAGTCTATGAGCCGGAAGCCGGTAGCCGTTTCCAATACAGTTGTGATTCGTGATTGAGCAGTGAACGCTGCACACGGGATTCCTCATGTTTGTTAACTTCTTCATTCAACGTCCGGTATTTGCCGCGGTTTGCGCGCTGCTGATTGTTCTGGCGGGCGCGGCGGTCAGTCCCACGCTGCCGATCTCGCAGTTTCCGAATCTGACTCCGCCGCAGGTGGGCGTTACCAGCGTCTACATTGGGGCCAGCGCGCAGACCGTGGAGAGCGCGGTCACGATTCCCATCGAGCAGCAAATCAACGGCGCGGAGGGGATGAAGTACATCACTTCCACCAGCGGCAACGATGGAACCAGCATCGTCACCGCTACGTTTGATCTGAACCGCAACCCGGATCTGGCGACCGTAGACATTCAGAACCGCGTGAACACGGCACAGGGACGGCTGCCGAGCGCGGTCAAAGCGGTGGGCATCACGACGGCGAAAACTTCGCAGAACTTTGTGTTTGGCGCGGCCGTCTTCTCGGACAAAGAGCAAAACTATCCCACGCTGTTCTTGAGCAACTATCTCGACGTCTACGTGCGGGATTCGTTGAAGCGCATTCCGGGGGTCGCCGATGTGATCATCTTCGGCGAGCGCAAATACTCGATGCGGCTGTGGCTGGATCCGGGGCGGTTGGCCGGACGCGGGCTGACGGCGACGGACGTGGTGAGCGCGTTGTCGGAGCAGAACGTCGAAGTGGCCGCCGGACAAGTAGGACAGCAGCCTTCCATCGCGGGGCAACAGTACCAGATCAGCGTGCGGGCGGTGGGGCGGTTGAGCGAGACGGCGCAATTCGACAACATCATTCTGAAGACCAACGCGGATGGCACGCTGGTCCGATTGAAGGATGTCGGGCACGCCGAGTTGGGCGCGGAGAGTTATGCCAACGATGTGCAATTTGATGGGCAGGATGCGATGGGGCTGGCCGTCACCCAGCTCTCGACCGCGAACGCGCTCGACGTAGACCGGCGGGCGATTGCCGAACTGGACCGACTGTCGAAGAGTTTCCCTCCCGGCATGCATTACAAAGTCGCATTCGACACCACCGACGCCGTGGGCGAATCGATTCGTGACGTGGTCTACACGGTAGGTTCGGCGATCCTGCTGGTCATCCTGGTGATCTTTATCTTTCTGGGCGACTGGAGGACGACGATGATTCACTTTATCGCCACTCCAGTTTCGCTCATCGGCACCTTTGTCTTTGTGAAGCTACTCGGCTTCTCCGTCAACACGCTGACCCTGTTCGGCATCACACTGGCTACCGGCCTGGTCGTGGACGACGCAATCGTCGTGATTGAAAACATAGAGCGCCACATCACTGAAGGCGAACATGACTCCCACAAAGCGGCTGCAGCAGCCACCGCCGAGATCACCAGCGCCGTCATCGCCACTTCGCTGGTGCTCTGTGCCGTGTTTGTGCCGGTTGCGTTCTTTCCGGGGACCACGGGCATTCTGTTTCGCCAGTTTGCGCTGACCATCGCATTTTCCATTGCCATTTCCGCCTTCAACGCGCTCACCCTGGCTCCGGTGCTGGCGGCGATTTTTCTAAGCGGCGGGCACCGGAAAAAGTGGTGGTGGCTGCAAAAGTTTGACGACGGGGTCGCTGCCCTCACGCGTGGGTACCGCGGCCTGCTGCATCACGTGCTGAAATACAAAGTGGGGATGGCTGTGCTGTTTTTCGCCGGCCTGGGGCTCACTTATTTTGTGTTTACGCGGGTGCCGACTGGGTTTGTGCCCGACGAGGATCAGGGATATTTCATCATCGTGATCCAGGCGCCGTCGGGGGCTTCGCTGGAATATACGAAGGCGATTGGGAAGCAAGTTTCGGATCTGCTGGCTGACGTGCCGGAGGCGGAGGGAACTTTTTCGGTCGCCGGCTTCAGTTTTTCGGGCGCGGCAGCCAACCAGGGACTGATTTTCGTCCCCTTGAAGCCCTATTCGCAGCGCAAAGGCGACGCCCACAACGCGTCGGCGGTTTTGAACCGCATTCGGCCGCGGATGTTTGGGGTTTCGGGAGCGATCGTGTTTCCGACACTGCCTCCGCCGATTCAGGGACTGGGACAGTTTGGCGGATTTCAGTTCGTGGTGCAGGATCAGGCGGCGCACAAACTTGAAGAACTGGCTGGCACCGCGCAGGGACTGATGCAGCAGGCCAGGCAGAACAAGGAACTGACGCGGCTGTTCACGTCTTTTACGGCGAATGATCCGCAATATCTAGTCACCATTGACCGCGAGAAGGCGAAGAGCTTGCACGTGCCGCTGTCGCAGATCACGGACACGCTGGGCGTGTATATGGGCTCGGCGTATGTGAACGACTTCGACTTCAACAACCGGTCGTACCGAGTGTATGTGCAGGCGGACAAGCAATTCAGGGCGCAGGCGGAGAACATGAAACAGTTTTACGTGCGCTCCGACAGCGGGGCGATGGTGCCGTTGGATAACCTGATCACAATTACGCAGACGACCACACCGCAGGTGATCAGCCACTACAATTTGTTCCGGTCGGCCGAGATTGATGGCTCGCCGGCGCCGGGATACAGTTCGGGACAAGCGATCGCAGCGATGGAAGATCTGGCGAAGAAGATGCCTCAGGGATTCTCCTACAGCTGGACCGGGCTGTCACTGGAGGAATTGCAGGCGGGCGGCACGTCGCTCCTTCTGTTTGGGCTGGGCACGCTCGTCGTGTACCTGACGCTCTCGGCGCAGTATGAGAGCTTTGTGTTGCCATTTATTGTGTTGCTGGCGGTACCGATGGCGTTGCTGGGAGCGCTCGGTGCGCAGTGGATGCGCGGGTTGCAGAATGACGTGTTCTGCCAGGTCGGCCTGGTGATGCTCGTCGGATTGGCGAGCAAGAATGCGATTCTGATCGTGGAATTTGCGGAGCAGTTGCGCCAGCGCGGGCTTCCGCTGGTGGAAGCGGCGGTGCAGGCAGCAACGATTCGCCTGCGGCCGATTCTGATGACTTCCCTGGCGTTCATCCTGGGCGTGGTGCCGCTGGTGGTGGCTACGGGCGCGGGCGAGAACGGACGGCATTCGGTGGGCACGACTGTGTTTGGCGGCATGATTATGTCGACCGTGTTGAACCTGTTCTTTATCCCCGTGTTGTATTTGATTATTGAGGGATGGCGGGAACATGGGAAGGCGCCGGTTCGGGTTGTGGTTGCCTCGGAGCCCGCGTCGTAACTCAGGTGCCGTCCCTGGCGGGACTCGGAGTTGTACCATCTTTCCTTACCCAGCACTTTCGTGCCGGGCTTTCTTATGCCGCCGCTTCGTGGCTGGAGCTATTTTTCTGAGGGGCTTAGCGTTTTTGTACAGCCGCGGATTTTTCCCTTCGCGCCTCCTTGCGGCGCATCTTGGCCATCCAATCCCGGGAATACATGGTGCCGCGGCACTTGGCCGAGCCGCAGTGGCAGGGAGCGGGGGCTTCGTCATCGTAGAGGTTGTAGTCCCAGACGAGTTCCTCGCCGGCGGCGATGTCGCGAATCGCGAAGAGCCAGACGCGGCCCTTGATCTCATCAACCTCACAGTTGGGATCACAAGAATGATTGAGGAAGGCGCCAAGTCCTTCGCCATCGATCACAGTCTTGCCGTCATCCAGTCCATACAAGTAGGTGCGGGAAACGCCATCGTAGCGGTGGTCCGCTTCTTCGGGAGTGATCCGCTCCCCGGCGTACTCCACCACGCGGGTTCCCTTGCGAATGGGCTTCGCGGCATAGACCCCGACGGAATGAATGGGCGAAGGGCGAACCACAAGAGACATGAACTAATTTCGCACGGGCGGGCAGTTTTAGGGAATGCAAAAAAGCAAGACCGCGCAGCACCATCGGATGGATCGGGGCAAGTCTGGCCAACCGGGGCGGTTGGTCGCGTTCGAGAAACGCAAAGCCCCACTTTTCGCAACAAGCATGAGAAATGGAGCCCCCGTTTTTGTGGGTGCTTGGTTTACGGATCGTAAACGGAGCTTCCAAAGCCCTGCTGGCGGGCGGCGTCCTGCATTTCTTCGAGGCGTTTTTGCTGCTCTTCCAGTTGGGCCTTCATGGATTCTGCTTGATCTTGCTTCTGCTTCTGGCGTTCGTTCCACTGCACGCATCCGGAAACGCAGTTGCCCCCGGCGTAGTGAATGGATTCGTTGAGCACGTTCAGTTGGCTCTGCAGAGAAGCAATGGCGTTCTTCTGGGCCTGAATCTGGGACTTCCACTGTTCGGCGGGCGCTTTTTGCGCCCCGTCGTTTGGCTGGTCGGGGGCGGTGGATGGAGTCTGAGAACCGCGTCCGGAAGTCAGCGTCGATCCGACGTGCGCAGGCATCTCATCGTTGGTGATGACATGAGGGGCCTTAGCGGGTTGAGCGTTCTTGACGGTTGCCTCGGTGCCCGGGGCATCCTTCGTCGGCGCGTCCTTACCCTGCGAATCCTTCGCAGGTGCGTCTTTGGCCGGAGCGTCTTTCTGCTGCTTTTGCAAGCGGGCCTGACGGGCCACATCTCCGAGCGAAGGGGAATCCTGCCCGTAAGTCAGGAATGCGCACACGAAAATGCCGGCCGCAAGTAGGAAGCAAGCTCGCCGCGTCCGCGTCATGATGACCTCCAGCAGCAATCCGTAGAGGGGACGGTGTGCTGGAACTATGGTATCGCTGAGGGCGGGGCGGTGGGGGGTTACGTTCGTACAGGTGCTCCCGGGGCGATCCCAAGAGAAGGGGCAAATGTCCTTCAGGGGCTACAGAGTGTGCCTGAGAACTCGTGCCGTCCCTGCGGGACTCGCCTCACCTTCCCACTTCTACCGGCACTCCCGGGCCGGGCTTTCACATACCGCCCCTTCGGGGCTGGAATTCTAAGGATTCCGTTCCACCCCTTCCCCCGAAAAGCAGTTCTCACGCAGTCTCCACAGCCCCAGAAAAAACGCAGCCTCTGATCGCAGCGCTAAAAGCGCCCGGTCAGCGTTTTCGCGACACGGCTAAGCGGCAGTATGGCGGGCGATCAGGCTGTCCAGTTTTTCGAGGAGGGCGCGGTTGCCTTGACGCGGATATTGCGCCAGCGCTCCGCGATAGTGGGGCAGGTTGTAGAGGAAGGCCTCAACGCGCTCCTTGTTTAATTCCTCCCAGTAAGCACCGTAGCCGGATTTTTCCAGCCAGTAGGCATTGAAGATCTGCTCGAACTGGTGGCTCACCGGAACGGCCAGGTAGGGCTTGCCCAGATGCAGGGCTTCGGTGACCAGCGAAAAGCCGGAGTTGGCGACGATGGCGCCGGCGCTGGTTAGGTCGGCGAAAAAGCGGTCGAGCGAGGGTTTCTTGTAAACGATGTTCCCTTCTTCCCCCTCGCGGCCAAAACCGTAGGCGATGAAGCGACAGCGGACCGAAGCCAAGAGCTTGGTTAGAGCAGGCGCGGGCGAGGTGACATAGACCAGAACATGGTCGCCCTGCGTGGGAGTGGCATCGAGAATTTCCTGGCGCAGCAGAGGAGGAAACAGGAACGTGTTGCGCTTGCGGATGGGCGCGCTGAAGAACGAGATGACCAAGTAAGCATTGGCCCGCGGGGTCATGAAGCGGGTCACGAGTTTGGCAGCCGCGGCGTCGCGCCTGTACTGTTTGGGATAAGACACCACAGCATTGGTGAGGCAATGCTGGTTATCGATGGAGATGACGGGGAGGCCTTTCTTGTGTCCCACGTGGCAGGTGAGCGGCTCGAAGTCGGTGACGACGAGGTCGGTTTTCCACTCGTCCACGAGATCCTTGAGGCGGGAGAGGCTCCTGGCCGCTTGCGGGATGGTGACCAAATTTTTGGCGATGGTGCGCTTGTAGCGCACACGATTGTCGAGATAGGCGAAGCGAAAGCCGTAAATCTCGGTCACGTCGAAGTGGGGTCTGAGATTTTGCAGGCCGCGGTCAAACGACGCTACGTGGACGACGTGTCCCTGGGCGACCAGATGAGAAAGCACTTCTTTGGCGCGAGTGGAGTGGCCCGCGCCTTCGCCGTTCACTCCATAGAGAATGTTTGCCATGGGGATCGAAGGCCGAGTATACCGCGGCTCGAAGAAAGCGATCTTCCCGAACCAATTCCTCAGGGTGACACCGCACGCGGTTCGTGATATGACTTTCTGCGGAATCTGACCCTACCATGTGCGGACGCTACCGACTCTCGAGGAGAAAGCAGGCGGTGGAGGAGTACTTTGAGAGCGCCTCGGAGGAGGAAGAGTGGAGCCCACGCTACAACATCGCTCCCACGCAGCCGGTGGCTGCGATTCGACAGGTCGGTCGGGGCCGGGTTCTCTCCATGATGAGGTGGGGGCTGATTCCGTCGTGGGCCAGCGACATTTCGATTGGCAACCGGCTCATCAATGGACGCAGCGAGACGGTACTGGAGAAACCTGCTTTCCGGGAATCGTTCCGGACGAGGCGTTGCCTGATACCAGCAGATGGATTCTATGAGTGGAGGAAGGCCGGCAAGGAAAAACAGCCATTCCATTTCGGCATGAAGGACGATTCGCTATTCGCGTTCGCCGGAGTCTGGGACCGATGGAGATCCCCGGGCGGGCAGATGCTGGAGTCTTGCTCGATCCTGACGACAGCTCCCAACGAATTGCTCGACGACGTGCATGATCGGATGCCCGTGATTCTGCCGCGGCGGCATCATGAGACCTGGCTGACGGCGCCTGCGGCGGAGGCGGAGAGGCTGGCGGAGCTGCTCCTGCCTTTCGACGCTAGTTATATGAAGCGCTACGCGGTCAGTTCGCTGGTCAACAAGCCGCAAAACGAAACGCCGGAATGTGCGCAGGAAGTTGCGAACCCTGAGACGCAAGCACAACTATGGTGAGCGAGGCGGCAAGACAAAACGCCCCAAGCTCAGTTTGAGTCTTGGGACGTTTGTTGATCAGCCCTCCCCCGAGTGCTGCTCAACAACAGCATAGATCCTGAGGAGGGAGAGGAGAATGGCTCTTGCGTGCCAGACCTTGGCACCGTTGTGCAAGCGAGCCCACTAGGTCTCGTAGTGCCAAGCCAAGGCAAAATGCGGCCGGAGACTGATGGCGGTTAACGTTTTCGGCGGGTCGGAAGATGGGGGTTTCTTTCCTGGGGAACCCGAACGTGACTTACGGTTGGAGAAGGGAAGTTCGAAACCACGATCGAGCTTGATAGCGACCGCGAAGTCGCCGGTGTCTT
Source organism: Candidatus Sulfotelmatobacter sp. (assembly GCA_049792875.1). GTDB lineage: Bacteria > Acidobacteriota > Terriglobia > Terriglobales > Acidobacteriaceae > Sulfotelmatobacter. Next base: position 35,795 of record JBARBI010000342.1, read on the forward strand.
TTGGCTGCACTCGAAGAACCTTTCCGATAGCGCTGAGGATGATGCCCGGGTCGGGCAGGTGCTCCACTCCAACCGATATTTCCACGGCAGCGCCCTCTGGAATCAAGAAGGCGCTGGATAGCAGAATGCCGCCGAGACTGATGTTTTCAGATCGGCCACGCATTTCCTTATGCGACTGCTCCTTATGCGACTGCATCCGAATCAGGACAGGCAGGTGTAACGGGTAGCGAAATTCTCGTCGTTGTTGCCGCTGGGGGGAGTCCATCGGTACCTCTTCTCGGATAGGGAGAGCATACGTGCCAGGGCAGTCGCGCGGGCAGGTATCGAAGGTACACTTTGAATGACGAATATGGCCGGGCGGAGGGAGGTAACGGGTTACGCGATTGGGTCAGGGCAACCGTCATTTGGCTGGACCTGAGTTCGGAGCAGGGGGGCTCAACCAGTGGTCCGAGGCGCAGTGACCGGCAGGGCGATGGGTGGGCGAGCCGAGCGGCGTTCTGATAGGCTGCTTAGACTATGCTCCTCCCCCGAAACCTTATTTTTCTAGCCGCGGTGGCCGGTTCTGTCGTCGCGCAAGACGTGAAACCGGTTGCCGATCGTGTCGTTGCCCAGAACGCTCTGTTCGAAGAGCAGTACGAGTCCGACCTCCGCAACTTTCCTGAGCGTGCCACTGCGTTCGGCGACTACCGTTACAACGACAAGCTCGCTGAGCGCTCCCTCGCCGCCATTGCCCAGAACCACAAGACCGACGAGGCCTTCCTGTCCCGGCTCGAAGCCATCCCCAGTACGGGCTTCTCCGATCAGGACCAGCTTTCCCACGACCTGCTGGTTCGCGTCCTCCAGCAGCGCATCACCGACTTCGACCTCAAAGAATACGAGATGCCAATCAACCAGCAGAATGGCATCCATATCAGCCTTGCGGATCTGCCGCTTTCGGTCCCGTTCGACTCCGTCAAGCGCTACGAAGATTACATCGCCCGTCTTCACCAGATCCCGCGCGTGCTCAGCCAAACCACGGAGGTTCTTCGCGCCGGCATGAAGGACAAGCTCATGCCTGTCCGTTTCCTGCTCGAAAAGCTGCCGGTCCAGTGTCAAGGCATCATCGACGCCGACCCGTTTCTGGTCCCGACCAAGAAATATCCGGCGAGCATCTCCCCCGAAGAGCAGAAACGCTTAACCCAGGAAATCACCGACGCCATTAACACCGACGTCCTACCGGCCTACAAAACGTTCGCCGCCTTCCTTCGCACGGAATACGCGCCCGCCGGCCGAACCACACTTTCGATCACGTCTCTGCCCGACGGTGAGAAACGCTATCAGAACGACATTTATGCCCGGACCACCACCCGCATGGCCCCGGATGAGATCCACCAGCTCGGCCTGCGCGAAATCGACCGCATTCAGGCGGAGATGACAGCCATTGCGAAGAAAGAGGGCTTCGCGGACCTGGCTGCTTTCCGGGCATCGCTCAAAACAAATCCTAAATATATTCCGACATCGGCGGAGCAGATCCTCGATGATTTCCGGCGCTACATTGCTCAGATGGAGCCAAAGCTAGCGGATCTGTTCACGCTGCTTCCGAAGTCGCGGGTGACGGTCGAAGCCATACCCGCTTTCGAGGCAGCCTCCGCGACTCACTACATGACGGGGACCCCGGACGGCAAGCGGCCCGGCCGCGTGGTGGTCGCCACCTCGAACTTCGCGGATCGCTCGCTGATTGACGATGAAGCCATCGCATATCACGAGGGCGTTCCCGGACATCACATGCAGCTGTCAGTGCAGCAGCAACTCACCGGCCTGCCTAAGTTCCGCCTGCATGGTCTTGGCTTCAATGCCTACATCGAAGGCTGGGCGCTGTACGCAGAGCAACTGGGCAAGGAGGTCGGATTCTACCAGGACCCGGTGTCGGATTACGGTCGCTTGTCGTCAGAACTGTTCCGGGCGGTGCGTTTGGTGGTCGACACCGGAATTCACTCGAAGGGATGGACACGCGATCAGGTTGTGGACTTCTTCCGCAAGTCGGGCGCGGTCGATGAGCCAACGATCCAGTCGGAGACTGACCGTTACATCGCGTGGCCCGCGCAAGCGCTCAGCTACAAGCTCGGCCAGCTCAAGTTCCGCGAACTTCGGGAACGCGCCCGGAAGGAACTGGGAGCCAAGTTTGACGTTCGCAAGTTCCACGACGAGATGCTCGACGGAGGAACCCTCCCCCTCGATTTGCTCGACGCCCGGACGGATCAATGGATCGTGCAACAGAAAGCAAAGTGACGAGGGGGGCGACCGCCCTGCGCGGTGAGCGTGAGCATCAGATTGGCTGGGACGGATTCGACTGAGCGGTACAAAGGCCTTAGGTGTCTTTGCCTGCGGTTCGCACGGCATCACTGGCAATCAAGATGTACTTCAGGATGTTCTTGGCGTGGGATTTCATGATTCTTCCCGCGTCGGTTAGCACGATCGCTCCACGTCTTCGGACCAGCAACCTGACGTTCAGTTCTCGTTCCAGCCCGAAGGCCTGCCGGCTGACGGTCGAGGTGGTCACACCCAGTTTCTTGGCGGCCGCCAGCAGACTGCCGTTCTCCGATAGTGCAAGAAACGCTCGAAGATGGCGGATTTCCATGGCGAATCCCTTCCAAGTTCCGCTGAAGATAGACCCCTTGCGGTGGCTTTTCTGCCCTTCCGAGCTTAACTTGCGGGCTCACTGGCTAGCTGTAACGCCCATCACAGGCGACTGTGACGAGAGAGCACGGCAAGCCAGACCTTATTGCCGACGGCACAGCCGGAATTCCTCTCGCATGCAAGGCCCGCCCGATCACAAGCGATTCCCGCATTCGTGCCGGTGTGCATTCCTAACGAGCGCCGGAGGAACTTTCGGGTCGAATCAGCAGCGCAAGCCTCGGGAAAAGAAAACGACCAGCGGCGTCATCGATCACATTCACCTGGCACGTATAAAACCCGGGCCGCAGCGAGCTGAGAGGCAGGTCGAGCTGGAAGACCCCGGCCTGACGGTCGCGCGCATTCAACGCCGTCAGTTCCGCAAGGGAGGATTCGAAGACTTTGGCTTTGCCTTGGAAGAATGAGACATTCGTCATCAGGTGAATACCGGGTCTAGCCTGTCCTGTCTGGGTTTCGCCGGGCGCAGTCGCCCGCCCGGGGTCATACACTTCGTAATAGAGTCGCAAGTGCTGCGCGGAAGAAAAAACGTGGGTCACGTTTGGAATGATCTCCGAGCCGTCCCGAATCAGTGGGCTCGGAGCCGCGCCCTTCTTCGCAGGCTGAAGCTGACTGGCGAGAACAATCGAACTCATCTTGAGCGGTTGCGATTTAAGATCGGGGACCTCCAGGTCGGTTTCGAACGAACCCATGCGCCCGGTCTGGTTTTCCCTGACCACAAACTTGAGGTGATATTTGCCGGGAGGCAGGCTCAGTCCGGTGTCGTACTGCACATTTTTCTTCCGAACCTCTGACGATGTATCGATCGCGAGATTCACCGTATCGCGAACTTGAGTGACCGGGTGTTTTTGGTTGTCGAGCACTATGCCAATGACGTCGAGAGTGGCTTTATCCCGATCGCTGGTGCGCGTGAACGGGATTTCCGAGCCTGGCACTACCAACGACACTGGAATGAAAAACTTGTTAGCCTCCAGCCGAAAGTAAGCGGTGCTCAGATACAGGGGTAGATCCGTCGTGGGCAGCTCCGAGGCGAGTTCCTCCTGCAGCTGAAGTTCTTTATCTTCCTTCGTGGAATGCCGGTAATCGGCGGGCGCGTAGTAGCCGCGGCGGTAGTCGACCTTTACACCTGCCAGGTTCACCTTCACCGCGATACGCCGGTATCGCCCATCCCTGGCCGGATTGCTGCTGCGATAACCAAGCAGATAGTAGGTCGAGGTATCCTGTTGTACTCCTTGGAATACCTGGCTGAAATCATTGGAATCGAGAAAGGCACGTCCGCCCGTATCACTGGCCAGCGTCACCAGGGATTCCTGGGTGGTGAAGTTGGAATTCAGAGCATTGATCATCGATTGGCCGGAATACGCGGACGTGCCCCGCAGACTTGCGTTTTGTGCCTCTCCACCTGCGACGAGGGCTTGCAGGCCGCGCAGATCCATGGTGTAGATCGCCAGGTTGGATCGCACCGCCGCGTTGATGGCTGCTCGCAGTTCGGACTGATTTTCGATCCCTGTACGGTCCATGCCGCTGGAGAAATAAATCAGCGACTTCTTTTGTTGAAGATGAGAGAGCTTCTCCGCAACCGAGCGCAACGCTTCCAGACGCCGGTCCGTGTTAAAGATGTTGTACTCGGTGTCGTCTGCGGTAAAAGGCTGGCCGGTGTCGGGCGTGCCTTCCGTCGTGCCCGTGCTGCCTTCCTCGAAGCCCTGACCGCTGCCCGTACCGAAGGCGCGGAGCTGTTTCTTGAGCAACTCGTGATCAGCCGTGAAGTCCTGGTTGACCAGTAACGCACTTCCCAGAGAAACAATGGAGACCAAGTCCGCCGGAGCCATCTGAGTGTCGACATAGTGTTCCGCAGAGGTCGCCGCGCGGTCGATCTCGTCCGGTTCCATGGCGGAGAGATCGAAGAACAGAACGATGAGACGGCGATCCTTAAACTGATCCGCGGATGCGGCACGGCCCGTGGTGGCCGGACTGGTCTGTTCAGTCGGGGGAGTGGTCAGCGGCTTCGTCTCGGTCACACCCTGATTCGGCACAGCATCCACGTTCTCTACGTCAAACGAAACGGCCTTCTGCGGTTTGTTGTCCTCGAGAATCGTGAAGTCCTCAGGTTTGAGGCCCCGCACAATATTTCCATTCTTGTCTCTCACGGTCACGTTGACCAGCACCAGATCGGACTGAACGCGAAAAGTGTAGTCCGCCTGCTGTGCCGGCACGGAAGAACACACCAGGGCAAGGGCCAGCACCATCGCCGGGAACTCGTGCGCTACTCGGTTCAGTCCCGAAATCATCTGCATTTCTCCTTAAAAGCGGAAGCGGGCGGTCATCGTGATTTGCCGCATGCCGCCTACCGCCGTCACCCGGCCGAACGTCGGCGAAGTGACCGATGTATCAATTGATGTGTAATTCGGAATGTTAAAGATGTTAGTCGCTTGCGCGCGAAATTCGAGGATGCGTGACTCTTTCAGCGGAACGACTTTAGTGAAGGCCATATCGAACAGAAGTAGGCCCGGGCCAATGACGCTGTTGCGGCGCGCGTTGCCATAGCTTCCACAGGGCAGAATCGAGTCAAAGGCTGCCGTGTTGAACCACTCGCCAATCGATGGATTTGGCAGGGAGATCGATTGTCCAGGAACCAGGTTCGGCCGCAACGTCCCGTTGGTGCCGGTGTTTAAGTTGCAGGGCGAACCGAAGAATCGTGGGGTAAAAGGCAATCCGGACGCGATGGTCCAGTCGCCACTCCACTGCCAGTCGCCAAGAATTGCGCGCGCCGGAGAATTTCCGGTAAGCCAGCGTCTGTCGTGTCCAAAAGGTAGTTCCCACAAATAATCTGCAGTAAACCTTTGTGTCTGATTAAAGCTTGAGAGCCCGCGTTCGGCGGACAGGTCCAGGGCATTTTGAGCCACGGATGCCGCTCCGCCCCCAGACGAGCCGCCTCCTCCACCAGCAGCAGTGCCGCCGGCGCCAAGTCCCGCACGACCGGATCCCGAGGTGGCGCCCGCTCCGATGGAAGACGCATCATCGATCGACTTGGAAAATGTATAAATCCCGCCGATCGAGAAGCCGTTCGAGAGACGCTTGCGCAGGCGCACGGATCCAGCATTGGCCTCGGAGTCGCCAACCGAATTCTCATAGGTGAAGGCTTGCGCAGTGGGAATCAGAATTCCCGTTGCCGTGCGGTTGGGAGCTTCCAGGATGTCGAGATCCGTGCCTTTGGTTCCCGTGTAATCGAGGTTCAATAACAACGTCGGACGGATTTGCTGCTGAATATCCAGGTTGCGAATCTGCACGTAGCCCAGCCGATAGTTCGGATTCACTGCGTAATTATTGGTGATGCCGCCAGCGGAAACGGTCGGAAAGCCACTCTGCAGGGTGAGGTCCCCAGCTGCAACCTGGATGTTGCTCTGCGTCGTCGAAAACGGAGGTTGAAAGGCCATCTGTTGTACCATCCCCTGATAGGCACCGGTGTTGTAATTGATGCCATATCCCCCGCGCACGACCATCCTGGAGAATGGCTTCCAAGCGAACCCGACACGCGGCGCAAAATTTTTACCATCCGGCCGCACCAGGCTGTTGGGCAGATTCCCACTATAGGGAGCAATTTGTCCGGGCAAAACCTCAGCGACTGACGGCGTGCCCAGCGCCGGATTCAGCACGCCTGGCGAAAGGTCCAGATTCGCAATTCGATTGTTCTCTTCGGTGAGCGGCGAAACGTATTCGTAGCGAACGCCGAGGTTCAGGGTCAGATTTCCGCGAACTTTCCACTCATCCTGCGCATACAGGTCCCAATAGTTGCCGTGAAAATGGTAATTATCCTCTCCATACTGAACCGATGTGGTCTGGGGAAATCCGAGCAGGAAGTCGGCAAAATCGTATCCCGTTCCGGCCATTTGCTGGGGAGGCTGCCCGGGCTGCCCAGGAATCAGATTGGAGGTGTTATAGCCACTGAAGATAAACGAACCCCGCGCGTTACTACTGGTTTCGGTGTTGAGCTGGATGCGTCGAAAGTCACCACCCCATCGCCAACTGTGCTTTCCGTGAGTCCAAACCACATTGTCTGAGAAAGTGTAGGTCTGATTCCGAAGAAGCTGTGGATTGACATCCTGAAGACCGGAGATGTCGGTAAAAGAAAGGTTCGGTAGCCCCCAATCAAAAGGATTCTGCGACACCCCAGTGATTCCCAGTGCACCAGTAATGTCATCGCTGAACGCGTAGAGATTCTGCGTACGCGCGCGGTTGCGGTTGAAGTCGAAGCGGAGGCTGTTCGTCAGTTTGCCAATGCTGCGAACATACCCGATCGGCACATCCACACTGCGAACGCTTGTGTTGCCACCCACGCTGGGAAAGGGATTGGTGATGCTGGTGCTGGATCCGTGGTAGTGAAGGCCAAACGTCAGGTTGTTGCGCGGAGCGCCGCGTCCTCCACGGCGTCCACCCGCGGGGGCGCCGCCAAAGGTGTGATTGATCCGCACGTTCAGGTCGTCGCTATCGCTGGTGGCGGATGTCACGAAATGAAAATTCTGATAATCCCCCGGGAGATTCGGCTTGGGGATGTAGGGCAGCAATCCCGCCGCCGCAGAGTTAATCTGCGGGATCGTATTGTTCGCGTAAGGAGTGTTGGTTGCGGGATTGAAAATCTCGACCGGTTGTCCCTTCGCCTGGCCTGACGTGTATAGGGTCTGCGAGAAGTTTCCTTGCCGCTCCAGCAACGTGGGAACTGTCGAAAACTGATCGAAGGGATTCTCCCCATGTTTGCCGTTGTAATTGACGAAGAAGAATGTCTTGGTGCCACCGTGATAGATCTTAGGAATATTGAGAGGTCCACCGACCGAACCTCCGAAACTGTTCTGCACGTATGCCGGGTTGGTCGCAGGTTCGCCGGCGAGCGCGTAGGGCGCGGCATTGAGGGCTGAGTCGCCGATGCCGTAGTAGATTGACCCGTGGGGATGATTAATATCAAAACCGCGGCGTCCGGTGATGGTCATCGCGCGTCCCGCTCCGCCGCCGCCAAACCCGCCCGGGCCGCCGAATCCGCCAGAGCCTCCAAAGCCGCCGCCCTGCTGGCGAACATCATTCATGCGTTGCTGCAGTTCGTCTCCACTCATCGCATTGAGCGGATTGGAATTGTTGCCGGAAACAGCAATCGACTCGGTCGCGCTGTTCGGATCGATTCCCGGAACCGGCATCCCCGGGGGCACAACGTCGCTCATCGTAGTACCGCCAGCATCCTGAGCAGCCGTGTTCTGCATTGCAGAAAGGGTTTGAAAGCCACGCTGAGCCGAGGCCGGACCAATGGGTCTTCGGGGCTGCTCGCTCGCTGCGTGTGTGCGGGACGAGAGGGTTAATTCAAAATTCGCCGGGACATTTTGGTGGGAAGCATCGATCACGACTTGCTGCGTACTATTTGCAAACGCGATCATGTCCACCCGCACGGTGTAAGAACCGTAGGATGGAACGGCTGTGGAATAGCTCCCATCGATATCGGTCCAAACGGCGATCGTCTGGGCGGAGGATCCAACAGAGATGGAGACTTGTGCGCCAGGAATCGGCATAGCGCCCGATTTCACTATGCCGTGAATCGTTCCAGTTTCTGGTCCGGCAGGCTGTGGTTGTACGGGCTGACCCTGGGCGCGGGCGCGATCGAAGGCGAACGCCAGAGTCAAGCTCAGAAGCAAACACCGGAAACCCAGCTTGCCCGTTGCGATCATGAACCATTCCCCTGCGGTCGCCGCCTTGCTGCCGGTGATGCGATGATAGCCTGAGGCCCTCAAAGCCGCAGTAAACTTTTGTCTCTTGTCATCGAGCAAGCGCGGAATCTGGGGGGAACTCCACGAGTGAAGATTCCTATTCAGTCCGTGTCGAGTAAAGATTCGTAAAAGTGGCGCAGCTTTCACAACTCCGAGTCCATAATCTGGTTCATACAGACAGACCGATTCGAAGGATTAGGAGGCAGTATCATGCTTAAACAAGGTTTGCTCGCGCTGCTGCTGGCAGCCGTCGTCTATACAGTCGTGCCCTTTGCCGCGGCGCAAGACAGCGGCAGTAGCGACCAGCAGTCCACCACCGCTGGTGCGCCACCCGAACACGGACACGGCGGCCATTTCGATCCGGAGAAGCGGACGGAAATGCTGACGAAGCAACTGAAGCTCACTTCGGACCAGCAGCCAAAAGTGCTGGATATTTTGAAGTCGTCACAATCAGAAATGCAGAGCCTGCGATCGGATTCCTCGGTCTCGCAAGAAGATCGCCGATCCAAGATGATGCAGATCCACAAAACCTCGGACGACCAGATCCGCGCGCTTCTGGATCCCAACCAGCAGAAGAAGTGGGATGCGATGCAAAGCAAGCACGAGCAATGGCAGGGACATCACCAGGACGGACAGGCTCCGAGCGCACCGGACTCCTCCCAGCAAAAATAGTTTGCTGTCTGATTGAGCTCGTTCGCAACCGAATCGAAGGACGACACGCGAGGTTTCGTTAGAGTGGCAAGGCGGAACTTACGAAGGTCGCGTGGGAGGACGGCACCGAAAAGGTGGAGGGGCGCGACACCTATAAGATCAAGGTTACTGAGAAGACGGGGCACACGTTCCACGTGTGGGTTGACGCGAAGACCTTCCTCGAAGCAAAAATTGAAGGACAGCCACGCCGCCTCGATGGCACAGAGCATCCGGTGGAAGTTTACTACCGCGATTATCGGACCGTTGATGGCCTTCAAATCCCGTTCGTCCTGGAGACCAGAGTTCTCCCGGTGGGCAAGAACGCACTGGGTATCAGGGATACTCCCGTGCCCCCTGAAAAAATCGTGATCGATAAGGTCGTGGTGAATCCGAAGGTTGAAGAAAGGCTGTTCTCGAAAACGGAAGTCCCGGCTGTATCGAAAAGCAAGCAAAAAGGATTGGGTCTCCGATTTTCGGCGCGGACAGATATCCGCGGGAACAGATCGGCCATTCTGAGGCGGCGCTAGACCGCCCCCCATCGAGTCTTGGCGAAGACTAAGCTCAGAGTAATGTTCGCGTTCGCTGGAATCTGGGACCGCTGGAAGGACGCAAGCGGCAACGCTGTAGAGACCTATTCGATTTTGACCACGAACCCCGAACGCAGGGGCCTCGGCCGTCCACGACCGCATGCCAGTTTGGTAGCCAGTATTGACGCCATGCCCCTCAGCCCCTAACATTCCTCTAACGCATGATCGGCGAAACCGTATCCCATTACCGCATTCTCGAGCAGTTGGGCGGGGGCGGAATGGGAGTCGTCTACAAGGCCGAGGACACCGAACTTGGCCGCTTCGTCGCCCTGAAATTCCTGCCGGACGACTTGGCCAGTAACCCGCTGGCGCTGGAACGCTTCCGGCGCGAGGCGCGGGCAGCATCTTCACTGAACCATCCCAACATCTGCACGATCTACGAGATCGGCAAGAGCGGCGAGCGGATGTTCATTGCCATGGAGTTTCTCGATGGCGTCACGCTCAAACACCGCATTAACGCGCAACCGCTCGACAAGGAAGTGCTGCTCACGCTGACGGTTGAGATCGCCGACGCGCTTGAGGCGGCACACTCCAAAGGAATCATTCATCGCGACATCAAGCCCGCGAACATCTTCGTGACCTCGCGCGGTCACGCCAAAGTTCTGGACTTTGGCCTGGCGAAAGTAGAAACCGGGAACACCACTTCCACTTCGGGCAACACGCAAACCCGCACGCTCGAGGGCCCGCAGTTGACCAGTCCCGGCTCGACCCTGGGTACGGTTGCTTATATGTCTCCGGAACAAGCGCGAGCCAAGGAACTGGACGCCCGCAGCGATCTATTCTCTTTCGGCGTGGTGCTCTACGAGATGGCGACCGGAATCCTGCCATTTCGCGGCGAGAGTTCTGCGGTCATATTCAAGGCGATACTCGATGCCCAACCTGCAGCGGCCCTGCGGCTGAACCCCGATCTGCCTCCGGAGCTGGATCGCATCATCAATAAGGCACTCGAAAAAGACCGCGAGCTTCGCTACCAGAACGCAGCGGACCTGCGGGCGGATTTGTCGCGGTTAAAGCGCGATCTGGATTCCGGACGGTCTTCCCCGGCGGAGGTTGCCGAAGCGCCGGAAACGATCTCCTCGGGGAAAGTGACCGCGGCCGGAGGTTCGCGCTGGCCGCTTTGGGGTGGCCTTGCCCTACTGCTGGTGGTGATCGCGGTCGGCGCTTACTGGCTCCGGCCGAGGGCCGAAGCCAACAAGGTGTCCTCCATCGCGGTTCTGCCTTTCGTGAACGCCACTGCGGATCCGAACAATGAATACCTCAGCGACGGGCTGACGGAGAGCCTGATCAGCACTCTCTCCCAGCTTCCGGGCATGAAGGTCATGGCCCGCAGCACCGTATTCCGCTTTAAGAACAGCCAGGACGACCCCGAGAAAGTGGGCCAAACGCTGCATGTGGCCGCAGTGCTGACCGGGCGCATCACGCAGCATGGGGACGAACTCGGCATTCACGCCGAACTCGTCAATTCCGCCGACGGCAGCGAGATCTGGGGTGCGCAGTACTCGCGCAAGCAGGCGGACATCACGCAGGTGCAAAGCGACATCACCCGCGACGTGTCCAAGAGCCTGCACGTCCAGATGAGTAGCGAAGAGCAGCAGAGACTGGGCAAGGCCGGCACTACGAACCCTGAAGCCTACCGCCTCTACCTGGAAGGCCGCCAGCAATGGGCGGGCCGCACGCAGCAGGGCCTGAAAAAGAGCATTGAGTTATTCCAGCAGGCGATCGCCGCTGACCCCAACTACGCCTTGGCCTATGCGGGCCTCGCCGATACGTATAACGTGGCCCCAAGCTATGACATTGGCATTGGCTCGAGGCAGGCGCTCGCGCTCGCCGATGACGCCTCTCGAAAAGCCGTGCAACTGGACGGTTCGCTTTCTGAAACCCACGCGTCGCGCGCCGCCGCGTTGGCGTTTGCCTGGCGCTGGAGCGAGGCCGAACCTGAATTTCGGCGGGCTATTGAGATTAACCCCAACAATGCCAGCGCGCATTATTTCTATGGGTTCACGCTGCTAATGCCGGAGAAACGCCTGGACGAGGCGCTCGCAGAATTTCGCGTGGCACTTTCGCTGGATCCGCTCTCCCCAATCGTCAACACCAATTACGGCTGGACCCTGATGGTAGCGCACCGGTATGAGGAATCTTTGGCGCAATACCAAAAAGTGATTCAACAGGACCCAAATTTTTCACCGGCACATTTCAAATTTTCACACTTGCTGGCCGCCATGGGCCGTTACGCCGATGCAGTGAACGAAGCGCAGAGGTCCCACTTCATCGGGCAACATGGGGTGACTCCTGACGCCAAGGGGTATTGCGCGTTGAATCAGGCAATCACCGGAGCCGACCGGATGCCGGCATCAGCCCTGGCCTGCGCGGCCAGCGACCGTGAACTCGCGCTCCGGGCGATGGAATCCGGTTATGAAAACGGAGACCTTATCGCGGAGTTTATCCGCGGTCCGGAGTTTGATCCGCTGCGTTCCGAGCCGCGCTACATCGAAACCATGCGGAAATCGGGGCTGGACCCGTAGAGAGAATCGAGTTTTCTACCACGCCGCCGAACCACTGAGGATCGAACGTCGCGTGCGGAGGGCGCTGGTCAACTGCTGTAGTGAAAGGGTCATCGAAGAGAAGGGCGGCACCCAAGTCAGGTTCGAACTTAGCCACGGCAACGCAGCATGCTAGCGGGCTTTGCTCACCCGCTCAATGACGGTGCGGGCCCGTGCGAGATTCCAGCCCTCTATAGTCTGCAACAAGGTTTCGAGCAGCCTTAACTCTGCGATCAGCGACTGTCGGTCTTCCCCATGACGGGTGCTGACGTTCGGTTCCATCGCAGAAATTTCAAGTTGTAAGTCCCTTGCTGCTTTTTGGATTTGCCGTTCCAACGTTTGTAATTTCATGCTTTGCCTCGTGCTGCCAACGCCTCGATGACGAGTGTCTCAATCATGTTCGCCCTCGTCCTGTTCTCTTTCGCGGCCTACGTCGCTTGGACGCATTCGCGAGCAACGAGCAGATAACCAAGGACAAGACGACTGGAATTGCAACCACAGTGGCCCATATCTTCGCTATGACGCGAGGAGGTACTCCCAAGTGCCGTAGCTCTTTTGTGATGAGCCGTGCCTCACGAACGGCACCGCGTGCGCCTCGCGTTTTCGACTTCCCCACGCCAATCGCATCGCGGGAAGACCTCTCCCCGTGAGTAGGATGGACAGGATTTGCGATGACGGACAATAGGAACAACGGAGATGCGACGTTTCATTCGCAGACAATCTACGCCACGAATTAAGTCACGGTCAAGAGGGAAATGCGAAATCCCCAGTATCCATGCTGGTTATAGCGATTTAAAAATGGCGGAAGCGAGCGGGGGTCGAACCCACCGGTGACCGGGTTGCCTGCCGCCCGCCGGTTTTGAAGATCACCGAGTGTGTTCTGGCGGGTTACGAAAATTCTCCACTCTATCTGATTCTTCAACCGCTTACCAGAACTTGGTATTGACGCATTCTGATTGATTTCTCCCCGTTCTGAACATGGGAGTATCACGTTTTTATCACAGCAGTTTTCCGCATGGTGCCCTGCCCTCTGGTTTGGGCTACGGGGTTCAGCAGATACGAGGGCTGTTGCCGATTGACTTGCAGGGGCCTTACGCCGCGGGCTCTGCCTGTCCCTGCTGGCACAACTCCCGCACCGCTGCCTCCACCAAGGAATTCATCGCCGCCGTGACACCAGGAGACAACTCAGTGCTCCAATCCGTATTCGCAGGCTGTACGCCCAGCAGGACGACCGCGGGTTGCCGCTGCGCCAGCACTCGCAGCGCCACCAGCAGATCGGAGACTCCCAGTTGGTGCACGCTGCTGTTTCCGGGCAAGGAATTCAATTCCTCTCCCGACATCCGCACCACCGTGCCCGGAGCCTCCGCCACGTCCACCGCGTCGATCACAATCAGGCGAGAACAATCCCAAATGTACGAAAGTAGCTCCAGCCCCAGGGTCCCACCTTCCACCAGGCTCACATCCGCCGGCACTCGCCGATCTTCGCGCAGTCGCTTGATTGCCTGCGCTCCCGCCCCATCATCGGCGTGAAGAACATTCCCCAGCCCCAGCACCACGGTCCTGCCCGGCCCTGGCTCCATCATTTCACCTGACCTGAATCCTCTTCCAACTCGTGCCTGGGGATGAACTTGTAGCCGGTGAAAATGCTCTCAATCAGGCCGTTCCGCTCTTCCCACGAAACCAGCACGGCGCTGTAGACATGATGAATCACGAAAGCGAAGAACGTGAACATGATGCAGAAATGCGCCAGCCGCAGGTACTGAATATCGATCACCCCGGGAATCCAGCGGAACAGCCACCCCAGCAGCCACGATCCTCTCACCTGCGTATACAGCGTGAGGCCGGTGATGATCTCAATCAGCATGAAGGTGAACATCAGCAGATACGTCAACGCTGCCAGCGCGTTGTGCCCCACATGGTGCACCAGATCCTTGTTGAGGAAGCTGTAGTAGGCGACCATGTTCCCCATGCCTCGCCACTGCCGTTTCTTGATGGGCCAAAACGACCGCCAACTCGACCAGTCATTCCCCACAAAAAACCAATACATGCGCAGCAGAAACGCACTGATGAACACCGACCCGGCTACGAGATGAATGAACCGCATCTTCGCCATCAGAAAACTCGTGCTGCTCTTGGCCACAATGAACGGATCGTGCATGTAATAACCGGTGAAAGCCAGCACGCCAATAGGCAGAACAATGAGCCAGTGCGAGACCCGCACCGGTAACTCCCACACATACGTCCGCACCGGCAAGGTGGAAGGGTAGGGTCGATGCGCCTCGCTCCATGCATGTTGTCCTGGTGCCAGTGAGCCCATTGCCGCCTCCTTCAGTGGCGTTACGCGCCCCTCAACTCGCTTTTACCTGGGTGACCCGCCTTCCTCGAGCGTCGACCACATGCACCGCGCACGCCAGGCACGGATCAAATGAATGCACCGTGCGCAGAATCTCCACCGGCCGCTCCGGATCCGCAATCGGCGTCTTCATCAGCGCCGCCTCATAAGCCCCGCGCTGCCCCTTGGCATCCCGCGGTCCGGCATTCCAGGTCGTAGGCACCACGCACTGATAGTTCTGAATCTTCTTGTCTTCGATGTGCACCCAGTGTCCCAGAGATCCGCGCGGCGCCTCATGGAACCCCCATCCCTGCGCCTCCTTCGGCCAGGTATCAGGGTCCCACTTCTCCCCGTTATGAATTTGCAAGTCACCGTGTCCCAGCTTGTCGCCCAACTCCGCCACCCACTTGCTGACCTGCCCGGCCATCACTTTCGCTTCGACCGCCCGAGCCGCAATGCGTCCCAAAGTCGAGAACAGCGCCGTCGCTGGCGCATTCAATTTCGCCAGCACCGCATCCACCACGGGCTTCACATCCGGATGCCCCGACGCATACGCTACCAGCATCCGCGACAGCGGCCCCACCTCCATCGCATGATCCTGATACCTTGGCGCCTTCAGCCACGAGTACTTCTGATCCACCTCCAAATGTTCAAAGGGCGGCTTCGGCCCCGTATATTTCGGCTTGGTCTCACCCTGGTACGGATTCTTCGCGCCCTGATCGCCATCGCCGTACTCGTACCACGAGTGCGTCACATACTCCGACACGTTCGCCGGGTCCACCGGATGCACCTTCGACAAATCGTGCCCGAAGATCGCCCCGCGCTGCAGGTAAAACCGCGCCGGATCCTTCACGCCCCCCTGAGGATAATCGCCATAGGAAAGGAAATTCCCCAACCCTTCCCCGTATCCGAACCAGTCCTTGTAGAAACTAGCCACCGCCAGCACATCCGGGACGTACACTTGATCAACGAATGCCTGCGCTTTACTCGCCAGTTCCGTCAGGAATGTAATCCGCTCCGGATTGATGGTCGCGCCCGGCTCATTCGGATCCATCGACGTCGCCATCCCGCCCACCAGATACGTCTGCAAGTGCGGATTCTTCCCGCCCAGAACAGCGTGAATCCGGATGTAGTCCTTCTGAAATTCCAGTGCTTCGATGTAGTGCGCCACCGCCAGTAAATTCGCCTCTGGCGGCAGGTGATACGCCGGATGCCCCCAATACCCGCTGCTAAACAAGCTGAGCTGCTTGCTCTCCACCAGCGCCTTTACCCGATCCTGAATCGCCTTGAAGTAGTTACGGCTCGACTTCGGCCACGGCGAAATCGACTCCGCCAGTTGTGACGTCTTTCCCGGATCGGCCTTGAGCGCCAGCGTCACATCCACCCAGTCGAGCGCATGCAGGTGGTAGAAGTGGATCACGTGATCCTGCACGTATTGGCTGGCGCCAATGATGTTGCGGATCAGATCCGCATTCGCCGGCACCTCGATTCCCAGCGCATCCTCGACCGCCCGCACCGACGTCAGCGCATGCACAGTGGTGCACACCCCGCAGATGCGCTGCGTCCAGATCCACGCCTCGCGCGGATCACGGCCCCGCAGGATCAGCTCGATCCCCCGAAACATCGTTCCTGAACTCCAGGCATCGGTGACTGCACCGCCGTTCACCTCGGCTTCAATGCGCAGATGGCCTTCAATGCGAGTCACTGGATCGACTACGATGCGTGCCATACGCTCCTCCTCTGCCTGCTCTTATGGTTTCTCGGGCCCGGGTGTGTTCCGCATGCGGTCTCGAACTGCGCTGGCGATTCCATGAACGACAGTCGCTCCCGCTACAGCCGCCGTGATCCCGATCCCGATCTTCCCGGCACTGACGTCTGCCCCGAATCCCGGAACGTTCGGCAACCGCTCGTAGAACGGAGACTTGGTCTCCCAGAAGTTGTACCCGCCGCAGCCGACGCAGCCGTGCCCGGCCTTCACCGGCCAGCTCGTGCCGTCGTTGAATCGCACGGACGGGCAGTTGAACGTTGCTTCCGGGCCTTTGCACCCCATCTTGTAGAGGCACCACCCCTTGCGATGGCCTTCGTCGCCCCATTCCTGTGTGTAGCGTCCGGCATCGTAATGCGCGCGCCGCTCGCATTGGTCGTGGATGACCCGCCCATAGGCAAACAGCGGACGGTTGTACTGATCCACCGCCGGCAGTTCGCCGAACGTCAGGTAATGCACGAGCACCGCAGCCGTGTTCGCGGGATTCTGCGGGCAGCCGCCCAGGTTGATGACCTTGGCCTCCGGCACCGCCTCCGAAATCCCTACTGCTCCCGTCGGATTCGGGGACGCCGCCACTAGCCCGCCATACCAAGCGCATGCTCCAGCCGCGATTGTCGCCGCTGCGTTCGTGCAAACTTCTTTCGCGATTGACAACGCGGTCTTGCCCGCAACTGTGCAGTAGACTCCATCGTCGGCCAGGGGAATAGACCCTTCGACCACCGCCAAGTACTTGCCCTTCTCCTCCTTCACCACGCGCTCGAGCGCCGCCTCAGCCTGATGCCCGGCTCCCGCCATGATGATCTCGTGGTACTCCCACGAAAGAAGGTCCAGAACTACCTCCAGCACCGAGGGATGGCTCGACCGCAGGATCGCCTCGGAGTTCCCGGCGCAATCCTGGAACTGCAGCCACACCAGCACTGGCTTCTTAGTTTTTTCCAGAGCGGAAGCGACCTGTGCCACATAACGCGGGGGAAGGGCTAAGGTCGCTGTCATGGCAGCGCAGAACTTTATGAAGCGACGGCGGTTGACACCTTTCTGCAGCAGGGCCCCAAAAAACGACTCGTTCAGTGGGAGCATAAGGTCATCCTTCCTGGGAGTAAGCCGGGCTCGCTCAACCTGGAGACGGTCCAGCACCCTTCCTCATGCACGGATTGCGCCTATGTACCATCACGGTGGGTGGAAGGATGTGACCAAGTTCACGGACGGCTGTGATCTTGCGCACAGGACCTAGTGTGCACTTGCTCCGATGGACAGATGTGGCCCAGGATTTTATTCAGGAACCAAGTCAGACTGCTCCACCCCGGACGCATGCCTCTCGAAGTCCAGACCGACTTCGCCCCAAAGTCTCCTATCCGCTCGTCGGTTCACTGGATCTCGACGGGATAACACCAGGATCGCGCATATGCTGGCACGATTCCGGGCGGGTTGTCGTCAATGTGGGTTAGACTGGGAGCCCTCAGCGCTTTGTCTCGCCGTCCCGAACGGGCTTCTGGGAATTGTCGCTGAGCTGAGAGAAGCCCGGCGATTTTGAGTTCCACAGTGGGTTCTGAACCGTTAGGAAAATTTTCTACTCTACTATATTTCTCAACGGGTTACCAGACGGGCTGGTTGAACCGATTTGATCCAAGTTGACCCGTTCTGAACATGGAACTACTGCAGTTTTACTACAGTCCTTCTCCGCACCAAAGCGCCATCGCGGAAGGAAATCAAGCATGAAAATCGGGGGCAGTGATCAACTTCCGTATCGACACCAGTCGTATCGCTCCCCTCTCGTCGACCGTCCACTCCTCGCGCAACACACTTGTTCCGTCTAGATCGGCATATTCTGCCGATAGCCTTGGGCCAGCGAACATCAGATTTACGAATCCGTTGACTCCATAACCATTCTTAGCGAGCCGATTGTCATAAAAAACAGGAACTGGATCGTGTGTCGGGCCTCCCCGATCGACCGGCATTCCGCCATGACCTATACAGCGTCCGAAAGACTGGAGCCCACAAGTCCCGTATAGGTCGTAGCCTGCTAAACGATGTTCGTGGCCCCAAAACCAGAGCACGGGCCGGCGGATACCAGCCTCCCACAGTTGCTCTGCAGGTTTCTCGTACCGGTTCTGAAAGGCAGAGTAATTCTGATGGTGGGAAACGATAATGAGACCACGTTGGTCTTCAGCCGGCTTGACGATGCTCGTCAACCAGCCAATCAATTCGTCGCTCAGCTTGCAATTACCGCCTATACCGGGAATGTCGTTAATTATCGGGATGTGCGAGAGGATTGGTACCCCTACAGAATTGTATCCAGTGTCGATCGCGATGATCCGCCAATATTGATTTTGGAGACAGAAGAAGCTGGTTTGCTGACCCAACATTTTCCCCTTTGCATCGCACAACCCTAACTCCGGAAGCCAGACATCGAAATATCCTCCACCGTTGGCATACATTTCGTGATTGCCGTTCAGTGCAAAACTTCCCACCGATCCGATGGGCCAAGTTACGGGATCATAGTTGTTGTTGGGATTCTTGATTCCGAGGCAGTTCTCGTTGACCGATTGGGGATCCCCTACATAGTAGACGTCCCCGATGTGGACGGTGAAGTGCGGCCTGAACTCTTTTATCCTGTTTGCTACAGATTCCGCTTCCCCAGTTCCGGTCCCCCAATCCCCAGCTATGCTGACCTTTACATCTTGCGTGCCTTGCTCATCGTATAGGTCATACACGGCATGTTTTGGGGATGCGGTAAAAGGAGGAAAATAGTGCTTTTTGTGAAGAACATACGCCAAGTAATTCCGAACCCATTCCCACCAGACCGCAAAAGAAAACATTGATTCTGGAGGGTAGGTCGGCTGAGCAACTGCTTCGGCTGCCTTGTGCCACTGAGCAAGAGCCGCCGAGCGTTGATTTGAGTCCAGGTCTTTAACGGATCGCTTGGTCTGTCGCTTCATCGGCGGATTCGAATTGCTGGCCATTTCATCATTCCAACTACACTACACTTTTCATGACAGTCTGGGCATGGGTAAACGCTCCGGTTTTGAAGATCATCTAGTGTGTTCTGATCGGGCAGGAAAATTCTCTACTCTACAATTTTCGTCAACCGCTTACCAGAAATACGTTCCGACCCGTTCTGATCGATTGTGACCGGTTCTGAGCATAGAACTATCACGTTTTTATCACGACATGAATGGCGCGTTGGACATTCAGAGAACGTTGATGCAGTCGGTACTGAAATCAACAAATGGAAATAGAACCAGAGTCATCAGCAACAGGTGTGGCGTGCTCCTTACACCTACCCACGCAACAGCCATCGACTTCGCCACGAGCAGGTACCTTTCGAAATGTAGAGGAATGCCGATCCAGGGCAGAATGGCGACGGCCAAGTGAGCGGTCAACCAATCGAGTTGTAAATTGATCTGCTGATAGACGGTGATGGCGATGGATACCTGAAAATCAGCAACACCCAGGCGATCAGCAGCAACAATCTTCAGTAATGACGCGGGTTTTAAATGGCGGAAGCGAGTGGGGGTCGAACCCACCAGTGACAGGGTTGCCTGCCGCCCGCCGGTTTTGAAGATCACCTAGTG
>JBARBI010000343.1:0-2205 GCA_049792875.1 Candidatus Sulfotelmatobacter sp.
GGATCCGCGGACGCGCCGCATACTTCAGCGCCTCCCACGCACGCTCGATGTCAGGACGGCAGGCGCGCGCCAGGCCCGCGATAATGGGACGCCGCACCACCGAAGCAATCGCCTTCACCGATTCGAAATCGCCCTCGGAGGCGATCGGGAACCCCGCCTCGATCACGTCCACACCCAGGCGGTCGAGCTGGTGAGCCAGGCGCAGCTTTTCCTGCTGGTTCATGCTGCAGCCAGGCGACTGCTCTCCGTCTCGAAGCGTGGTATCGAAAACCGTGATGCGCGCTCGCTCTGCGGTCATGGATCTCCCTCAAAACAAAACTAACCCCCTATGGTACGGGCGAACGCCATAGAAGCAAAACTTATAATTCTTGAGTAATCATTAGTTATAGTTATATAATAAGTTTTTCTAATGGCCGTGGAACATTGATTAAGGAGTCGCCGCGTGGAACTCTCTCAGCTGGAGGTCTTTCTCGCCGTCGCCCGCGAGCACCGCTTTTCCCGCGCGGCCAAGAAACTCTACCGCACCCAATCTGCCGTCAGCCAGACAATTCGCAAACTTGAGGACGAACTGGGAGAGGCCTTGTTTGATCGCTCCTCTCGCGAGGGCGTCCTCACCGATGCCGGCAAGGTTCTCCTCGAGTACGCCGAAAAGCTGATCAACCTGCGCAGTGAAGCCGCCGAATCTCTGACCGAATTGCGGGAACTGCAGAAAGGCAAGCTGGTCATCGCGGCCAACGAATTCACCGTGCTCTACCTGCTCCCCTTGTTGGCCGAGTTCCGCCGACTGCATCCCATGATCAAGATCACCGTCGAGCGCGCCCTGGGCAGTCACATTCCCGACGATGTTCTGCGCTACAGCGCCGAATTCGGCGTGCTCTCCTACGAACCCCAGGAAACCAGCCTGTATTCGGTCGTCGTCTATCTGGACGAACTGGTGTTCGTCGTTCCCCCCAAACATCCCCTCGCGTCCGCGCCACAGGTCAGCATCCGGCAACTGGGCGCCGAATCTTTCGTCGCCCACATCGTCTCATCACCCTACCGCGAGAAAGTCATCCAGCTGTTCAAAACCCACAAAACACCTCTGCACATGGACTTGGAACTCCCCACCCTGCAGGCCATCAAACAATTCGTAGCCATGGGGCACGGAGTGGCCCTGGTCCCCGAAATCAGCGTCGAGACCGAGTTAGCCCGCGGAGAATTGGTGGGAATCCCCGTGCGCGAACTGCAATTGAAACGCAAGCTGCGCCTCATCTACCGCAAGGATGCAAACCTGTCACACGCCGCGAGGGCATTTCTGAAAGTAGCGGAAGCCGTAGCCGTAGATCGAAAAGGCCGCTACCGCTTCCAACGCGAAAACTAAAATCGTTCCTCCGCGTTCTCCGCGGATTTTCGCTGTGATCTTTGCGGTTAGGATCTTAAAGCGGGTCAAGCGTTCCCCCACTCTGGGTGAAGATGCAACCTCCGCACACCGACACAAGCCGCGGGGCGGCGAAAGAATGCATCTCACGGCGCAAGCCGTGGGATGGAGTGGGAAATGAGCAAGCCCCGGAGGGGCGAGAGAAACCGACAACACAAACTCCGCCCAACAAACAAAAAGGAGCAAAGCGAACTTTGCTCCTTGCGTTAAAGATCCGGGCGCAGTTCAGCAGTCCGAGCAAACCTGCTCTTCCCGGAACGACGCCAGCGCGGCATCCACCGTCGGATGCACTTCCAGCACTGAGTCCAGGTTCGTCAACTCCAGCAACGTGCTCACCAGCGGATTCGCTCCCGCACACTTCAGGTTGACGTTCTTGCCCTGCGCCCAGGTTTGCAACAGGGCCAGTTCCCCGATGCCCGCGCTGTCCATCGAACTCACCCCAGTGAGGTCGAGCACCAGCTTTTGCGCCTGCTGCAACACTTCCCCCACCACCTGCGACAGCGCGGCCGCTTCATCGCGATAGACGATGCGGCCCTGGCAGTGCACGATGATGACATCGCCGCGATTCCGTGTTTCCAGACTGAGTTTCAACTTCAACTCCTTGTTTAATTCAAAGCCAGCCACCACTTCCGGCTGTTCCCACGTTTGCCAATTTGTGTCTATAGGTTGCATGCTAGTAGATAGACGCTGCTCCCATGGTTTTGGCACCATGAAAATCTGGTAAATTTTTGTCAGGTGAAGAACCGCCAGCGGCGATCGACAGTTGGCTGAAAACGTCACGATTCGTA
>JBARBI010000344.1:0-7347 GCA_049792875.1 Candidatus Sulfotelmatobacter sp.
TGCACCTGCCGCGCCGTTGCGATGACTGCCTGGTAATTACGGTTCATGAACTGCCCGTACGCCAGCGCCGTCAGCAGTTGAAGGTCGAGCGGGGCGATCGACGAAGCTTTTTGCAGGGACTCTTCCGCGGCGGGGTAATTCCTGAGAGCCAGTTCGGCGCAACCAAGGTTGAGGTGTGAGTTGGGCAGGTGATCGTCGAGCAAGACGGCCTGCTCGAACTCCTGGCGTGCCAAATCGCTTTGTCCCAGATTCAGGTAGGCGGAGCCCAGCGCATTGTGTGCGGCCACGAAATTCGGGTAGATAGACGTCGCGCTTGCCAGGTGCGGCACGGCATTTTGAAAGTCTTTCCGCATCAGCAGCTGATAGCCCTTGTCGTACTCGTGTCGAGCCTTCCCCGGAGCCTTGAGGTCTAATTTCGAGAGTGAAGCGCTGGGACTTTCGAACGTGTGGTTCTGAGCGTTGGTCGTGAATGAGTACAGATTGTTAGTCATGTACTCGGGCGAGAACACACCTACCCCCATGGGCAAACCTGAAAGACCAGCAGCGCTGATACCAACGTCTCCGAAACCGGAGGACGGAACGCTCATGACTTGAGAAAATGCGGTGCTGGAGATAGAGAGGACGAGGATTGCCAGGTGCGATGCCCGATTGATCATGGACCTCCCCTGGTGGACCGACAATCCGAAAAACAGTACGGCCCGACGTCACACAAAGTTTAGTCCATCCCATACTGATCGGCAAGGTTCGCCTTTGCCGCGGTTTGCCGCGGCAGCGTTTTCGGACGTTCGTGCCATGGAGGCGACCCAAACGGCACCACGTGATTTCTCGCCAGGAAGTGGTTCAGACTGACGAAGACGAACGCCATGTGGTGGGCTAGCCCGCAGCCCTTATTTAGGGTCCATTGGTCTGGGATGCTTTGGCTGGTAGATGCCCACATTTCTGCCGCCGGGGAGGGTAAAGATGGCCAGCTTTCCCCACTTCTGTTCGCTTACGCCGGAGACCGACACCCCCGAGTGTGGCGCAGGCGCCCGACCGCGGATCGGCGCGGCGAGCAGGATGGCGTCGTGCGTATCGGCGGTGCCCACCCAGTCGGCCCGAAGGCAACAAGGGTGGGGCACCCAATTCCATTCCTCTGCTTGATGTGGGTAGATCCGTGGCTCAAGCGCTTTTTCGCGTGTCCGCGGTCTCGCCGTTCTCCACGTACGCCTGCATCCATCCCAGCACGCGCTTCCAGCCTTCGCCATGGCCGATCGCGCCCTTCGGATCGCCGACGAAGCCTTCGTGGCGAAGTTTGACCAGCGTTCCGGTGCCGGCCTTCTTGGGGCCGCTGGGGTGCAGTCCGTGCACAGGCTGGGGCTCCAGGTCCCAGTAGACGACGGTTTTCTGCGGGCCTCCGTAGCTGGAGATCCAGGTGTGGACCAGACGACGCGGGGGATCGACCTCAAGATATTCACCATCGACACGGAACGACGTGCCGTCGGCGCCAACGCCCACGCTCGACCACTTCCCTCCCGGGCGAACGTCAGCGGTCCGTTCCGTGATGCGGTACAGGCCGTTCTGGCCCCACCAGCGAGCTAACTGTTCCGGATCGGTGATGGCCTGGAACACGCGCTCCGGCGGCGCCGCAATGAATATTTCGGCGAGTACGGTTTCCTGATTGGGGGTGAGGGTGGCTGTTGCCATGTGCGTCTCCTGAGTTTCAGAGTCAGAATCTGGGGTTGAAAACAATCGACTGCTGCACCGGCGGGAGCGTCCCCGCCAAATGCAGAACCTACTGTTCTACGAATTTCTTCAGAGCCTCGACCACGCCAGGCCAGCCCCCGCTGTAGTCCTTGCGGGCCACGGGCAGTTGGGTCAGACCGCGGTGTGTGACTTTTACCCGCGTTCCGCTCGCCGTGGGAGTGAGATCCCAGCGGACCAGGGTGCGGCGCGCGGGATCATCGTGCCAGTTTCCGATCCAGGTGTAGGCGAGGACGCGCGGGGGATCGTAGTCGGTGATCTCGCCGTGACATTCGAACTCGCTGACGTTGTTCACCACCGTCGTGCCTTTCTGAGTGGCATAGTGGTAGCGGCCGCCGAGGCACGGATCCATCTCCCAGAGCTTGACGGGACATTCCGTGGAGGTGAACCAACGTTTCAGCTGCCAAGCATCGGTCAATGCCTGGAAGACACGATCGGCGGGCGCTGCGATTTCAATCTCGCTGACGACCGCGTCTTGATCGGGGGCAATGATGGTGGGCATGAGTGCTCCTCGTTTCTCTTTCCGGCGGAACGAAACAAAGACAACCACTAAAGTCAAAAGCGTCGCGGGGCGCCTGCCTCACCGGGTTACATCTTGCGGCGCAGGTCGAAGAATTCTTTCATCTCTTTGCCGTGGTCGACGAAGACCCAATCCTCCGTGTGGTGATTGTCGTCAAGTACCGTCAGCACCATGCGGCTCATGTGCCCGGCATCCGGCGTTGCAAGATTTGTGGCATCGATAAAGTTAAACGTGATCGTTTTGCCATCCGGAGAAACGCTGGCTTGCATCCGCGGTTGATTGCCCGCACCGCAATAATGAGTCAGGAGCAGCCTGTCAGCCCCATCCAGGTTGAACATGCTGATCATATCCTCGGGTCCCTTGCCCAGGATTTCGCTCATGACGGCCGATCCGCCAGAAACGACCTTGAAGCTGACCTCCACAGAGTGGCCGTCGGGCATCTTGCCTTCCCAGGAACCGGGCATCCCCTTGATAGTAGCGAACGCCTTCTGGGCGTCGGTTTGGGCGAGAGCGGAAGTCACGGTGAGCGTAATAGCCAGCAAGATCAGTGAAAAGATGCGAAGTGATTTCGTCATTGAAGTTTTCCTTTCTGCAATGGTTTGAGTTTGTTTCATCTTGGCTTGCGGGAAGCCTGCGTTTCCCGGGCATATTCGGTTTCTACGAAGGCTTTCAGGTTCGCCAGGCTCGAGCTCCAGAAACTTCGGTATTGTTCGATCCAGGAATCGACGGCGCGAAGCGGTTCGGGATTGAGTTGGTAGACCCGGTGCCGGCCTTCGCGATGCTCTCGCACCAGATGGGCGCGGCGTAGCAGGCGCAGGTGCTTGGAAATCGCGGGTCGCGAGACCGGGAATGCCTCGGCGATCTGTCCCGCAGGCTGGCTGCCCCTGCGCAGCAGGTCGAGGACGGCGCGGCGCGTGGGATCGGCAAGGGCCTGGAACGTGGCCTCAGCATTCCGGGGGGCTGAATATGTAACCGAACGGTTTCGCATGATGTGTAACCGTACAGTTACATGACGAACATGTCAAGAACTTTTTTGCGGGAACCTTTTTTTCATTCACTCCGGGCGTTACCCCTGATTGCCGTTGCCCACTAAGTCCAGGAAGGCCTGGTGGACGCGGGGGTCGTCGGAGAGTTCGGGGTGGAAAGTGGCGGCCATGGCTCTTCCCTGCCGCACGGCGACTGGATCTGCGCCTTCGGTGGCAATGACCTCGACGCCGGGGCCGATGTGTTCGATCTTGGGGGCGCGGATGAAGACCATTTCCAGGGGCGAGCTGCCGGAAGTTTCCGAGATGAATCGGCCTTCGCGGATGGAGCTGTCGATCTGGCGTCCGTAGGCGTTGCGGCGGATGCGGATGTTGAGAGCGCCGAGGCCTTTCTGCTGGGGATTCTCTACTTCGGTTGCCAGCAGGATGGCGCCGGCGCAGGTCCCGAAGGTGGGCTTGGCGTGAACAAAGTCTTTCAACTTTGCAAAACCTTCTTCGCCGAGGAGTTTCAGGAACGTGCCCGATTCGCCGCCGGGGATGACGAGGCCGTCGATTTCATCCAGTTGCTCGGGTTTCTTGACCAGCAGAACTTCGGCCCCCAGTTCCTGGAGGCGGCGGCGGTGGGCGTCGAAATCGCCCTGCAGGGCTAGGACACCGATTTTCATGCTGCGATCGATTTTACCGGATGGAGGTTCGTCCGCGGCGGTTCGCGATATGCAGCGCCAGCGGCGAAAGCACGTCTTGCGCCGAGCGTGGTTCGAGCCGGAAGGTCAAAGAGGATGGACAGAACTGTCCGCCTCACCTCTGTTGACTTCGGTTTAGAGCGTCCCTAAGATTGCGCGAACATCAGGTACGTCCATTCAATGATTGGCTTAACCATCTCGCATTACCGCATCGTGGAGAAGCTGGGCGGCGGCGGAATGGGAGTGGTGTACAAGGCGGAGGACTCGCGGCTGCAACGCTTTGTCGCGCTCAAATTTCTTCCAGAACTCATTGCCCGGGACCCGCAGGCCCTGGCGCGGTTTCGGCGCGAGGCCCAGGCAGCGTCGGCGCTCAATCATCCGAACATCTGCACCATTTATGACATCGGCGAGCAGGACGGGCAGACATTTATCGCGATGGAGTTTCTGGAGGGGACTACTCTCAAGGACCGCATTGCCAGAAAGCCGCTGGCGATTGAAAACGTGGTGGAGTTGGGCGTACAGATCGCCGACGCGCTGGATGCGGCGCATGCCAAGGGAATCGTGCATCGCGACATCAAGCCGGCAAACATTTTTGTGACGACTCGGGGACTGGCGAAGGTGCTGGACTTCGGCCTGGCCAAGGTTGAACCCAAGCAGGAGGGTTTCGCCAATACGGCTGGGCCCACGATGGATGTGGATGCGGAGCATCTGACGAGTCCGGGGACATCGCTGGGAACGGTCGCGTATATGTCGCCGGAACAAGCACTGGGCAAGCCCCTCGATGCGCGCACCGATTTGTTCTCGTTCGGCGCGGTGCTGTATGAGATGGCCACTGGAGGCATGCCGTTTCGGGGAGAAACCTCGGCGGTGCTGTTCGACGGGATCCTGCACAAGACCCCAGCTCCGCCAACGCGACTGAATCCAGATGTGCCGGCTGAACTGGAACGCATCATCACCAAGGCGTTGGAAAAAGATCGCGACGTTCGCTACCAGAGTGCGGCGGAGTTGCGGGCCGATCTGAAGCGGTTCAAGCGGGATACGTCGTCGGGATCGGTAGCGGCGGCGCCAGTGGCGAAAGCTGGCGCGTGGCATCGAAGACCTGCCGCATGGATAGCCGGCATGGGAGTGGTGCTCCTGCTGGCGGTGGTGGGCTGGTTTGTTCTACGAACGTCGCCGCAAGCCATTCGGTCGGTGGCCGTGTTGCCATTTACGACTGCAATTCAAGACGCAGCCTCGGACGACCTGAGCGACGGTATGACCGCGGCGGTGATTGACACGATCTCTCAGGTACCGGACGTACGTGTGATGTCGCGCAGTTCGGTGGACCGCTACAAGCAGCAGAGTGTCGACTCGCAGAAAGCGGGGCACGACCTCAATGTGGATGCCATTCTGACGGGGCGCATCACGCAACGTGACGGCCAGGTCGTGGTAAACGCCGAACTGGTGAAAGTGGCGGATGGAAGCCATCTTTGGGGCAGGCAGTACCAACGCGATGCAGCCGATATGCTGGCTTTACAGCAGCAGATTGGCAGCGACCTTTCGCAAAGACTGCAACCGAGCTTGAGCGAAGAGCAGAAGCAGAAACTGGCGCGTCTTCCAACCCAGAAACCGGAGGCGTATCAGCTTTATGTGAAAGGAAGGTATTTCCAGGATCGCTGGGAAGCGGCCGACCGGTCCAAGTCGCTGGAATTCTTTCGACAAGCGATTGCGAGCGATCCGACGTATGCCGACGGATATTCCGGTCTAGCTGAGGCCTACGCGTTGCAGGCGTTCTTTGGTGAAGCGGGACCAGAAAAGCGAGCGCTGGGATTAGCAGCCGCGAAAAAAGCGGTAGAGTTAGATGGCGCGCTCGCGGACGCACACGCTGCGCTAGGGTTAAGTCTGTTCCTCGATTTGAAATGGGCCGACAGCCAGCGCGAGCTCGAGCAAGCCGTAGCGCTGAACGCGAACAGCATTACGGCACACCTTTACTACGGCTGGTACCTCGCGTTCACGGGGCGGCTTCCCGAGAGCCTTCAACAGATGAATCTGGCGCAGGTGCTGAATCCTCTGTCCCTCGCCATCTCCTATACCACCGGCAATGTCTTGTATTTCCACAGGGAGTACGACCAGGCGATCGAGCAATACCACCGCACGCTGGCCATCGACCCGGAGAACCCTTCGGCTTTTGACAGCCTGGGGGATGCCTATCTGTTGAAGAACGAGTGTTCGGAGGCAACGAAGAACTACGCGCGGGCGGAAGAACTGCATGGGCGTCCGGCATATGCCACAGCTTTGAGGGACAGCTTTCAATCTGCCGGATGCTTAGGAATGATGCGGAAGCAGTTGGAACTTAGCGGCGATCCGTCGTCGGCGGAGTATGATCTTGTCGCGGCCGCGTGTTTCTCAGCGATGCTGGGAAGAAAAGACGACGCATTCCGTTTCCTGGAAAAAGCGTACGCAGACCGTGTCGGAATTATTTTTCTCAAGGTCGAACCCGAACTAGACAACATAAGATCTGACCCACGCTATGCCGACCTGATGCGACGTGTCGGCCTCGCCCAGTAGTCCTACCAGAGTTGTCTCCTACCAGTGCTCGAGGCAATCGTAGTTTCGTTGGGCGACGATTTTGCCGTCGCGGAATTCCAGTGTGAAGCCCGCCCCCGCTTCAGATGGCAGGCTTGCGAAGGGCGGCTCCCACCACTTTGCCGGGTCCGGATTCCTGCACAAAGACGACAAGTCGCACGTTTTTTGGATCCACGCCGAGCTTAAGCTTCAGGTGAACGTCCCCGGCAAAACTCTTTCCCTTCGGCAGCTTTCCCACCTTAGTGATCTCCTGCACCACCGCAACGTGTACCAGGTGACGGCCTCCATTTTCCCCGCGCAGGACCTGCGATTCGACATGATCCAGAGCAAGAGCCACGTAAATTTCGGCGTCTCGTTTTTCAAAATTCGCGTCCGTTTCAATGCGCGCCCGCAGCACGGTTGGATTTCCCGCATCCACCGCTACTTCGCCGATTCGGACCGGAACCTTGGGTGTGGCCGCAGCTTTCTGCAGGAAATCTTTCATCTTTTGCTGCTCTCCCAGGGGCAGTTCCTCGTTTCCATCCACGATCACCTGGGGAGTGTATTCCGCCTTCACGCCCAGAGCAGTTTCATACGAACTCTGGCGGTCGGTCAGCGCCGTCGAGGAGTTGGGATCTTTCCATCCATCATGGTCCCAGTAAGTCACGTGCTCGCTCAGGACAATCAACTGCGCACCCGCAATGGGTTGGGAGATGTCCAAGGTTTGCAGGTAGATGTCGGCGGGAGGACAACTCGAACACCCTTCCGAAGTGAAGAGCTCCAGAAGAACCGGATTCATACTCGAAGTGTTGGCGGTAGCGGTTTTATCGTCGACTTGCCCAGCAGCAGCGGGCGCCGCCGGCATCGAGAGGCCGAG
>JBARBI010000345.1:0-20291 GCA_049792875.1 Candidatus Sulfotelmatobacter sp.
ACACTTCCTCCCGATCGCTTCTATTGCCTGTTGGATGAGCTCCCGCTGCACCTCATCCCGCGGCGCATGCTCAGGTCAATGCGCCTGCACGAAGATACGGATCAACCCGTTTACCTGAATCCCGAGACCATCTTGTGTTTAGGCGGGCAGTTGCCTCATGAACTCGCATCCTGGAAGGAACTTCCGTCAGGATTTGCCTGGCAGGGAACGACCGCTTGGGTGCGAAACGCGGCTAGTGGAAGTTTCCTTCCTTTCTGGCTGGGCCCGCAGCTGGAGCGCGTGGTGCGAAGTCTGCGTCTGGACGAACCCGCGCCGGCGTCTGTGCCGACCAGCGTACGGCGCCTCTTGGCGGCTGCGGATATCCTGCTTCCAGAAGGTGGCGCGGTCGAACGCCGTCGGGAGCGCGAGGAAATGGTGAGGCAAATGTCTCCGCTGTTTCGCGAGAAAGGCTACGCGCCGCTCACTGGCCTGATCCACCCGTTTCACGTTGCTGCTTTGCGCCGCTATTACCGCTGCCTGATTCGCACGGGCGCGATTCAGCTTGGCGATGGCCAGAGCCCCCGTCGCTATGTGGCCTACAACGATCCGGTAGCTCGCTTCTTTCACCGTGACATGGCGGCGACTCTGAGTGCCGTGGCGGGGGAGCCGCTCAAACCCTCTTACGTCTATCTGGCTTCGTACCTCAGTGGAGCCGAACTCAAGAAACATACCGACCGGGAGCAGTGCGAGTTCAGCGTTACGCTCTGCCTGGATTTCTCTCCCGAGCCGATGGTCGAGACGCCGTGGCCCATTCGACTGGATACTCCCGGGAGTACGGTCACCGTATACCAGGCGCTGGGAGATGGCCTGGCTTACCGGGGAACTCGGCTGCCCCACTACCGCGATGTCCTCGGCGCAGGACGGACTTCGACTTCGATTTTCTTCCACTTCGTTAGAGCGGACTTCGCAGGGTCACTGGATTGATGAAGGCTGAGGTGTGGATGGCTACCGCAGGCCGGAAACCAGGAATAGAACAGACAAGGTCTGATTGTAGCTGTACGCAAATCGGGTTCCATCGGGACTGACTTGGACAGGAGCGACCATCACAATTCCCGCGGGGGTCCCCGGATGCAATTCCTGGATCATCGTCTGCTTGCCGCTAGCAATCTCAAGCTTGTAGACCCTGCCGGGAAGTTCGCCACTGTGGTAGCCATAGAGCAGAGAACCGTCGCTCGACCATTGCACGGGCAGGAATCCTGCTTCCAGTCTGGGGATCAATCGCGCGGAAGCGTCTCCGAGCGGGTATATAGCCGCGGCTGAATTCGGCCCCACTCCAACCACGAATTGGCTGTCGGGTGACGATGGACCGCAAAGAGTGCCTTCTGGGGTCACGGCTTTGGGTCTCTTGCCAGACAAGTCCATCATGTAGCAGCGGGCGGCGTGGCCCTGCTCATTGCCATTGGCGATGATTCGCTGTCCATCCGCAAGGAAGCGTGCCCATCCGCTCTGGATATGTTCCAGCCCGCTGAGGTCGACACTGCGAGGCTGGCCGGGTCCGGTGGGCAGGAGCGTGAGTTGCTGCGGATGTCCAGTAGAGATCGAGATCGCCCACTTCCCATCCGGCGAAAGTCCGCCTGCGCTGCCTTCTCCTAAACGAACGGGCAGCGTGCCATCCAACCTGCGGAGGGCCACGGCGTAAGCGGGTCCGGCAGCCTCGCTGGCATCCTCAAACAGCACAAACTGCCCGTCGCGCGAAATATCCTTGGCAATATTCCAGTCGTGCCAGGACAGTTCCACATCTTCTCTGCTGCCCAGCGTGCTGAATCCCATCGCCAGGCGCTTGGAGTTCAATGCGAAGAGAACGTGCCCATCCGGGGCGATGTCTTGCAAGGCGATTCCCATGGGCAAGTCCAGCACAGTACGGACTTTGCCGGACAGGGTCACCGCCATCAGATTAAGGCTCGTGCCTTTCTCAATCGCGGAAAACCAAATCTCCTTCCCGCTGGCGTGCCACGCGAGTCCCTGCTCGGACTCCCATTCTTCCGTGAGAGTCTGCACGTGCCCCGCGAGATCAACCACGCAGACGGCTCCGCGATGGTCCCAGAGCGCCGGGTGATCCATGAATGCGATCCTGTCTCCTTGGGGAGAGAAGCGAATGTTGCTGATCCATCCAGCGCTCTGGTAGAGCACCTTGCCGGGTGGATACTCCAGTCGGCTGTGACCGTCGATATGAGAGACGACCGCCAGCTTGTCCTGTGGGTCCCAGTCGGCCCAGCGAACGTCGGGCTGCAATTCCTTCGGAGATCCACCAGCCAGAGGCGCACGAGCCAGCATTCCGCCGACCGATTCCATTTGCCCATTGTGAGAACCGTGCAGCACAACAGCCAGTTCGTTGCTGCGTGAAATGGCGAGCAGGTTGGCATCACTCAGATTCAGGGGCTGGGCGAGAAGGGAGTTTCCCACCGTGGAGAACAGCTGGACAGGCTTGCCGTTCCAGGCGGCGCTGTAGACGATGGACTGACCGTCTGGTGCGAAACGCGCGGAATATACGGTACCCGCTTCGAAGGTCAATCGCGAGTAAGTCGGAACCGGGGGCGGGGTTTGTAGCAGTCGGGTAATCACCAAAAGCGCCGTGGCCACCGCCAGCACTGCGGCGAGCGCCCATGGCAAGGCAGGGACGGTTTGACTCTTCTGGCTAGGGCGGGGAATCGCCTTGAAAGGGGATGACCCCAAGAGAGTCTGCAGCGCGAAAACCAGATCTTTGGCGGACTGGAAACGGTTTTCAGGGTCCTTCTCGAGACAATGCCGGACGATGTCCTGATAGCCGGGCGGGATGGCAGCTTCGTCCAACTTGATGATTGCCGGTTCTTCGCGCAGGACCGCGGTCATGGTGTCGACTTCGGTTTCGCCGCGAAACGCCCGGCATCCACTCATCATTTCGTAAAGAATCGCTCCGAAGGTGAAGATGTCACTGCGGTGGTCCACGGGCTTGCCCCGCAGTTGCTCTGGAGACATGTAGGCGACCGTACCGATCATGGCTCCCTGCTTGGTCACCGTGGTCATGCTTTCGAGGGAGCGATTGTCTTCAGTCGGAGTCTGGAGCTTGGCCACACCGAAATCCAGAATCTTTACGCGGCCGTCGTGGGTCAGAAACAGATTTTCCGGCTTGAGATCGCGGTGCACAATGAGGCGGTCATGAGCGGCGGTAAGCCCTTGGGCGATCTGCAGGGCGTAGTCCGTGGCTTCGCGCACCGGGAGGGGGCCTTCCGACAAGCGCTGGCGCAGGCTCTTGCCTTCCAGCAGCTCCGAGACGATGTAAGGCACAGTGCCTTCGAAACCCACATCATAGATGGCGAGAATATTGGGATGGTTGAGCGCGGCCGCGGCCCGCGCCTCTTGCTCGAAGCGGCGCAGGTGGTCCGGGTTGTCACTGGAGGCGGGCCGGATCAGTTTCAGGGCAACCTCGCGTCCCAGCCTTTCGTCACGCGCGCGAAAGACTTCGCCCATCCCTCCGGCACCGATTTTTTCGAGGACCCGGTAATGCCCCACCAGCTGGCCAGTCATAGGTGCTTACCCGAGCGCACGCCGTGCATGGCATGTTAGGTGTGATGGCACAAGACAGTCAAGGACAGGGGCGGGGTGAACGGCGGACGCGGAAACGGGCAGGTAAGGTGAATGAATGTAAAGGATATCTCGCTGCCAATCTCGAGACGGAGCAGATTCTCCCGCTTCATTGACTTTCAGAATTGCCGATCATAAGGTGAAGCAGGAGGCGAGTCTTAAAAACTTCCGGCGCGCGGTGTTGGGCAACCTACCCTGGTTCGGCCTCACCCCAAACGGGGGCCCGCTGCTTGTGCGCGACGTGGGTTCGCAGGAAGTGTACGCCCTGGATTTTGAGGAACCCTGACTGGGTGAGAGCAAAGCGTGAAACCGATAGGAGTGCCCAAGGTTTCTGGTCTGTTCGCCCGGAGGACCGTGCTATAATCTGTGTTCGCCTGCATCCATACCGAGGCAAATCCTGTGATCTCCTCTGAAGGCGAATCCTGCGCCATCCATAGTTCTTTGAAGACTTTTCGACACGAGGTCTAACCATGTCCGGCCACTCAAAATGGGCCACAATCAAGCACAAGAAGGGCGCGCTCGACGCCAAGCGCGGCAAGATCTTCACCCGCCTCATCAAGGAGATCAGCATTGCCGCCAAGAATGGCGGCGGTGATCCTGACACCAACCCGCGCTTGCGCGGAGCCATTGTGGCTGCCAAGGCCGAGAACATGCCGGCCGACAACATCAAGCGGGCTATCCAGCGAGGCACGGGCGAATTGCCCGGCGCCACCTACGAGGAATTTTCGCTCGAAGGCTATGGGCCCGGCGGGGCGGCCGTATTGCTCGACATCAACACCGACAACCGCAACCGAACCGTGAGCGAGATCCGCCACGCCTTTGGCAAGAACGGCGGCAACATGGCGGAAGCGGGCGCTGTTTCCTGGATGTTCCACAAGAAAGGTGACATCCTTATCGCCAAGACCGCTGCCAAGGAGGACGACTTGATGAACATCGTTCTCGAATTCGGCGGGGAAGACTTGAATGACGACGGCGACAACTGGGAAATTTTGACCGACACTTCCGCCTACGAAGGCGTGCTAGAGGCCGTGAAGAAAGCGGGCATTGAGCCTATCTCCGCGAGCGTAGCGATGATTCCGCAGAACTACATCAAGCTGGAAGGAGCTGCCGCCAACACGATGATCCGCCTGATGGAAGCTCTCGAAGAACACGACGACGTGCAGAACGTACACTCGAACTTCGACATCGATCAGAAACTGTTGGAAGAAGTTGCCGGATAGCCCCGGCGTACGCGAAAATTAAAGAGCCGCCCTTGTTTCGGGCGGCTTTTGTTCTTGGGGATGCGCGCGGCATTCGGCAGGCCGAAGTTTTCAACACGTCCGTGGAAAATGCTGTGGAAAAAGCACGAAGTATCTTCGTAAGTGACTCACCATAGAGATGCTTCAGCATTTTGCACTGGAGCAAGTGCTGGCACTTTCGTGGTAGAACTCGCGAGCAAAATAATTTTTGAAAGTTAGAGTCGACAAGCTTCTGGTGGACCGCGGTCTGGCCGCGTCGCGCGAACGTGCTCAAGCTCTGATTCTCGCGGGCAAGGTGTTGGTGGACGATCAGAAAGTAGAGAAAGCGGGTGCGCAGGTCTCTGCGGAATGCGTGATACGGCTGCTGGGCGAAGACCTCAAGTACGTCAGCCGCGGCGGGCTGAAGTTGGAGCGTGCCCTCGAACACTGGAACATCTCGGTCACCGGGAAAGTCTGCCTTGATGTGGGCGCTTCTACCGGAGGGTTTACCGACTGTCTGCTGCAGCGCGGTGCCGCGCGAGTCATCGCGGTCGACACCGGCTACGGCCAGATGGATTTCAAGCTTCGGCAGGATGCGAGGGTGCAACTGTTGGAAAAAAACAATGCTCGCTACCTGACGCGCGAAGCGGTAGGCGTCACGGTGGATCTGATCGCGATGGACGTATCCTTCATCTCCGCAACTCTGGTTCTTCCCGCGGTGATCGGGGCCGCGTTTCCGGAATCTCCCGATCAGCGGCAGGGACGTCAAATCATCGTGCTGGTGAAGCCCCAGTTCGAAGCCGGCAGGGAATACGTCGGGAAGGGAGGCATTGTTCGTGACGAGGCAGCCCAGTTAGCGGCCGTGGCCAAAGTGAAAGCAGTGTTGCAAAGCCTCGGCGCACAGACCGACACGACCGAGTCACCCATCCTGGGAGCTGAAGGCAATCGCGAATTTCTTCTCTACGGCGCCTTCTAGCCCGCCGTGTCCACTGTGGGGGGCCTTGAGATTCTGTACAATCTCTCTTTCACCATGGCTAGCCCGCAAACATCGGCCCACAGAACCGCAGCAATTATTTCGCGCCCAGATCGTCCCGGGGTGGCGCAGATTCTTCCCCGGCTTCTAGCCTGGTTCGGTGAGCATGGCTATAGGGTCATCATCGATGAGGAAACATCGAGATACGTCGCCGGACAGGAAGTTGTGCCCCGTGCGGAAATGTCGTCGAAGGCGCTCGATCTGGTCGTTGTGTTGGGTGGCGATGGAACTTTGTTGTCGGCCGCGCGAGTTACGGCGGCCATCGATGTTCCCCTTCTTGGCGTCAACCTGGGATCGCTCGGATTTCTGACGGAAGTACCCCTGCAATCCCTCTATTCCATGCTCGAAGCAATCGCGCAAGGTCGCGCCGCGGTGGAACACCGCTCGTTGATGGAGTGCCAGTTGCTGCGCGGCGAAACGGTTCGTGGCAGTTACCTGGTGTTTAATGACGCTGTAGTAAACAAGACTGCGCTTGCCCGTC
Organism: Candidatus Sulfotelmatobacter sp.; assembly: GCA_049792875.1. Taxonomy (GTDB): domain Bacteria; phylum Acidobacteriota; class Terriglobia; order Terriglobales; family Acidobacteriaceae; genus Sulfotelmatobacter. Next base: position 6,332 of record JBARBI010000345.1, read on the forward strand.
TCAATACCTACCACCTCTACATCGACAAGGCTTTCGTTTCCAGCTACCGGGCGGACGGCATGATCGTGGCCACGCCAACTGGCTCGACTGCGTACTCTCTGTCGGCGGGCGGGCCCGTGCTCATGCCGACGGTCAGCGCCTTCGTGGTCACGCCGGTAGCGCCGCATTCCCTGACGCATCGGCCGCTCGTAGTGCCAGATTCTGTAGAGATTGAGATCCTGTTACGTAGCGAAGAAGAAGTGGCCTACCTGAGTCTGGACGGACAGCCGGGTCTCGATCTACGCGACGGCGACCGCGTCCGCTGCCGCCGCTCCGAACATCAGGTGAACCTGTTCCGTACCGGATCAGATTTTTTCCACGTGCTCCGCACCAAACTGAAGTGGGGAGAACGGCAAAACTAAGGCGGATAGGCCGCACGAAAACGAAATCATAGTTCAGGACGTAAAAGGTCCGATACTTTTTCCCGTCGCCGAATCACTTTCACCGAGCTGCCTGTTACCAGAACTTCGGCCGGGCGCGGCCGAGTGTTGTAGTTCGACGCCAGCACCATTCCGTAGGCGCCCGCATCCAGAATAGCAAGCCCGTCCCCTTCGTGGACCGTGGGCAAGTCGCGATCGCGTGCGAAGAAGTCTCCGGTTTCGCAGACCGGTCCGACGACGTCCGTGACCTCGGGTTTCGCCGCCGGATCTGGGCTCAGCGCAAGCGGAATGATCTCGTGATATGCGCCATAAAGCGCGGGTCGGATCAGGTCGTTCATCGCGGCGTCCACCACCAGAAATCTCTTGCCGTCATTCTTCTTGCGGTAGACCACTGAAGTTACCAAGATACCCGCGGGCCCAACGATGGATCGCCCGGGCTCGAGAAGCAGCCGCACATCGAGGGACTGCAAGGGTGCGGCGAGCGCCCGCGCATACGCCGCCACCTCAGCGGAGAACTCAAGGGCGTTCGGCTTTTCATAGGCAATGCCAAGTCCACCGCCGGCATCGATGTAGTCGATGCGGTGGCCGTCTCCTCGGAGTTCCCGGACCAGTTCGGCGACGCGCGTCATGGCCTCGCCAAAAGGGGCGACATCCGTGATCTGCGAGCCGATGTGAACACTCACCCCGCGGACTTTGAGATACGGCGCCCCCGATGCCTTGGCATACAGCGTCTGTGCGTCGCCGATGGGCACTCCGAACTTGTGCTTGTGCAACCCTGTAGAAATGTAGGGGTGCGTCTGGGCTGCGACATCAGGGTTCACGCGCAGTGCGACCGGCGCCGGCTTGCGGACCCGACCGGCGCACTCCGCGAGCGCCCACAATTCCGATTCGCTCTCGATGTTGAAGAGCATGATGCCTGCCCTCAACGCCGCACTCAATTCTTCGCGAGTCTTGCCCACGCCCGAGAACACAACTTTCTTCGCCGCTTTGCGATCCGCGATAAGAACCCGTTCGAGTTCTCCGCCTGACACCACGTCGAACCCGCATCCTTTTCTAGCCAGCATTCGCAGAATGGTCAGGTTCGAGTTCGCTTTGACCGAGTAGCAGATGGTATGCGGCACATCGCGAAACGCAGCGTCAAATGCGTCATAGCGCTCGCGTATCATGGCCGCCGAGTAGATATAGAGAGGCGTGCCGTGTTGCCCGATCAGTCTCGGCAGGGCTACGTCTTCGCAGTGCAAGACGAATGGTCCGCCGCGGCGCAGGACGCCGCGTTTCATCTCGCGGTAGATAAATCCGGGGGGCCGCACTGCTGGATTCTGACCGCGGGGCGTCATTTTTTCTTAGGAGGAGTGTGCGCGCCGGTGCGCACTTTGATGGCGACAACCGTCTGGTCATCGAATGTTTCCACGCCTGCCGAATGTTCGGCTGCTGCCTTAAACAGCGAATCCACGACGCAGTTCGCCGATTTCCCCGCGCATTCGGCTACGATTGCTTCAACCCGTCCACGTCCAAACAGTTCGCCCTTGCGGTTGCGAGCGTCGAGGATACCGTCGCTGAAGAACACGAACATCTCCCCAGGCTTCATGCGGAACTTGAATTCATCATAGTCGGCCTCATCGAACAGGCCGAGGGGCAAGCCTGTCGCTTCGACCACTTCGTTCTTCCCGCCATGCACGTAGATGGGCCGGGGAAGGCCTGAGTTCGCCACTGTCAGGGTGCGATGCTCATCATCCCATACGGCGTAAATGATGGAGACAAACTGCGCCTCAATGCGGCGTTCGGCCAGCGACAAGTTCACCGCAGAGAGCATTTCGGCGGATCCGGGTTCAATCGGGGCATGGGACCGAATGATTCCGCTCACCAGTGCGGCATAAATGGCAGCGGGCGCGCCCTTCCCGCTGACGTCGCCAATCACAATTCCAAGCCGCGACATCGAGTAGGGGATAAAGTCGTATAAATCGCCGCCGATGGCACGCGCCGGAACAAACTTCGCTGCCACATCCAGGTGAGCAAGCTGCGGATTTGTTTGCGGCAGCAATCGTCCCTGGAGTTCGCGCGCCAGCGCAAGATCGCGCTCCAGTCGTCGCTCTTGCCGCTCGATTTCTTCGTAGAGGCGTGCGTTCTCAACCGCAATCGCAATCTGCGCGGCCAGAGTTGTCATGGTGCGCTGGTGCTCTTCGGTGAAAAATCCCCTGCGCGTGTGCTCCAGGTCCAGCACTCCGATCACTTTACTCTTGTAGACAAGCGGGACGGCCAATTCAGACCGCGTTTCGGGATTGGCCTCCACGTAGCGCGGATCTTTCGTGACGTCGGGCACGAGAACAGCCTGCTTGCTCTCAGCCGCGGTGCCGACCAGTCCCCGTCCCAGGGGGATTTCGTGCTTCAGGTGAATATTTTCGTTAAAGCGCAGGGAAAAACGGTGCTGTAGTTTCTCGCCCGAAGGATCCAGCAGAAGGATGCTGAACATCTGATAGTCAATCAACCGCCGCACCAGTTCGGCGATCCGGCCGAGCAACTCGTCCAGGTTCAGAATCGACGTCAGTTCACGCGCAATTTCGTTGAGCAACAGCAGAATGCGTGCTTGTTTGGTGGTTCGGGTATAAAGCTGGGCATTCTCGATGCCCGCCGCCATGCGGGATGCCACCAGCGTCAGGACGCGGACGTGTTCTTCGCTGAAGTAGCCGGGTTCCCGCGCTTCGAGGTCAATGACGCCGATGACGCGGTTCTTGGTGATTAGCGGTATGGCAAGTTCTGAGCGTACGTTGGGAACCGCTTCGATATATCGAGGGTCCAGGGTAACGTCGTCAATCAGAACCGCCTGCCGCAACTTGGCTGCCTGGCCGGTGACTCCTTCCCCGACTTTGATCCGACTGCGCTCGGCAAATTCGGGCGGATACCCAACCTGAAAGCGGAAACGCAGTTCCTGGGTTTTCTCGTTGAGCAGCAAAATCGCGAAAATCTCGTAATTGATGACCTTGCGAACGACCTCGGCGACGCGGCGCACGGTTGTGTCCAGGTCGAGTGATGTGGCGAGCACGTCGGCCACGTCGAGCAGCAACGACTCGACCGGCAGGCGATCTGGTTTGGAAAGGACAGAACCCATTCTTTTGTATGATAGCAGCCGCGTTCCCGTTCCCCTCAGTCCCGGGGGAGTTCGGCGCGAAAGGCATGTTGGAGCTATTCCGGACTTCTGCCGTGGCATTACTCTCTGGGCACAATGCAAATGTCGGCGAGGTTGCGGTACTTCTCCGCGTAGTCCAGTCCGTAGCCAACCACAAATTCATCTGGAATCTTGAATCCGACGTAGTCGCCCTCAAGCGGAAGCTTGCGTCGCGACGGCTTGTCGAGTAACGCAGCGATCTTCAACATTCGCGGCTGGTGTGCCAGGAGCAGCTTCTTGAGGACCGTCAGCGTCAGCCCGGTGTCGAGGATGTCTTCCACGACGATTACGTTCTTGTCTTTCATGGACTGGTCAACGTCTTTGGTCAGCTTCACCTCCCCCGTCGAGTCCCACCCACTCTTGAGTTCCTGACTCGGGCTGGGACGGTTCCCGTAGCTGGAGACTCCGATGAAATCAAACGTCGAATCGAGATCGACCTGCCGCGCCAGATCCGAGAGAAAGATGGCCGCACCCTTGAGCACTCCAACGAAAATGATGGATTGCCCCGCGAAGTCCTTCGAAATCTGCGCGCCCAGTTCGCTCACGCGCTTGGCGATCTCCTGCCGCGAAATCAGTACTTTGAGTTCTGCCATGGCGTTTCATATTAAACTAGGTGGGCCGATTAATGGAAAAGCACTCAGCAGTCAGTCGTTTAGGCAGTCGAGATTTCCAGAAACAATGCTGAACGCTATCAGCTAGTAGCTAGCAGCTAGGAGCTATAGGCAGATGAATCTCAAAGGAATCAAACTCACTTGGCTAGGCCACTCGACGTTCCGCATCGAGACTCCGGGTGGGAAGACCATATTCATCGATCCCTGGATCATGGGCAATCCCATGTGCCCCGAGGCGGACAAGAAAGTGAAGAAGGCCGACGTTCTGCTCTGCACGCACGGCCACGGAGACCACATCGGCGACGCTGTCGAAGTCGTCAGGCACCACAACCCGATTGTCGTTGGGATTTACGAACTTTGCCTGTGGCTGGGCAAAAAAGGGGCCAAACAGATTTCTCCCATGAACAAAGGGGGAACGCAGACGGTTGGGGACATCAAGGTGACCATGGTCCACGCCGACCACTCGTGCGGCATTCAGGATGGCGACGAGATCGTCTACGGCGGCGAGGCCTGCGGCTATGTGGTCGAATTTGAGAATGGCGTAAAGATCTATCATGCCGGCGACACCAACGTATTCGGCGACATGGCGATCATCCGGGAGTTATACGCGCCAGAGGTCGCGATGCTGCCCATGGGCGATCTGTTCACCATGGGACCCCGCGAGGCGGCTTACGCCATCAGCCTGCTGAAGCCGAAGACCGTGATTCCCATGCATTTCGGCACATTCCCGGTGCTCACGGGAACTCCGGGCGCATTGAAGAAATTAGCTCCCGGCGTCGAGATCGTTGAAATGAAGCCGGGGGTCACGATCAGTGGTTGAAAAGAAGCACGATTTGGAAAGGGAAGCCTGTGACTCAGAGCAAGAAGAAGGACGACCGAGCCAGTTGGCGACACTACAACTTCACCACCGCAGGTCCGGTCGATGACTACCTCTATTCCATGCTGCCCAAACGCGACGAGGTACTGGCCGAAATGGAAGATTATGCCACCGCGCACAATGTGCCCATTGTCGGCCCAGCCGTGGCCCGCGTCCTGCAGCAACTGGCGTTGTTGATCAACGCCCGCACCGTGTTCGAACTCGGCTCGGCCATCGGGTATTCGACGATCTGGTGGGCTCAAGCCGTGGGGGAAAAGGGACGCGTGATCTACACCGACGGCGATTCGAAAAATGCGGAACGGGCCCGCGGCTACTTCAAGCGTGCTGGAGTTTCGAGTCGAATCACGCTGCACACTGGCGACGCATTGGAATACCTCTCGGAGCAGAAGCAGGAGTTCGACATCATTTTCAACGACGTCGACAAGGAAGACTACCCGCGCGTGTTGCGCCTGGTGGCGCCTCGATTGCGAAAGGGAGGGCTGTTCATCACCGACAATGTGCTCTGGAGCGGCCGCGTCGCTGCAAAGAATCCGACTGAAGCGAGGACCAAAGCCATCCTCGAGTTCAATCGTAAACTCTACGACGCGACAGAATTCTACACGACGATTCTGCCCATCCGGGATGGACTGGCTGTGGCACTCAAGAAATAGCAGCGCCGCAGGCGGGACGGATGTCGTCTTCGCACAGCTCAGATGTGATCGGGTTCCAGGGCTACTTCGCCGGCGGCTGGATCAATTCCGCATCAATGGTGATCGTGATCTCATCCCCCACCACGCCCGGCAGATAGCTTACCCCATAATCTTGCCGTACGATTTTGGTGGTTGCCGATGCGCCAATGCGCTGGTTGCCCCACGGATCTTTAATCGGAGCCGTTGGCCCGTCCACGTCGAGCACGACTTCTTTGGTCACGCCGTGAATCGTCAGATCCCCAACCACCTGCAGCTTCCCGGCCCCCACCGTTTTGGTTTGCTTGGAGTGAAAGGTGATGGTCGGATACTTCTGTACGTCGAGGAAGTGATCACTGCGCAAATCGTTGTCGCGCATTTCCACGCGCGTATCCACGGACTTCGCTTCGATCGTGACTTCGAGAGAATCCTTCGTCGGGTCTGCGGGGTCATACTTCGCTGAACCAGTCACTTTCGTGAACGCGCCCCTTACCGTGGACACCCCCAAGTGCCGTACGGAGAATTGCGCTGCGGTGTGATTGGGATCGATCTGCCAGGTTCCAGCCTGTGCCACGGCGGTGGCTGCCATTGCGAGGGCGGTGATGAAGGTGAAAACAAATCTAGACATACTTGCTATTTCTCCTCTTTGGGATCATTGAGTTCAGCCATGCTATATGGATTTGACGGGAATGTTCAACAGGTCGTCGACCAGGCCGACTTCCTTCTGCAGGAAGGGCTCGGCGTGGGTCACGCCGCCGAGCATGCCATAAAAACGCGCCATGGCCTCGACGCGCGCGTGAATCTCGTCATGGGCAGGGAACAGGTCTTTGCCCGCCTCCTGGTCTCTGAATTGAGACTTATAAGCCAGAATGGAGGCGAATTTCCCCTCGAACTGTTCACTGATATCGACCACAAACGAAGGCCGAATGTCGTAGTAAAGCGTTGCATAGATGATCTTGAAGGGACGATGAGGGGCGAGGCCTGAGGTCTGAGGTCCGAGATCCGGGGTCCGTCCGCTGACCGCTGATGCCTGAGAGCTGATGGCTTTTAGCGGATCAAGCTTCGCCAGACCCGCGAGAAAACACGCCTCATATCCCAGCACCGAAGCCGTGTAGTGATCCGGATGCCGCCCCTTCCAGTAAGGCAGAATGATCACTCGCGGCCGCGTCTCGCGAATCACGCCGGCTACCTTCAGCCGGTTTTCCCACGTGTTCTCGACTCGACCATCGGGAATGTCGAGGGCGCGCCGCCAGCTCACACCAAGAATCCCCGCCGCGTCGCCCGCTTCCCGGGCACGGTCTTCCGCCGTGCCTCGCGTGCCCATTTCACCTTGGGTCAGATCAAGAATGCCGGTGCGCTGTCCGCGCTGTGCTGCCTTCAGCAGCGTGCCGCCACAGGTTTGTTCTACGTCGTCGCGGTGCGCGGCGATCGCGAGGATGCCCAGAGATGGATTCACTGGGAGAGAAGCCATGTCAGTCGAGATTGCCTTGCTCCAGAACCACATTCTCGCGCACGATCAGCCGGTGCGCCGCCATTTCCTTGAGCGTGGGGAGGACACGGTTCACGTGCTCATCGGTATCGACGAAAATGATGATCACCGGCAGTTTGCCTCCGGCTTCGACCAAGTGTGCCGTTTCCACGCGATGTCGCCCCAGGAATCCCGCCACGCAATGAATCGCCGTCGCCGCATAGACGTTCTCTTTGCACAGATAGTTGAGAATCTCCATGTGCAGCGGCCGGTGATGCCACTGGTCCGCTTCATTGAGGTAGATGGTGACTTGCACCGCCATGGCTTCAGGCATTTTACTCGTGATTCTCCCATTCCTGCCGCAACATCCCGTACAACTCCAAATCGACGAACCGATCCCACTTGCGGAGATGTTCGCGCTGGCAGCCTTCATGGCGCATCCCCAGCTTCGCGAGAACCCGGCCGGAGGTCGGGTTGTGCTTGAAATGTGAGGCCAAGATGCGGTGCAACTGAAGCTCCTCGAATCCGTAGCGCAGCATTTCCCGTGAGGCCTCCGTCGCATAGCCCTGTCCCCAATACGGCACGCCCAGCCAATAGCCCAGTTCAGCGTGCTGGTGCTGGTCGTCGACGCGCAGGCCGATGCCGCCAATCTGGCGGCCGTCGCGGCGCAGCGTGATCGCCAGCCAGATCTTGCCGGGCTCCTGCGCGAGCGCAAGGAAGGCTCTCGCGTCCTGATCGGTGTAGGGGTGCGCGATGCGTAACGTGGTGGCCGCCACCTCCGGCGTGCCGATCAGTGGCAGAAGTTCCGCGATGTCAGCCTCGCGATAGGGGCGCAACGTCAGTCGCGTGGTCTCGAGAGTCGGAGTCATATCAGAGCGCGCGAGCCAGGCCCATGCCGGCCAGCGCTCCGCCCAGGCAGAGCAGGTTGTTGCTGAGGATGTTGGTCAGCATCAGTGCCCACTGGCCCTGCTCGAAATACGACATGGTCTCAAACGCGTAGCTGGAAAAAGTGGTGAACGAACCGCAGAAACCGATCACCACAAGCAACCGCCAGCGTGGGTCGACCAGCACACGTTCGGTGGTCCAGATGACGAAGAACCCCACGATGAAGCTCCCAATAATGTTGATGGCAAGCGTTCCGTAAGGGAAGATGGGGCCAAACTCTCTGGCCGCGAGACGGCTCAGCAGATAGCGCAGGTTGGCGCCGACTATTGCGGCGACGGATATGGCGAGGAAGTCTTTCACGACGGAGTCTCTCCTACAAAAGTGGCCTGGATTTTGTAGGAGTCATCAGCCGGTCCATCAGGCGGTTATGGCGAACTCCATCGCCGTACTTATTTTTACCACAGAGGACACAGAGGAGCACAGAACCGACTGGCCTGAGGCCCGCCTGCTCGGTGTCACTTCTTTCTTTCCACTAAGAAACGCGCCAGTTCCTTCAGCGGCTCCGCGCGTTCCCCAAAGCTCTCCAATTCCGCGAACGCGTCGTCCACCAGGGCATCTGCTCGTTGCACCGATCCTGCAACACCAAACAGCGATGGGTAGGTTACTTTCTCCGAGGCCGTATCTTTTCCGGCAGTTTTTCCCAGCTGTTCGGAGGTCTGCGTCACATCGAGCACATCATCCACAATCTGAAAGGCCAAGCCGATCGCCAATCCGAAGGCGCGCAGTTTCGCCACCTGGTTGTCCTTCGCGCCGGCATAGAGCCCACCGCTGACCAAACTCGCCGTGATCAACGCGGCCGTCTTCGAGCGGTGGATATATTCCAGCATCTCCGCCGTCGGCCGGGTGTGTTCCGCTTCCAGATCCACGACCTGCCCGCCGATCATACCGTCGATCGTTCCTGTACCGCGGGCGATCTCCTCGATAATGCGCACCCGGGCCTCGGCGGGACACTTCAATCGCGCCAGAACTTCGTAGGCCTGCGTCTGCAGCGCATCGCCGGCCAGGATCGCAATAGCCTCGCCATACACCTTATGGCAGGTTGGCCGCCCTCGGCGCAGATCGTCGTTGTCGAGGGCGGGCAGATCGTCATGAATCAGCGAATAGGTGTGCAGCATTTCCAGCGCCGCGCCTAGGTCCTCGATCCGGGCCGGCAACGATCCCGCCACCATGCGTCCGGCCTCCATGCAGAGCACGGGCCGCAAGCGCTTGCCTCCGGCAAACACGCTGTGGCGCATGGCCTTGTGGATCGATTCCGGATGCTGCGTCTCCAGCGGAATGAGCCGGTCCAGCGCGGCGTCGATCAGTTGCCGCCCTTGTTCGAGAGTCTCCTTGAGCATGAAGCAGTGAGTATAACAAGGCGGCGGATCTGCAATTGCGCCTTGCCGACGGAGTGGCCCTGAAAGTAAAGAGGACGCCCGCGGGCGTCCTCTTGGCACAGGGTTGATTTACGCGGCAGCACTCCGCATGAGCGCCATGCTGCGGAGAAGCGAGGTCAGCACGTTCGCCACGTCATCCGTGGCGCATACATCGCTCGCTCCGGCCGCCAGCGCGGCCATCCACATTTCTTCGTCGGGAATGCGGTGGGTGCAGACGATGGGCAGCGCAGGAAAGTCGCGGTGCAAACTCTCTACATCGGTTAAACGCCAGAATTCGATGTTGAGAACCACGGCCTCGGGACGGCTTTGGGACACCTTGTCCCGTAATTCCTCGTGGGATCCTGTTAAGTGTACTGCGAAGTGAGGGCGGAGCCCGCCGGCCAGAGAGCGGGCCATTGTTGGATCTTTCTCCAGAACAACTACACATTGAGCCATACATTCCCCGATCTTCAACCGTCGTCAACGGCGGACGTCGACATTCGACTAGGGCTGCGGGGTGGCTGGCAACACCAGAACTCCACAGACATCCAAAGCTCTCGAATCGCGGCCGGAAATCCGTACGCCTTACCGGTGTGCAGGCAACTTTTCTAACAGCGGCTCGAATGGTTCAGCTTGGAGCTTCCCGTTCTTTTTCAGCAGAATCTCAACTTTTCCTTCCGCCTGTTCCAGTTCCTTGCGGCAGGCCGAAGAAAGCTGCATGCCTTCTTCGAACAGGGTCAGAGATTTCTCCAAAGGCACTTCTCCCTTTTCCAGTTCCTGAACAATTTTCTCCAGTCGCTGGAGGCACTCTTCAAACTTGGGCAACGGGGTTTCGCTCCGTCTCTTATTGTAATGCAACTATTTGAAAGAAGAGTCCAGTCTTTTTTATAGGAAGAATCGAAATAAATGGACGATACAGTCCCGCTGAGGGAAAACAATTTTTGAACCGGACGCTTGCAATATCGTTTCGTTAACGAGCTGAATCGATTCAATATGCCGGAACGAATGCAGCACTAGGCCGTGGCCAAGGAGCCCTGGTTGCCCCCCAGAGCTTCCAATACATCCACCGCCGAGCTATAACGTCCCTGCGGCGCGCTGATCTGTGCTCCTTGTACCATCTGACGGGCAGCAATCAGCATCTCTCGCGCGATGGCTACGCCCTCGGCCCGCGCCAATTCGGGAGTCTGCGCCCGCGCCATGCGCTCCAGAATCGCGTCCGGCACCGAGACTCTGAGCTCATTCTTCATGAATTCGGCGTTGCGCACGCTCACCAAAGGCCATATTCCCGCCACCACCGGGATGCGGCAGGGCTCGATGCGTTTGAGAAAGTTCTCCAGCAACCGCAGGTCGAACACGGGTTGAGTGACTGCATACTCGGCCCCTGCCTCGACCTTGTACTCGAAGCGGCGAATCTCTTCATCCAGATCAGTCAGCCCCGGGTTTGCTCCCACCCCGATCACAAAGCCAGTGCCGGTCCCAATCGGATTTCCTCCGAGATCCAGCCCGCGGTTCAGGTTGTGCACGATGTTGACCAGCCCGATGGCATCCACATCAAACACTGCCGTCGCATCCGGATAGTTGCCCATCTTGGGAGGGTCGCCGGTAATGCAAATGAGATTCCGGAGGCCCACGGCCGCCGCGCCCAAAAGATCACTCTGAATACAGAGAACGTTGCGATCGCGGCAAGTGTAGTGCAGAATCGCGTCAATCCCGACCTCGCGCTGAATGAGCAGAGACAGAGCCTGGTTGCTCATGCGCGCCGACGCCCGCGGGCTGTCCGGGATGTTGACCGCATCCACCCCTACGGACTTCAGAAACCGTGCGCCCTCAACTTCCTTGCCAATGTCGATCCCTTTCGGAGGGACAATCTCGACCATCGTCACAAACTCGCCGCGAGCCAGCCGCGCACCGAGCAGCGACCGATCCTCCAGTCGCACCGCCGGAACTGCTGCCGGGGCCGACGGACTGCCTGCCACGTGAGCGGAAGCCGCCTTTCCTCGGGCCTCACCCACCCGCAGAGCTGATTTCATCACTCGAATGTGCTCGGGAGTCGTGCCGCAGCAACCGCCCACCAGCCGGACTCCGGCCCCCACAAACTTGCGCGCATAACTCGCCATATACTCCGGGGAGCACAGATAAATGTTCCTGCCCTCCACCGACCGCGGAATGCCTGCGTTGGGCTGCGCCGCCAGGGGTAGGGAAGTCGCTGCCCGCACTCGCTCCATCGCGTCCAGCATGGCGACCGGACCGACGCTGCAGTTGCAGCCGATCACGTCCGCTCCCCACTCCGCGAGTTTGGGAACAAACGTCTGTGGGTCGGAGCCGTCCAGGCAGTTGCCGTCTTCGTCGATGGTGACCTGCGCCACGATCGGCAGCGACGGGCTAACCTCTCTGGCTGCCAGCATCGCCTGGTGAATCTCTTCCAAATATCCAAATGTCTCCAGAATCAGCAAATCGACACCGCCTTCCGCCAGCGCCTCAATCTGCTGGCGGAACGAGTCGCGCGCCTCCTGGAACGAAGTCTTCCCCAAGGGCTCGATTCTGGTCCCGAGCGGGCCAACCGATCCCGCTACCCACACATCGAAGCTCTTGGCGGCCTCACGGGCGAGGCGTGCGCCTGCCCGATTGATGTCGCGTACCTTGTCCGCCAAACTATGCCGCCCCAACCGGAAAGAGTTGGCACCGAAAGTGTTGGTTTCAATAATCTCGGCCCCGGCCTGAAGGTACTCGTGGTGAATCCCGCGAATCAGGTCGGGCTGCGACAGATTCAGCTCATCGTAGGACCGGTTGATGAAGATGCCTTTGGCGTACAGCAGCGTTCCCATAGCGCCGTCGCACAAGACAGGGGACTGCTTGATCCGGGCAAGAAAGTCGGCTGCCATATATTTTCTGAGAATACAGGATCAAGAGCGGTTCGTGCATCTCCGCATGGATGGAGCAGATGCGCCGAAAACAAACCGGGCATTTCGGCCCCGTGAGGTTCGCCCTGCGGGGACCAGTTTCCGGGTCTGTTATAATCCACCATTTCGCAATTAAATCTCCCTTTTTCATGTCGTTAGGAGCTTGTCGTTTGAACAGACGCATCCTCGTTTTGGTAGTCGGATTGTGGACCAGCTTGGGTTTTATCTCCTGCGGTAGTAGTCCGCCAAAGAACCCGCCCAGCGGGCTGAAGAATCGTGTGCTGGCGTCGCAGGGAGTCACCTCAACTTTCACGTTCGGCGCCCTCGTGATCCTCAACGGCTCGAACGATACTATTCCGGCCAATTCTCGATTGAGCGCCGGAAGTTCTCCGGGCTTGATGGCGATAACGCCGTCCCGGAACATTGCCGCGGCCTTCGATTCTCTTACGAATACGGTCTATGCCGTGGATACGACCAAGGAAGCTGCCATCGGCAATGTGCGCCTTGGGGGAGCCACTTCGAGCATGGCGCTCCCCACATCAAACCCAATCGGATACGCCGCGGTCCCCACGGCCACCGTCAACGGCTTCTCTTTTCTGGGGGCGGTAGAGGAAATGAATTTCGCCGGCGGCGGGCTGGTGACGACGATGGCCGTCACCAATGCGGAAACCGTGATCGCGAATTCTGGCGGAAGCCAGCTCCTGGTCTTCAGCAACGATTCTGACTCTGTTACCGTGCTTTCTCCCGGCTCCGCGGTGCCCCCGGTGGATGTGAGTTGTTTCACGAATCCGCCCAACGCGGTCTGCTCGGTGGTGACGGAACCGCAAGGCAGCCGGCCCGTGTATGCCATCATCAATGGAAGTACTGCGTATATCCTGAACTGCGGCTTCCAGTGTCACGGCACGACGATCAGCGGAGCTCCTGCGCCCGCCAGCGTTGCGGTTCTCGACTTGCCCAGCCTCACGATTACCAGCACCATTCCCGTCGAAGCGGCCACGATGGCGCTGCTCAACGGCTCGACGCTCTACGTTGCGGGCACCCCCCCCACGAACAACGACTGTACCGGCCAGGTGTGGGGCACGCCACCGCAGCCGACGGCCGCCAAGGTTTGCGGCCGCCTCGACATCGTTGACTTGAATTCAGGAACTGTAACCGGCAATGCCAAGATCACCGACGGGTACCATGACCGCATGGACATGACCACGAACGGCCAGATCTTCATCGGATCTCACACCTGCACCAACATCGGCAATGTCAGCAATCCAACCGGAGAAGTCCGAGGTTGTCTCTCCATCTACAGGACCTCAAACGGCTCGGTGCTGATCCCCCCGGACAACGGCGACGTCAACGCCTTCCAGGGGTTTACCAGCCGCGACGTCGAGTACGTCGCCGAAGGTGGCCTCTTGCGGGTATACGACACCACCCTGGATATCCTGCTGATCAACAATTTCGTGCCGCAGGGAACCATCAACGTCGTTGGCTATGTGGGCGACGTGAAGGCGATCGACTTCTTCTAGCGGCTCAGAACAATTCAGAAAGGGAGCGAAGTGGATTTAG
>JBARBI010000346.1:0-10023 GCA_049792875.1 Candidatus Sulfotelmatobacter sp.
CGCTTGGCCGCCGGCCGACTATAAAGGATTCTTTAGCGGTGGAGTAAACGTCGGAAATGTAAATCTCGAATTGGCATATTCCAAAGATGAATCAGCTCCGGCGTCTTCCATGGGGGACCGGGTCGCGAACGCGAGATTTGGTGGATTGGGACTTGAACCCGTGCCGCTAGCAGAGGCTGTTGCCAGACTCGATGAGCTCGGTCTGCGCCATTCTAAACCGGATGCCTACCAGCAGGCTCAAGATGAAACCGGTAAGAAATTGATCCTCTGGACAACAGTCTATCTCGATGAACTTTCAAAGAACATGGATATCTTTCTTTGTGAATATAGCAACGATCTATTTCGAACCGACAACCCTCCGCGTCGAGACATTCAAGACAACCGACGATATTTGACGGATCAACTGAAGCAGCGTAACGGTGGGCCAATGGGCATCGACTCGATCAAAGAGATCGTGATTGAAACCTCAAACTACGAGACGACTGCGAGCTTGTGGGGGAAGCTGCTAAACGAAAAAACTCCGCCTCCCGGACAAGAGTTGAAGGCCTCACCGGGGCCCGCGCTCCGTCTGGTTCCGTCCGGCAGCGACACGATTAGAGCAATAGTGGTTCGCGTTGCCGATCTTGGTCGAGCCCGCCGATTTCTTAAGGAGAATGGTCTGCTTGGAGAAGACTTGAAAGATAGGATCGTGATCGATCCCGCCAAATTGATGGGGATCGACGTTCAGTTTGTCGAATAGCTTGGAATTTCTATCCCATCGCGAACGTTTGAGCTCCTCGTGGCTGACCTGCAATTCCGAAGCAAGCTCGTCAACTGACGAAATCGTCGCAGAACGCTCCGGCTGCCAGACCTCCGATCATTGCAGCCTGGCAGTGCTCAACAGCCTCGGCTCGCCTGGTTCGCGCCGCGTCTACGAGTCAACACGTGGACGATCCGCCCTTGAGCCTATGACGCGGGGATTCTGGCCGCACCGTAGAGGCCGGCATCGCTGCCCAGCAGGGCGCGGGTAATGATCGTCTTCTTTCGGGTATACGCGGCGATCTGTGCCGACGCTCCTTCCTTTTTGCCGAGAGGATCCTCCGGGGCGGTTGCGGCGTAGACTAGCGAGCGCTCGCGCAACTCCGCGAACATAGGCGGGGCGAAGGCGTCCCATGCGCTGAGCACTCCTCCCCCAATCACGAACATGTCGAGGTTGAGGACGTTGACGAGGTCGGCTAGCAGCATCCCCAGGGACACGCCGAAACGGTGGAAGATGCGTTGAGCGTCTTCATTCCCCTGAATGGCGAGGTTGTAAATCGACTTGGCGCTGAACTCGGGGTCGGAACTGGCAGCCTTGGCGAGTGCGGGCGCCTGCCCGGAATCAATGGCCTCGCGAGCCATGCGCACGACGGCAGTGGCGGAAGCATAACGCTCCGCGCATCCGTGGTTGCCGCAGCCGCAGGAAACACCGTTGGGTTCGATGGTGACGTGTCCGAACTCGCCAGCCATGCCATTCATGCCGTAAAAGATTTTTCCGTTCAGGATGATGGCGCCGCCGATGCCGGTGCCCAGGGTGACCATCGCCATATTGTCTACGTCGCGGGCCGCGCCCAGCCACTTTTCGCCGAGGGCTGCGACGTTGGCGTCGTTCTCGAGGAACACGCGAGCGCCCAGACGACGCTCGATTTCATCGCGCACGGGATAGTCGGACCATCCAGGAAGGTTGGCGGACTTGCGCATCATTCCCGTTTCCATATCGATGATGCCGGGAACGCCGATGCCGGCGCCGACGAAGATGCCGCCGCCGCGATATTGCTCGGTCAGGCGGTGGATGGCTTCGCACATTTCGCCGATGACGTGGTCGCGGCCGAGAGCGACCTTCACGCCCAGAGTAATCTTTTCGAGAAGCTGGCCATCCGTGCTAACGGCTGCGATGCGCAGGTTGGTGCCGCCAAGATCGACTCCGATGGAAAAATCCGGCATGGGGAGAAGGTTAGCAGAAAATCATTGTTGATTGATGATTTCTGATTGTTGACTGAAAAGCTCACGACCGGCTTTCAATCCGTAATCGACAATCGGCCTACCTCTGGCACTTAGGGCAGTAGTGGCTGCTGCGGCCGGCGATCACGACTCGCTTGATGGGCGTTTTGCAGACGAGGCAGGGCTCGGACTCGCGGCCGTAAACGCGATGCTGGAGTTGGAAGAATCCTTCTTCGCCATCGGCGTCCACGTAGTCAGAGATGGAAGAACCTCCGAGGGCAATTGCTTCCTTCAGGACTTCTTTCACGGCTACGAAGAGCTTGCCGAGTTGGTCGCGAGTGATCGTGGAAGCCCGGCGGCGGGGACGGATGCCGGCACGGAACAAAGATTCATCGGCGTAAATGTTGCCGACGCCGCGCAGGAGTTTCTGGTTGAGGAGCGCACTCTTGATCGGCGTTTTGCGGCCGCGGAACAACGTCAGGAAGCGGTCGAGATTGACTTCCAGCGGCTCGACGCCAGCGGCATCGAAGTCTCCCCACCGCGCTACGCTCAGACGGCCGAAGCGGCGCGGATCGACGAAGCGCAGTTCCCTGCCCGAGGCCAAACGGAGAATAGCGTGGGTGTGCTTCAGCACCTCTGCCTGGGGCTCACACACTTGCAGGCGGCCGGTCATGCCGAGGTGGACGATCCATTGCGCGTTGGTGGTTCCCTTCGGCTTCTGATCCGATATCCGGCCTTTCGCGGGCAAGGGCGCCCCCGCCACAGGATCGAGGTCGAAGACGATGTGCTTGCCCATGCGGCGGACAGTAGCGATGCGGCTGTGTTCCAGGGTTGCCGCGATGGCAGAGGCGGGAGATTTCAGCGGCTCTTTTTTTTGCCCGAGCCAGACGGATTCGACAACGTCTCCCGTGACACGTTTGGCTAGGCCGCGAGCGATGGTTTCGACTTCGGGGAGTTCGGGCATGAGTTACGTTTGCTTAAAATGACTCTGACGAAAAACGGAAGCCGCACAGGGCATCTACCCACTTGTACCGTCCCCACGGGACTCGTTCCATTTTTCTTACGCTTACCAGGATCTATTTCTTCAAGAACGTGCCTTGCTCGAGTTCTTTGAATGCCTGCTGGAGTTGCTCCTGCGTGTTCATGACGATGGGACCATACCATGCGACGGGCTCTTCGAGCGGTTTGCCTGACACCAGGAGGAAGCGGATTCCATCCTCGCCTGCCTGCACTGCAACTTCGTCGCCGCGATCGAAGACGACAAGTGAGCGGTTCTCGGCATCGGCGGGAGGCTTCGTATCGGCCCATCCCACGCCCTCAGTCGGGACCGCGAGCGGGCCGGAGGCATTACAGAACTTTCCATCGCCGGCGAAGACGTAGGCGAAGGCATGACGCGTGGTTTCGACGGGGAGCGTTTTCCGCTTGCCCGGAGGCACCGAGACGTCGAGGTAAATGGGGTCGGCCGCGATTCCGTCGACGGGGCCGGACTTGCCCCAGAAATTTCCGCAGACAATGCGGACGTGCGTGCCGTCATCGTCGGTGACCTGTGGAATGTCGGCGGTTTTCACCTCCTGGTAACGCGGTGCGGTCATCTTGAGCGCCGAAGGCAGGTTCGCCCAGAGTTGGAAGCCGTGCATGCGGCCGGTCGGGTCGCCCTTGGGCATTTCCTGGTGAATGATGCCGCTGCCGGCGGTCATCCACTGCACGTCACCAGCGGCAATGGCGCCGCGGTTGCCCATGCTGTCGCCGTGTTCGACGGTTCCGGCAAGAACGTAGGTGATGGTCTCGATGCCGCGATGCGGGTGCCACGGGAATCCGGCGAGATAGTCCTCGGGGACATCGTTGCGAAAGTCGTCGAGGAGAAGGAACGGATCGAAATCCTGAGTGTTACCGAAGCCGAAAGCGCGACGCAGATGGACTCCAGCGCCTTCGAGCGTGGGCTTGGACTTGATGAGGCGCTTAACGGGTCGAATGGACATGTTGGTCTCCGATTTCGAGGAGTGCTTGGAGGGCACTGCGATCCGATCTTTTGTATCACCGTAGAGGTTGGATGCGCAGGGGTGGCCGGAGGACGCAGACGTGCATTGTCGCGATTCTGGGTCAATTAGGGGGGATTGTGGCTACGTCGGCAGCCAGAGAAAATCCGAATGACGATATTCCTCAAACTCGTGCACCGGTTTGCGCGTGATGGCCGATTGACAATGATAACCGAATTCCCGCAGCATGGACCAGGTCGTCGCGCGACCTGCTTCTGAACATTCGATAAACAACACCCGGCTTCGCGGCGGCGACCGTACGTCGCTTTCCCTTCCGGACGCTGCCTTCCGCCCCTTCGACGAGCCTTGGAAGCCCAAGATCTCCCGATTCGACGAGATCGTCGATCTGAACCGTTTTGATGGTCAGTTCAGTAGCAGAAGAGTTATTGCGATGCCAAACCAAGCTTGCTGTCGACAGGCTCTCGGCAATTCAAATCACTGCCTCACCAAATTGGTCAGAGGCTGCGAATTCCAGGAGTCAGACGTTGGTGAGTCGATTGATCCTGATGCTTTCTCGAAAATGATCTGCGTTTTTCGGGAGGGGTTCGAAAGCGATGACTCGCCCGCTGGGCCCAACGGATTTTGCTCGTGAAAGCGACCCATAGCCGATGTTGGCGTCACCGGCAGACACGTACTCCCTTATAATCCGTTGCAAGTGCGGTTCACTCGTTCCCAGAAGATACCCGAGATTTTCTGCAGGCGAAACACAAATCTGATAGCCCGACGCCAATCCGCGGATTATCCTCGGTGGTCTGCTTTCACGTCCAAAAAACAGCACAATGAACGATTTCGCGAAGCTCCGAAGGGCTGGGATGAGCATTAATTGCTTTTAGCACGATCCGTGGTCGGTATCAAACCGTGCACACCAGCAATCTTGACGCAACCATGGCGGCTACCCCAACGAAACTGAACTGCCCCGGATGCTATAACCACTAGTCTTTAAGTGGAACGACCGCGCTGCCGTCGCGGCAGAAGGTGGCGACTCTCTGCAGCCCGCCGTTGGCGCGGGGCAGGGTCATCACCGGACCGTAGCAATATACGGCGTGGCCGGTTTCAGCGAAGTACCAGCGCCCGCCCTTGGAGTGCCGCGCGATCTGGGTGGAAGGTTGCCGCAGAGGTTTTTGCGGGGCCCAGGGGGCCACTGGCAGACTGAACAACAAGGCTAGGGTCAGGACCGTCATTGTTTTCCTGCAACTTTCTGCTTGCGACTGCTTACCGCCAGAACAAACGTTAGAATCGCGTTCTCTATATCGTGATCAGGGCTCGGACGTCGTCCACCAGATCCGGCTCCGGCTTCGACGGCATGCGGAACTCGCGCTTCTGCTTGGCCGACTCGTTCTGCGTCTGATGCTGTGGTCCTGCCTGGGAAGACGGGGCCTTACTGCTTGGTGCCTGGGTCGACGGGATCTGGGATGACGGGATTTGGGTCATTTGGTTCTGGGTCACTGGATACTGGTTCTTCGCCGATGGCGCTTGCGCTTGTTCCTGCTGGGCCTTCTGCCTAACGGCGGACAATTCGGTGCTGTCGCGGAGGAGCGCGCGAATCAGGACGCGCTGCGACTCGATGGTGCGACCTTGCTCGACGATCAGCATGGTCATCAAACCGTAGGAGATCAAGAACAGGACGGTCAACAGCGGCAACCATCCACGTGGTTTACCAGCTGTGGAAGCGGGGATCGCAGCGACGGTTGATACGGCGTCGGTCCCGAATAAAGTCGTCAAGTGGCACTCCGGTCTTTGCCCCGGGCTCGCAGGCACTCTACAGAATTGCACCCGGCGAGCCAACAGTGGCAGTCAGGTTAAATGGCTGATATCAGTACGGTTATCAGTGGTCGCACAGGAGGTGAGAACTGTCGGATGTGCAACTCGATGCACATTATGAGCAACGCAGATAGGTTCGGCGCTGCACTCCGCACGGCACATCGCCCGTCCAGCAAGGCTTTTCATGGCACCTGCTGTTCCAGCAGAGACCTGGGTATTTCGGCGTCGGCCTCGGGAACGCAGCCTCTTTTGCGCGTGACTTTGGTTACTCCGGTTACTTTTCCAGATCGCTGCTCTCTCCTAAGATCATCCGTACTCTGGAAGTAAGAATTTAGCTCCTCTATCTCGGGGACCCCCATTATGCGGACACGGTACGTTCTGGTATTGATTCTTCTCTTTTTATACTGCTCTGGGCCTGCGGGAATCGCGCAAAGCCAATCCTCTTCTTCGGAAAACTCGCGCCGGGTCGTCCGGAAAGCAACCCCCTCCTATCCGGAGGTCGCACGCAGAATGAGCCTGGCAGGCACGGTCAGAGTGATTGCGGTCGTAGCGGCGGACGGAGACGTGAAGTCTGTTGAACCGTTGGGCGGGAGCCCAGTGCTGCTCAAAGCCGCGGAAGACGCCGTCGCCAAATGGAAATTTGCCCCTGGCGGTGAGTCCAAGGAAGTCGTCGAATTCCACTTCAATCCGTAGTCCGGATCGTGGGCGGAACGGGCAGTCGGTTGGGCCGTGCCCCTATTTCCCCAGAACGAGTTTGGCGATAGTCGCCAGCTGCATGTTGGACGTGCCCTCGTAGATCTTGCCGATCTTGGCGTCGCGCCAGTACTTCTCCACGGGATAGTCCTTGGTGAATCCGTAGCCGCCGTAGATTTCGATGGCCAGCGAGGTCACGCGCTCGGCGACCTGCGAGGCGAATAACTTGGTCATGGCGGCTTCCTTGACGAAGTTCACGCCAGCGTCCTTCATGCGCGCGCAGTTATAGACCATCAGGCGAGCGGCCTCAATCTCGGTCGCCATTTGCGCGATCTGGAACTGGATCCCCTGGAACTCCGCGATGGCTTTGCCGAACTGCTTTCGCTCGACAGCGTACTTGCAGGCAAACTCCCAGGCCCCGCGGGCCAGGCCAATCATCTGCGCACCGATGCCAATGCGGCCTTCGTTCAAGGTCTCGATGGCGATCTTGTAGCCCTTCCCGGGATCGCCCAGCACGTTCTCCTTGGGCACGTGGCAATCTTCGAGAATCAATTCGCAGGTGGACGATGCCCGGATGCCCAACTTGTCCTCCTTCTTGCCGACGGTGAATCCGGGAAAGTTCTTGTCAACCAGGAATGCCGTGATGCCCTTGTATCCGGCGGCGGGATCCAGGGTGGCAAACAGCACAAACAATCCTGCCTCTTTGCCATTGGTGATCCATAGCTTGCGGCCGGTGAGCACGTAGTCGCTGCCCTTGAGCGAGGCCCGGGTCTGTAACGCGAAAGCATCTGAACCTGAACCCGCTTCGCTGAGGGCGTAGGCGCCAACTGTCTCGGTGGCCATCTTGGGCAGGAAGCGCTTCTTCTGGTCGTCGGTTCCCCACCGCAGCAGGGCGTTGTTCACCAGCGTGTTCTGCACGTCAACGATGACGCCGGAGGAAGCATCCACCCGCGACAGTTCCTCCACGGCCAGGATGGCTTCGAAAAACTTGGCGCCGCCTCCGCCGTACTGCTCGGGAATTTCGATGCCCATCAAGCCCAGTTGGAAGAAATCATGGATGAGGTCCTTGTCGAAGACGCCCTTCTCGTCCATCTCTTTCACCAGAGGGCGGATCTTCTCATCGGCGAACTGGCGAATATTATCGCGGAAAAGAATTTCGTCTTCGGTGAGGGCGGTCAGCGGAGCGGGAGGGGCGGCCTGCAGAGCGGTCTCGGGCATGGGAACACCTTCAAATGCTTGGGATGGCAAACCGATGATTTTAGCACTCCGCTTTGTCCGTTCACGGAAATACCATATGTGGGGACAGCCGCCCCCCGGCTGTCCGCGGAGCGAAGCTCGAAGCTCGACGCTCTTGTCCATTGAACCGGCAACGGAGACTTTCGCGACGCCCAGTATTGACATGGCAGCGCCGTGAGCCTACATTCCACCTTCTGAGGAGGTTTTCATGCCTATTCTGGTTGCGGGTTCAACCGGTTTTGTGGGTGGGGAAATTGCGCTGCGGTTGGCGCAAGGCCAGCCCCAAGTTCGCGGGCTTGTCCGCGGAGGCACCGAGCATCCCAAGGCAAAGCATCTGCAAGATACAGGAATTGAAATTGTGAACGGCGACCTGACCCTGCCTGAAACTCTGGCGGCAGCCTGTCAGGGCGTGGACACGGTCGTCTCGACGGTCACGTCCATGCCGTCCGGAGCCAACGACGGCCTGCGGCGAGTCGATCACGAGGGAACGCTGGCCCTGATCGCGGCGGCTGAGCGTGCCGGTGCGAAACGATTTGTGTATGTGTCTTACTCGGGGAACATCCGTGTAGATTCCCCGCTCGAAACCGCGAAGCGCGCCTGCGAGAACCGCCTCCTGCAATCGTCCATGCAAGCTGTGATTCTCCGCCCGTCTTACTTCATGGAAGTATGGCTCAGTCCTGCGCTCGGATTTGATCCCGCGAATGGCTCGGCCCGAGTCTATGGGTCCGGCGAAGGCAAAGGCAACTACATTTCAGCATTTGACGTAGCCGAGTTCGCGGTGATGGCCGCCAGCAGAGACTACGCGGATAAGAACACCATCCTCGAAATGGGCGGACCGGAGGCGCTGTCGCAGCTGGACGCCGTGCACCTCTTCGAGCAGGCCCTGGGAAAGAAAGTGCGTCTGGATTTTCTGCCAGTGGAGGCGATCCGGCAGCAGCATGGCTCGAGCGATCCGTTGCAGAAGACCTTCGCGGCGTTGATGCTCGCCTACGCCGAGGGGGATATCATCAGCGGCGCGCGTGCGGTCGCCGAGGAATACGGAATTCAACTGCGGGCGGTTGCGGAGTATGCGTCGCATCTTCGCGCACAGCAAATGCATATAGCGTGAAATGGTGTGGTCGAGAACGGGTGGTGCCTAAGCGCGGCGGGATTGAACCAACTTCAGGCCGTCGGCCTGCAGAATGCGCTTGATCTGGCTGCGGGCATGCACCGACCAGGGGCCTGAGGTGTCGAGTTTGACGTAGGCCTGCCAGTGTTTCAGCGCCTTGCGAGGTTCGCGGATCTTTTCGTAGGCCAGCGCCAGATTGTAATGTGCGTCGGCATAAGTCGGCGCGAGTTGCAGGGCGGTCTTGTACGTCTGAATCGCTTCCTGCACGCGACCGGTCTCGTCGAGCACGTTGCCCAGATCGAAATAAGCTAGAGAGTAGCGCGGATCGGCTTCAATCGCCTGGCGGTAGTGCTTCTCGGCGAGGGAGAAATCCTGCCGGTTGTAGTACAGCGTGCCCAGGTTGATGTGCGAGGCCGCGTGCATCGGTTCGATTTCAAGCACCTGGTGATATGCGGCAATCGCGTCGGGCTGGGTGCTCGGGTCTTCTTCGAGCGCAATGCCCCGCGCGAACCATGAGGTTACTTCGTTCTCACGCGGGCTTGATTCAGATTTGGGCACAGGTGTGCTGGTTAGCACTTTTTCGCGCTCGGAAAAATCCATCAGGAACTGTCCCGCGATCGGCTCCAGCAGCCTGCCCTGGTGGCGGAACGCCACGCGGTGCTTCCCCGTCGACGATGCGCCAGCCTCGAGCAGCGGGTTCTCCACGCCCGAAATCTGCTTGCGCATGGCATCGAGCGACTGGCGAATCACCGCCGGCCGCACGCTCATGGCGCACAGATCGCGAACCTTTTTAGTTTCCAGGAGATCGGAAAAAGAATAGGCTTCGGCGGGCGTTACCAGACCCACCCGCTCCCAGTTGCCTAACTGGCGCGGTGTGAGATGAAGGATCCTGAGTAAATCAGCTCGACTGTACACGGTAATACGCTACGGCCCGTACAACTAGCGTTCGCAAGCATTATCTTCAACTTGCGGGTATAAACGCAACTGCAAACCCTGTGAAAGTCTGTGGAGAACCTGGTTGATTTACATGCAGCGGAAATGGTGCAAATCGCTTCCAGGGCCACTCTGGGCTTGGTGTTGGTTCCGCGAGGGCGCAAGGACCACACGAGGGAGCGGGTTTGTTCAAATTGCCCGCCGACGGCGGCTCGCCAGTACGGATCGCAAGCGGACCGTTCCTGGATCCGGTGTGGTCTCCGCGCGGGGACCTGATCGTATATTGCGGGACGCAGG
>JBARBI010000347.1:0-9992 GCA_049792875.1 Candidatus Sulfotelmatobacter sp.
CGACATCTATGGCGAGTGGCGCTATGTGCACGGCAAGCGCAGCGGCATCACCACCGACTTTCGGTCCATTACCATCGGCGTGCGCTGGTGAATGGTGTCGCAGTTTGTATCACCCAGATTATTCGGCCTTCGTCCGGTAACTCCACAGATCATTGGTCTGCTTCTGCAGGTGCACGAACGACGATGCCGGAACAGGCCGCGCCATGGTCGCTCCGGAATTCGCTTCGCGCACGGCCGCCTCGACGATCGCATGCGACGGCGCCAGTGAGCATGCCGGATCGGTCATGGTGGCGTCCCCGGCCAGTAAAAATGCCTGGCAGCGGCAGCCCCCGAAGTCTTCCGCCCGACGAGGGCAACTGCGGCACGGTTCGGGCATCCACTCTTCGCCTCGGAAGCGGCGGAACGACGGCGATTCCTGCCAGATCCACTCCAGTGTTTTTTCGCGCGTACTCTCAAATGACAAGCCGGGAAGTACTTCCGCGGCATGGCAGGGAAGAACTTTGCCAGCGGGATTGATCAGCATCAATCTTCGTCCCCACCCTCCCATGCAGGCTTTGGGATACTTCGCATAATAGTCGGGCACAACGGAATCGATACGAATCCGACCGGCAAGACGCCTCTCTGCTTCAGCGACGATCGCAACGGCCCCGTCCAGCTGGGCGTGCGTGGGCAGCAGGGCAGCGCGGTTCGCCAGCGCCCATCCGTAATACTGCGTGTGGGCGATCTCGACGCGCTCCGGGTTCAGTTGCTCGATGAACGCGATCATCTCCTCCAGGTGGTCGAGGTTTTGCCGGTGGACAACCAGGTTCACGGTGAAGGCAATCTTGTGCCGGCGAATGGCCCGCGACAGTTCGATCTTGTGAGCGTGCGCTTTGGCGCCGGCAATCCAGTTCGCGGCCTCTTCCCGCGAATCCTGAAAGCTGATCTGGATGTGATCGAGTCCAGCGGAGACCAGCGTCTGCAATCGCTGCTCGTTAAGCCCGATGCCCGACGTGATGAGGTTGGTGTAGAGTCCCGCGGCGCGCGCGGCAGAGATCAGT
Source organism: Candidatus Sulfotelmatobacter sp. (assembly GCA_049792875.1). GTDB lineage: Bacteria > Acidobacteriota > Terriglobia > Terriglobales > Acidobacteriaceae > Sulfotelmatobacter. The sequence continues at coordinate 1,041 of JBARBI010000347.1, forward strand.
TCGGTCAGATCAATCCGAGCCAGCGGTTCGCCGCCCGTGAAGTGCGCGTGCAGCATGCCGAGTTTGCCCGACTGCTGGAAGATGCTGGTCCACTCTCCAGTGGAGAGTTCCGATTGCGTGCCCGCCAGTTCCAGCGGGTTTGAGCAATAGACGCAGTGCAGCGGACAGCGGTGGGTCAGTTCGGCGATGAGGGCGAGAGGGTTGGGAGTCATGAGTAGTCGTGGTAGCGGAGCTGGCTACGTCTCTTGTGTGCTGCCCAGGGAGAATGCAAACGTCTTTACCTCTAATAATCAACGATTCTCTTGCGCTGCAACTGCTCCAGGAACTGGCTGATGTCGTCACGAATCTTCGCTGGATCCGCCGTACCGAACTGCTGCTGCAATTCCGCGATGATCTCACCGAAAGTGCGCTGGCCGTCACAACGCTCCAGCACCTGCCGTCCCGTGCCCTGCAGTTTAAGGGCGCCTTCGGGGAGCAGGATGACGCGATCCTCTGCGCTCCCGCCCCAACGGCATCCGACGGCAAGGCGGGGCTGGCTGGTGTCTCCGGGAGGCGCCATCGTCAGGCTCCTTCTTCCTTCATGAGAAACGCACCCGGCGGGGGCCAACCGGGCTGCACGTAGGCAAAATACAGCGCGTCGAGTTGCGCCCACAAGATGTCGCACTTGTCGCGCAGCGCCTGGATGGCAAGTTCCTGCTCGGCCCTCGTCTTCGCATTCTCGTAGACGTAGTGGATGGCGAAGTTGGCATCTTCTGGAGCTTGGGTCAAGCGCGCCTCGAAATAATCCAAACCACCCGAGAGCCACGGATAATGCTGGCGGAGTTTCTCCATGCGCAACGAGATCAGGTCGCGGGAGAACAGCTCGGTCAGCGACGACGCGACCGCTTCCAGCAGGCTGCGGCTGCGCACGATGTTGAGGTATTCGTTGACGGCGAAACGTGTAGCCGGAAGGATTCCGGTCCCCGCTCGAACCTGGTCGGCGCTCAGCCCAGTCGCTTCGGCGAGCTTCAGCCAGCGCTTGATCCCGCCTTCGCTGGTTGCGTCGCCGTCGTGATCGACCACGCGCTTGCGCCAGGCCCGGCGAAACACCGGATCGGGGCCGCGCGACAGGACAATCGAATCCTTGATGGGGATGATGCTCTGGTAGTAGTAGCGGTTCAAAGCCCAGGCTTGGAGTTGTCCGCGGCTGAGGCGGCCTTCGTGCATCATGAGGTGGAAGGGATGCTGATGGTGATAACGTTCTTCGCCAACGGCCCGCAAATGGGCGCGTAGCCCTTCGAAAGAAAGCGGGCTTGCGTCCGGATTTGCTTCTACAGATCGAACGTCCATCCATCCTCCGCGATTTCCCAACCCGAGTCGCGCACCCGGCGGTATTCGGGACCGGCCTCATTCAGCATGGGATTCGTGTTGTTGATGTGCACATAGATTTTACGTGGATGGCGCAGTCCCGCCAACATGTGGAGGCTGCCTTCTGCCGACCAGACAGGGACGTGTCCCATTTGCCGCGCGGTCTGCCCACTGCGTTGAATGCGGATCAGTTCATCGTCGCTCCAGAAGGTGCCGTCGAACAGCAGCACGTCGGCCGCTTCAAATTCCTCGAGCAGAGCGGCGTCGATCTGCGGGACTGCGGGCATATACGCGAGACGATTGCCGGAGGGCGATTCAACGATCAGGCCCAGCGATGCTTCTCCAACCTTGAGTGTGGATTGGCGTGTCGGCGAAACGTACGCGGGATAGTGCGTACCCAGCGAGAGCGCGCGGCAACATAATCCAGAATCTTCGCCGGAGGGACTTTGCAGCAAGAATATATCTCCCGGCGCAAAGACGGTCCAGGTCGCCTGGTCTGGAACGCGCTGCAGCATGGCGAACATCGAATTGTCTTCGCAGAGAATGCGGCGGATGGGATCAGTTGCGTGCACCCGGAGCGGTTGCAATTCGCGCAGCAGGAGCAGGCCGAGCGCGTGGTCGATGTCAGCATTGGCCAGAACTGCTCCTGCGATGGGTGATTGGCGGAGACCGTCCGCGCGAGTCTGCTCCCGCGGATGCAGTTCGGGAGTGGATTCGATTTGCGCGCGCAGATCCGGAGAAGCTCCGAAGAGAAACCATGAGTTGGAATCGGCGCTAATTGCGAGTTGCGCCTGAGTGCGGGCTTTGCCTTGGAAGGTGCCGATGCGCACGGCGCGGCAGTTAGGGCAGGCGCAATTCCACTGGGGGAATCCTCCGCCAGCGGCCGAGCCGAGAATCTTCACGCGCATGATTAGGGAGTGTAGCAGCCGCGACCGGACTTCCCGACTGGAACAGAATCCACTCTTTCATGCCCGCATCCTCGCAAGCCGCGCGAGTAAGCGGGCACCGAATCAATCAATTAGAACTGAGCCCGGGCGTGCGATAAGCGGTGGGGATGACAGAACTTGCAAGGTTTATGCGGCTTTGGTGCAGGAAAAGTGAAAATGTGTGCATGGTTTAAGAGTGTTTGGGCAGAGAACCACGTTTTCTATTGCGCTGGCGTGGAGTTAGGGAGATACTCGAAATGCCCGCTTGGTGCGGGCTCCAGCCTTCCCCCGCCCTCCCCAAAAATTCCTTCCGGTTTAGACCCTCTCAAAGCGGCGCGAGCCCCATTTACGGATCGACAAGACCAAATCTAGCCTTGACCTGCGGAGGCGGCACAGCGGAGCGGATCGACGTCCCAGAGCCTTATGTCAGCTGAGATGCTCTCCACGCCGACCTCTCCTTGCATCTCAGAGCCCGCTTTTCCCAACCACACGACGCGGAACTGGGCCTTCGTGCCGTGGTATTGGAGATCGACGACATCGCCGGGTTTGAGTTGTGCTCTGACGCCCTGCAATGTCGCGCCGCGGCCGCTGATGGTGCGCAAGCTGGCGGACTGGGTAAAGGGGTGACCATGGGCGTCCATCCCCCAAATCGTTACGGGAAGCTCGACAGAAACGCGCTGCTGGCGGCGGCCGTCCATGAGTGCTGGTCACCTCGTTTGGCTGGCAAGATGTTAGAAGGCGGGGCAGGCGAAACACAGGTAACCGGGGTCACTGGACCGAAGTGTCGAAAGGTAGTGGCGACGGCGCAAATTTTACTGGCCGTTGCAGTGGGCTAGGCTGCCATCCCTTCCAGCGCAGACTTGTTGCAGATTAGAAGCGCGGAGCCTCTCGATTCGATGAATTGCTTTTTCTTGAAGTCGGAGAACAGGCGGCTGACGGTTTCGCGGCTGGTGCCGATCATCTCCCCGATTTCCTCGTGGGTCAGCACCATACGCAACTGCAGGGAATTGCTGGCGTCTCCCCGCTCCGCGGACCAACCCAGAAGCAGTTTGGCAAACCTTTGTCCCGGGGAGCTGATCAATCCCAGAGTGCGGATTTCCTCATGGGCCGAATAATAGTCGCGGCTGAGCTGCTGGGCCACGCGTAACGCCACTTCCCCAAAGTCGTGCAGAAATAACAACAGCGCGTCGGAGGAGATAAAGTTCGCCTGCCCCGGTTCCACCATTTCCGCTGTCACCTCGTAGGGTCGGTTGGAAATGGTCGCATTCAATCCCAGCACGTCGCCATGCTCGGAAATCTTGGTGATGATGGTTTTGCCGTCGCGCGACGTCGTGGACAGCTTCGCCCTCCCGGTACACAGCACAAATGCTCCTCGCGCCTGCTGGCCTTCAATGAACAACATGGCGTCGCGGGGATAGACCGCCGCGGAGGTGATGTCGTCGAGTCTTTGCACCGCCGCAGGGGAAAGATTGCAGAAGAGATGCTGCTCCCGCACCGGGCAGATCGCGCAGTTGTCGAAGATGTTAAGACCGTACGGCGTCTTCATAGACGTTCCTTATTTGGTGAAGAAAATACGCCAGCGCCCACCGACGTTTCTCTGGCAATGAACTGGGAACAGGATTCCGACAACCCCACCACTTGGGGCAAATGTTAGGCCTGGCAGCCGAGTAGGACTGTTCAGAACTGCACACTCTGGCAAATAAATACGTTCGTCGGCGGGACTAGTGGCCTGTCGCAGAGGTTTCGTTACTACGGATGCGCGCTCCGAGGTGCTATATAGTGACCAGCATGTCGGCAGGGATAGTCATACGCCGCGCCATGCCTAGTGAGAACGACTCGGTGCACGCGCTGGTGCAGGCCATCGCGGATGAGACCTTTGCGTACCTATTCGCGCTTTCGCAAGTGCCGATTGGAGAGGCCAATTGGCTCTCGGCTTGGTTGGCACTCTCGGGAGAAGAGATTGTGGGGGTGACGATGACGCGGGATGAATGGGTCAGCGATTTGTGGGTTCGTTGCGACAGCCGCAGGATTGGCATCGGTGGGGAGCTACTGGCACATGCCGAACGCGAAATACGCAGCCGTGGACATGGCACACTTCGCCTTCGAGTGGTCAAGTCGAATACTCGGGCTGTCGAGTTCTATCAAAATCACGCCTGGAGAGTTCAGCGTGAATTTCCGCATGAGAAGTTCGGCCATACGATGTTCGAAATGACCAAATCGAGCCACATGCCGCTATCGTGAGATTGTGAAAAGAGACTGCCCGGTTTGGGAAAGCGGACGCTGTGAAGAGGTCGAGCGTGCGGGTTCTCCGGAAAGTCTGTCGCAAGTTACGGCCGACACAAACCTTAGTGGACGGTCGCCGTCTTCTTACCAACGAAATCTCCACGGCAGGCCACTAGTTCATGTCGCCAAGCGAGCAGGCGCCGGGGCCGCGAGGATCGCCGCAGGATCCGCAGGCGCGCGTTGGTGACGCCGATGCCGACGAGCCCTTTGCGGACACCGCGAAGACCGAGAGCTGTGGTTCCAGCTTGGTCGCGTGGCACTTGGGACACTCGGCTTTCTCCTTGCCGTAGATCAGGGTCTCGAACTGGTGGTGGCATTGCTTGCAGATGTATTCGAAGATGGGCATGGGGCGACTCCAGAACCTATTAGAATCAATTTGTGGGGACTAAGCAAATCTCGGATTTTCCCGGTGGGACTTTCGACGGGGGCGCGCGAAAGACGCCGAGCGGTTGGGCGGGGCGTGCGCCGTTCCGGGCGCGGCGGTGGCTGGGTGGCGGGCATGTGCAGACGATTGCCAGCTTCCTGTTGCCGCGGAACATTCATTTGCCTCCGGCGGAGGAGCGGTTGGTCGAGGTGGCGCCGGAGATCAAGGTGCGATGTTGGTGTCACTGGCAAGGGGAAGATCGCAAGAAGCCCTTGACCGTAATCGTCGTCCACGGGCTCGAAGGGTCTTCCGATTCGCAGTACATGCTGGGCGTGGCGCGGAATGGGCTGGCGGCGGGGATGAACGTCGTACTCATGAACCAGCGCAACTGCGGCGGCATGGATCACTTTGCGCCCACTCTTTATAACTCGAGCCTGTCGGGAGACGTGGCCGCGGTGGTCCGGAGCATTCTAGAGAAGGATGAGGTCTCGCGATTTGCGCTGGTCGGATTTTCCATGGGCGGGAATTTGGTCCTGAAACTTGCGGGAGAGTGGGGGAGTGAAGGCCCGCCGCAATTCCGGGCAGTGGCGGCGGTGTGTCCGGCGATGGACTTGGCGGCGTCAGCCGACGCGCTGCATGCCCCCGCCAACCGGATTTACGAGTATTACTTTTTGATGCAGTTGTTCCGGCGGTTGCGGATTAAGGCCCGGAGGTTTCCCGGGAAGTTTGACGTTGCGCGGCTGCGCGGGATATCCAGCCTGCGCATGTTCGATGACCGTATCACGGCGTACTACTGTGGATTCGCGGGGGCCGATGATTACTATGCGCGGGCCGCGGCGTCCAACGTGGTGGACCGGATTGCCGTGCCCGCGTTGATCATTCACGCGGCCAATGATCCATTTATCCGCATTTTGCCGGAGACCTTGCGGCGGATAGCGGCGAATCCGAATATCCGTTATGTCGAGACCGACGACGGCGGGCACTGCGCGTTTCTGGGCGAGCGCAATGGCGATCCGGCGAACGATGGGCGCTGGGCCGAGCACGAGGTAGTGGAGTTTGTGGCAGGTCAGTGAGTGCTGACGTGGTTTATCGACCGCAATCAAGTTCGGATGTGGGCAAGAATCCGGAGTCTGTGGTCAGCACAACTGACTCATCGCTTGTTTTTCGCCAATGCTTCCAGCCGGATTTCGTGCTTGAAGATGTCGGCGCATTGGGGCAAGCGTGTTCGATACTTTGCGGGAAGTTGAAGGCAAAGGTTCACGGCGCTCTGGCGCATTTCGTGTAGTTCTAAAAGGGCCGATGTTCTCACGTTCAGTGTGGGTGGCAGGTTTTTATCTGCCGCAGGTGGATGCGCAACTGCCTCGGTGACTTCTTTCGTCATCCCGCCCGACTTAGAATCTTGGCGCGGGGCATCGTCATGAACGGAAGCTACGTAGTTCACCGGATCCACCCCGTTCTGTGCGAGCGCCGTGCTTACGGTGAGTACGGAAAAACACATCGCCATGAAGCAATGTTTCATCAAGATGTTCACCCTCCGATTCGTCTTACAGATGAGAGCATCGGTAGAATGGTTGTGCCAGAAACCCCAGTGAAGGGAACTTTATCCGCAGGGTCGGGAAGACCACAAGATTACGAGCGTAACGCTCTGGGAAGTGTGTTTCCTTGCAGGCAGCTATAGTTGCGAAAACCACGAAGTACCTCCCCGCATCGTTGCTAGTCGGTCTTGCTCTGCTCCTGCCCGCAGTCGGGGCTCAAACTGAGCAATCGCAAGATTCGGCTGCAAAAAGCCCTGGCTCCAGTGCTCCAGCAAAACCAGATGAACCGGTCTACACCGTGCGCGAGACGGTGAGCGAAGTCCACTTGGTTTTCACCGTCACCGACAAGCACGGCCACTACATCAAGGACCTGAAGCAGAACGATTTCAAGATTCTGGACGACCGGAAGCCGCCGGAAGATATCGTCAGCTTCAGCAGCGAGACAGATCTACCCCTGCAAGTGGGCCTGTTGATCGACGCCAGCGAATCGGTGACCGCCCGCTTCAAGTTCGAGCAGGAAGCGGCCATCGAGTTTCTGAAAGAGACGATTCGTCCGAAGTACGATCAGGTCTTCGTCGTCGGCTTTGACCTGACTCCCAAGGTCACGCAGGACTTCACCGGCGACACCGAGAAACTTTCGGTCGGCATTCGGACGCTTCGGCCGGGCAGCCTCACCGCGCTGTACGATGCCCTCTACTTTGCCTGCAGGGACAAGTTGCTGAAGCAACCACAGGCTGGCCCCGTCCGGCGCATAATCATTCTGTTGAGCGACGGCAATGACACCGCAAGCTCCGTGACCCTCGAAAAGGCCATCGAGATGGCACAGCAGGCCGAGGTCTCGGTGTATACCATCAGCACCAACCCGGCTCGCTCCCGCGGGCGCGGTAACAAGACCTTGGAACGGATTGCGGAAGCAACCGGCGGGAGATCGTATGTACCTTCTCAGATCAGCGCAGTGGCCGAATCGTTCGCCGCCATTCAGGAAGAGCTGCGCAGCCAGTATGCCGTGTCGTACAGACCCGCTGCGTTTCAGCCGGATGGGCATTACCGAAAGATCGAGGTTCAAGCGCAGAACCAGAAAGCACTGCGCATCCGCAGCCGTAAAGGGTACCGCAGTCCTTCAGAACACGACGCGCCCCACCCGTAACGCTGGTGGTCGCCCCCTGTTGCCGTCGACCGTCTTGCGGCCTCTCGATCCATGCCGCGCGAAACGAAAAGCTTCCGGCGTTCAAACTCGCGCGGGTATGCGGCGCAGCCACGCCAGCGCCTCCGCGCCTCGGCCTTTCATCCTGGTGCGAATGTAGGCCAAGCCCAGCATCGCCAGCGAAATCACCAGCAGGCCCGCCGTCGCGCCGCCGATTCCCATCGCATGTTTCGGCAGGATCGACACGCGGCCATACACGAATTCGATGTGCACCCAATACACCAGCAGCGATGCCTGCCCAAGCAGAATGACTGGACTGAATCGCCATTGCCCCGCGCCCCAGCGGCACCAGGCATAGGTTGCGGTCAGAATCACCAGCAACATGCCCACGCGGATCAGGAAGAAGCTGGGACTGGTGTGCCAGTAATCCTCGACGGCATAGAGTTGGCGGGGTTGCGCGTCAAGCCAGCGGGCGAATTCGATCAGCACACTGCCGGCCAGGCCGAGAGAGAAAAATGCTCTTGGTTCCTGCGCGCGCGCCCATTGGGTCTGCAGGAGAAATCCCACGGCCAGGCCGGCGAAGGCGAAAGCCGTCCAGGGAAACACCGGGAACATCCACGCCTGCGGAGTGCCCAGATTGTGCACGCCATTGACGTAGGACTCAAGCGGCCAGGGGAGCCAGCGCGGGCGCCATGTGGTCCACAGCGGCGGCGTCAGCAGGGAAATCAGCAACGCAGTGCCGGCGGCAGTGAGCACCAGGGCCAGTTGACGTTGGGAGGCGCTAATTCCCTGCCGGGCTGCGCCCGGCAGGACAGCCGAGGGCGGCTGTCCCCACACGTGTGGCGAGGGCAACAGGGCCAGCACCAGCCAGCACAGGAGACCCATCAGCATCATGGAGAGGCCGATAGTGTTGAGCACGTCAACCCGCAGCAGGTCGCTTTTCGGCGCCCAGCCCCAGGAGACAACGTACTCCTGCACGCGGAAGAGCACGCCGAAACCGAAAATTTCAGCGCCCCGGCGGATGGTGGCCCTCGCGATCTGCGCCGGCGGGAGATTTTTCTGGCGGAGTTTTTCCGTGACCAGGGCAAAGGACATTCCAGCGAGAAAGAGAAACAGCGGAGCGGGAAAGGTTCCGCCCAGCTGCGAGTACATGAAAAAGCGGCTTTGCCGGGCCGCAGGGCTCAGCCAGGAATCGTAGCAGTGGGTCTGGAACATCAGCAGGCAGGCCAGGCCCCGCATCCAATCGATGTAGCCGAGGCGGGATTTGCCGGTCTCGAGCGGGGGCATGCGCGGGGTGGATTTGCACCGGCAGTATACGGCAGTCGCCCGGAGATTCCGTGTTTTTCAGGATGG
>JBARBI010000348.1:0-2859 GCA_049792875.1 Candidatus Sulfotelmatobacter sp.
TTCCGTTGCCGGCGAACTTTGCGCTGGTGGGAACCACTCAGGTTGGCGTGAGCTTCACGGTTAAGCCAGCATCAGGCAGCGCAACACCAACAGGCAGCGTCACCGTCACGGACGGTTTCAACGACACCTGTTCGGCGGCTCTGGCCGCCGGTGGCGCAGGTTCCTGCACATTGACGATTTCCCAGGTGGGCTCGGGGAGCACGCCTCTGACGGCAGCGTACACGCCCGACTCGAACGCCAGTTCGAACGGGCTTCTGGCGAGCACTTCGCCCGCGCTCACAGAAAACGTGGTGCAGATAGTATCCTGCGGCGGCTCCGCACCGCCCGCGACGATCACCCTCGGTTCAATCGGTACGTCGTCATTCATGGTTTGCCTTGCCGGCGATGTGAGTGCCACCCCGACAGCCGTTACAATCGACTGTCTCCCCTATGCAACATGTACTCTTACCGTCACTCCTATTTCCGGGAAGCCCGGCGCGTACACCGTGGCCATAAGCATTGCCACTACCGCCGTTAGTGTTCCGTTGCAAGACCCTCATCAGCCTCGCAATGCGCCTTTGTTGATGATGCTTCTCACGCTCTCGACGATTTTATCCCTGTTGATGGCATTCTTACTGGCGCGGCACCGCGGAGGACGCCTGCGGCTCGTCTACGCAACAGGACTGCTACTGGTCCTCACAGTTGCGGGCGTCGCTGGCTGCACCAGTGCTAGTGTGCCGGGCTCTCCGAACAACACGGGAACTCCGCTTGGAAATTCCATCATAAACGTCACCGTCGCCGCCGGCGGCTTTTCTGTGGTGGTGCCGGTAAACGTGATAGTCACAAAATAGCCGCCTCTCACAGCGGAGGCCGCGCGGCTCCGAGAGGCGATCGGCGCGATAGTGGCAAAGTAGGCGATTTCAAGAGATGGAACCTGGCGCAGGCTGTGGATTCAACTGATCGTAAGCCCACATAATTCCCGCGTCCGGCTCGCTGCATTGTCTGCGTCCACCGGGAAAGCAGGGTCCGTGCGATCGATCTCCAGAGCTTGCTGCCTGATCATGACCAACTCCTGACAGTTGACGAAGTGGCGACACGCCTTTCGGTCAGCCGTAACTGGGTTTACAACCACGCTCACGCAATTGGAGGCTACCGTCTCGGAAAGTATTTGCGGTTCTCATGGCCTAGAGTCTTGGAGCGGTTAGGACGATGAAAACCATGCTGAGTGCGCTCTCTGAAAGGGGACCGGATGGCGTTCGATATTCCTTAACCCCAATCTTAAGTGTATATACATTTACAAATGATATGGGCAGGGCTCGCATAACGCATCACGACCGACGCAGCAAATTGTTTCCACTCAGACTTTCGCCCCGCGAGACGGCATTCTTTTCACGCAAGGCTCGCGACCTGGGGGAATCCGTTGCTTCGGTCCTGCGGAATGGAGGAATGCTCTATATCAAAATGAGAGGCAAAGACGGGTCACAAAAGCGAAAGGAGGAAAAAAAGTGACTCGTCCTCAATCGTATCAGCAAGGCTATGTATCAAAGCCGATCCCAACCCGGTCCGGCACTGTATTCAAAATACGTTATCGGGTGAAGTCGGCTGATGGGAAGTGGAATCAAAAAGCCGAGACGTTGTACGGGCTTTCCGGTAAGAAAGCGGGCCGCGCCGTCTTAGAAGAACGAATCCGTGGGGCATCCTTCGCCAAGCCTGAAGGTTCGGACCTGAACCTGAGAGCTTTCGTACATGCCTGGTGGAAGCCTTACTTGCAGCGCAAAGGTGTGAAGCCATCCACGAGAAGGAATTGTGATTCGATCTTGGAGCTGCATATCTTGCCTGTATTCGGCGAACTTCGCATTGATGAAGTCGTCCCACTGCACGTCGAGAGAATCATCCAAACAAAAGTGGAGAGCGGGCTTTCGGGAAAGACTGTCCGCAACTTGCTTTTGGTCTTACAGGGGATCACGTCGCTTGCGTTGGACAACGACTTGATCGATCGTTCGCCGATTCGGAATAGACACAAACCAACAGTCGATAAGCACGAGAAGCCGATTTGGTCTCCCGCTCAATTGCTGAATATTCTGAGCGCGGCTCCAACAGGTCTTCGAGCATTTTTCGACTGTGTGGCCCTAACCGGGACTAGGTTGGGTGAGGTATTGGCGCTGAAATGGAAGCACGTTGATTTGGAGCGAAGAATACTCCGAATCGAGCATAGTCTATGGCGGGCCAGCTTCTCTCGCCTAAGGCGACGGCAAGCACGCGAGACATCCCTTTGGGAAGTGCCCTGAACGAGACCCTCAGGAATCACCGTGAGAACTCGTTGCATCGCGGGCCGGATGACTTCGTGTTCTGCAAAAAAGACGGGTCAGCGTTAGACCCGGACGTGCTTCGAAAGGACGCCCTCTACCCGATTTTGGACAGGCTAGGCATTCCGCGAAAGAAAGGCGCATCAGGTTTTCACACATTCAGGCATTCCGCTGCAAGTATTGTTAGCGAACGGACGGGAAACCTGAAGCTGGCGCAAAAGTTCCTCGGGCACTCCACGATCAAGATGACCGCAGACATCTACACCCACACCTCTGCGGAAGCGGAACGCGACGCTGCAATCGCTCTGGAACGGGCAATCTACGGCGATTTGTTCCCAGTTGTTCCCAATATCGAGAACAGGAACAACTCCGTGGCGTTAAATTAGGCGAAGGAATTGTTACGACTCAACTTGTAACTGTAAATAAGAAGGGCGCTTAGAGGATTTGCCTCTTAAGCGCCCATGGTTGCGGGGGTCAGATTTGAACTGACGACCTTCGGGTTATGAGCCCGACGAGCTACCAGGCTGCTCCACCCCGCGTCATTCATACTACGCGACTTGTCTCTGTTCTGCAA
>JBARBI010000349.1:0-4113 GCA_049792875.1 Candidatus Sulfotelmatobacter sp.
AGCCGAGGGCGGCTGTCCCCACATGGACCATGCCGTCTCGCCTGCTGCTAGACTGCTTAAGCGTGACCTCGTCCCGAAAACCAGCCAAGAGAATCCAGTCGCCACTCTTGCTGGCCAACATTGGCCAGCTGCTCACACTGCGCTCCAGTCCGGGCCGTCCGGGCCCACGCCGTGGTTCCGACCTGAAGGAACTGGGCATCGTCGAAGACGGCGCTGTCTTGTGCCTCGGCGGCAAAATCGTTTCCGTCGGCACCACCAAGGACGCGTTGCACGATCCCTGGCTGAAGAAGCAACGCCGCAACGTCAACGAGATCGACTGCACGGGCAAAGTGGTACTCCCTGGCTTTGTGGACTCACACACCCACCCTGTTTTTGTTGGTCCGCGCCTGGTGGATTTCGAAAAGCGCATTGAAGGCGCTTCCTACGAGGAAATTGCGGCAGCGGGCGGCGGCATCCGGTCGAGCCTCGAAGGTGTTCGCAAGGCGGCAACGAGCGCTCTGGCGGCAAACGTCCTGACCGCTCTTCAAGATATGGCCACCCACGGCACCACCACGGTTGAGGCCAAATCAGGCTACGGGCTCACGGTCGAATCGGAACTGAAGTCGCTGCTGGCAATAAAGGAGGCAGGCTTGCGCTGGCCGGGTACGGTGGTCGCCACCCTCCTCGGCGCCCATGTCGTGCCCAAAGAATTTCAAGGCTGCTCACAAAAGTACGTCGAAATCGTCTGTAAGGAAATGATTCCTCAATCGGCGAAGCGGAAGCTTGCCCAGTTTGTGGACGTCTTTTGCGACAAGGGAGCTTTTACTCCGGAGGAAACGGAGCGCATCTTCGAAGCCGCGAAGCAGCACGGACTGAGCGTGCGCGCGCACATGGGCCAGCTTTCGGAAACGCTTTTGCGGCCGTTCTTACGATTTAATCCGGCATCGTTCGACCACATGGACCACGTGAACGCAGACGACATCCAACAGTTGGCCAAAGGGGATACGATGGTGACGCTAGTGCCCGGTGCAAATTATTTCCTGGGCCTGAAGGAATATCCCAACGCTCGGCGGTTGGTCGACGCCGGCGTGCCGGTGGCGCTGGCGACCGATTACAACCCCGGCACGTCGCCGACAGTCAGCATGCCGATGGCAATGTCGCTGGCTTGTACGCACATGAAGATGTCACCCGCGGAAGCAGTCGCGGCAGCGACGATCAATGGCGCGTGGGCTCTCCGCCTAGCTGAGCGAAAGGGGAGCATCGAGACGGGAAAAGATGCAGATATGGCGACATTTGACGTGAAGGATTACCGCGAAATCCCGTACTGGTTTGGAGCCAATCACTGCGCTGTGACCGTTATAAATGGAGTGGCCGCGTCCCGCGGGTGAACTTTCGTGAGCCAACATCCGTACTAAGGGGTAGGGGAGTATTGCGTTTGGAGCACTCCAAAAAACACAAGATCCGTAATCTAAGGAAGCAATCCGATGCTATCTCCAGGGGAAGCCTAATGAAGCGAATCTTTGCCGTCCTGACTTTTCTCGTGCTGACGCTCTCGCTGGCTACGGCGCAGCGGCTGCCCGAGGTTGCCAGGCCAGAGAATTATAAACTTACGTTCACGCCCAATCTCGACCAGGCCAGGTTTGAGGGCGACGAGACCATCGCGATCCGGGTGCTGAAGACAACGTCGGAGATCACTCTGAATGCGGTCGATATCGATTTCCACGAGGTTACCATCACGAGTGGTGGCGCCACGCAAAAAGCCACGGTCAGGCCCGAGCAAGACAAAGAAATGGTTGTGCTGGCCGTCGAGAAGCCGCTCGCTGCGGGCCCCGCCACTGTACACATTACTTATACCGGCATTCTCAACGACGAAATGCGTGGTTTGTATTTAGGAAAGGACGACAAGGGACGCAAATACGCCGCGTCGCAGTTTGAAGCCACCGACGCGCGGCGCGCCTTCCCTTCGTTTGACGAACCCGACTACAAGGCGACCTTCGACATCACAGCGGTTGCCGATAAGGACCAGGTCGCAATTTCCAATTACAAAGTTGTCTCCGACACTCCGCGTCCGGGCGGCAAGCATACCGTGAAGTTCGCCACCACGGCGAAGATGTCGTCTTATCTCGCTGCGCTGGTCGTGGGCCACTTCGAATACGTCGAAGGCTCGGTGGACGGCATCCCGATTCGCGTCTACAGCACCCCGGGTAAGAAGGAGATGGGCAAGTTCGCGCTCGAGGCAGCAGAGTACGTCGTCGGCTACTTCGACAAGTATTTCGGGATCAAGTATCCCTACGGGAAGCTGGATCTGATCGGCCTGCCGGACTTCTCCGCCGGCGCTATGGAGAACGTGGGCTGCATCACGTATCGCGAAGCATATTTGCTGACCGATGAGAAACAGGGCTCCGTCGATCTCAAGAAAACCATCGCCTCGGTCACGTCTCACGAGATCGCCCACATGTGGTTCGGCGACCTGGTCACGATGAAGTGGTGGGACGACGTTTGGCTCAACGAAGGATTCGCCACCTGGATGTCGAGCAAGCCTCTCCAGAAGTGGAAGCCGGAATGGAATTTTGATCTGGACGACGTGAGTGGAACCGGCGGCACTCTTAAAGGCGATTCGCTCGCGAACACGCGGCCGATTCATCAAGCGGCCGACACCCCTGCCCAGATTCAAGAGTTGTTCGACGGAATCGCTTACGGCAAAGCCGCCTCCGTGTTGCTTATGCTGGAGGCCTATCTGGGAGAAGAAACCTTCCGCGCGGGTGTAAACGCTTATCTGCAACAGCACCAGTATGCGAACGCGACTGCTGACGATTTCTGGGATGCACAAACGAAGACTTCGAAAAAGCCTGTCGACAAGATCATGCCTACGTGGGTCAAGCAAGCAGGAGCTCCGATTATCAACGTCAAGGCACAATGCTCAGGAAATTCCACGGATGTCACTCTGACCCAGCAGCGTTACTACACGGACCGGTCGAAGTTCGAAGCAGGCAATGATCAGCTTTGGCAGGTCCCCTTGTGCCTGAAGGGATCAGCCAGCAGCGGCGCAAAGTGCGAACTGATGACCAAGCGAGAAGAAACCTTCTCGCTGCCGGGATGCTCCACCTGGGTTCTAGCCAATGCCGGTGCGACCGGGTACTACCGCACGGGTTACCAACCCGATGCGGTCCGGGCGCTGGCCAGCGATGCAGAGTCTAAGTTGACTCCCGCGGAGCGAATTGCTGTCCAAGGTGACATCTGGGCCTCAGTGCGAGTCGGACGAGAGCCGGTGGGCGACTACCTGGCTTTCGCGCAAGGCCTGCATTCTGACCGCAATCGCGCCGTGCTGGAAGACATTCTGGCACAGCTCAATTACATTGGGCAGTACCTGGTGAGCGCGAGCGATCGTGACGCATACCGCGCCTGGCTTCGCCTATATCTCACTCCAGCGATGAAAGAGGTTGGATACGTCTCCAAGCCCGGCGAGAGCGACGAGCAGCGGACTTTGCGGTCGCGACTGTTCAATGCCCTGGGCTATGACGCCCGCGATCCAGAAACCCTGGAGCAAGCCCGCAAGATCGCGGACAAGGCCCTGGCCGACCCAACTTCGGTCGATCGTCAATTGGCCGGCAGCGCCTTCGGACTCGCAGCGTTGGAAGGAGATTCCGCGTTTTACGACAGGGTGATGGCGGCTATGAAGACTCTAAAGTCGCCGGAGGAGTATTACCTGTACCTCTACGCACTTTCCCAGTTCGGCGATCCGAAGTTGCTGCGGCGTACGTTGGAGTTTGCAGTCTCGCCAGACGTTCGCTCGCAGGATGCGCTCGGGCTAGTCACCGCCGTGATGGGAAATCCCGCCGGCGAACAACTGGCCTGGGATTTCGTGCGCCAGAACTGGCCTGAAATTGAAAAGGCCGGCGGCCCATTTGCCAGTGCCCAGGTCGTGGGAGCAACCAGCGTGTTCTGTGAAGCCGCACTACGCGATCAGGTGACGGAATTTTTTACTGAACACACAGTGGCGGCGGCAGAGCGCACTTACAAACAGTCCATTGAAGGCATCAACAACTGCGTCGATTTGAAATCGCAGCAGGAACCGCAGCTGGCGTCCTGGCTGGGTCAGCACGGTGCAGCAGGCGGGAAATAGTGAGCGTTGAA
>JBARBI010000350.1:0-6864 GCA_049792875.1 Candidatus Sulfotelmatobacter sp.
TCCCTCGGTCTCGGTGGCGACAACCTCTTTTTCCCCGAGGATGACAACCTGCTTGGGTTCGATGCCGACCCGGAGTTCGGTTTCTCCGAAGCCGAGAACGTTGGCGCGAAGACTCAGCCGGTCTCCCCCTTCGAGAGTCGCGACCGACACCGGACGTAACAGTTCCGACTCCGCCTGGAACCAGTCTTCCCAGTCGTGGCCGTGCTCACGATTACGCTTTTCGAACAACTCAAACGCCCGGCGGGCAATCGCCAGTTGCACCGATTGCATCTCCCAACGCAGCTTTTCGGGATCGCACGGTTGTAAGAACGTGGCTGACGTTTCAGCCGTTGGTTTGAAGGCTTTGGTGGATTTCATGACGCGCTCCTTCGAGCACTGCAGATAAAGGAGGATCATTCGGCCGCTTGTCGAATCAGCCAACAGACTGAAACGAGCCGCAGTGAAATGGGCCAGGATCTGGTGAAAACAACCTTGCACTTAGATTCTCCTCGTAGTTCGGAGGGCTGGCTGTGATCCGCGTCACTATCTGGCGTTCGCCAGCGCTCGGCGTGAAAGCGGCCACGGCGTCGCTGCAGCGGCCTTCCGACGGCATATTCGCAGAGGGCTGGGCCCCGGGTTCGGCGCGGGCACTCAGTTGGGTTCGTCGTCTTTCGATGTGATGATGGCAGGGCTGGGGGACTCAGCCGGGCACGGTCCCTTTTAAGCAACGGTACACATGAAGACTGCTTGGTCTACGAGCGATCCGGAACCCTCCGTGAACGGCTTCAATGACATGAGCTACGTCGATTCGCGTTTCGTCGGTGACACGGAAGTGGACATGGTCCAGTTCCTTGGGACGTTCGCGTATCTCTTCTCGTCTGCTTGCAGATAGGAATATCGAGGTCGGCGTCTTTCGAGAGGCTGAAAGAGCTTCACCAGTTCCATACGATCCCGCCGCGGAGGGGAATCTTGTTAGCTCGACGGCACGCGGGAAACACGAAGAGGCGTGATTCGAGTCACAGAAACGTGGGGCGCAAGGCTGAAAAATGGGTTCGTAACTTCGCCAGCAACTAGTCTCCTGATTGGCGGCCCGGCTGGGCATGAAGGGTTAGCCTTGCGTTTTCCAAAACCAACCAAGCTGCGGACCGTCTCGCAGATCGTTTTCTTCTTTCTCTTTCTGCTTCTTCTGGTGCGTACCGAGTTTCGAGGCTCGCTGACGGCTTCAACCAGCGAAATCCGTCTGCCTTACCCCGTTTCTCTTTTCTTCCAGCTTGATCCGCTGATCGCGATCTCGAACGCACTGGCAAGCCGTGCGCTCTACCGTGGCCTCTTGTGGAGCCTGGTGGTTTTGATCCCCACGATCTTCCTGGGTCGCTTTTTCTGCGGATGGATATGTCCTCTCGGCTCCATTCATCATCTGTTCAGCAGCTTCAAATCGGAGCGCAAACGCGGAAAACAACTCATTGACTCGAACCGCTACAAACGCTGGCAGACGACCAAGTATTACTTGCTCATCGCATCGCTAGTCGCGGCCTTGTTTGGCACGGGCATCGTCGGCTGGCTGGACCCATTCTCGTTATTGGTGCGATCCATCGGTTTGTCGATCCTGCCCGCAACCAACTATGCCGTGCGGGGATCGTTGAGCATACTCGAGCACAGCCGTTATGGGTTCGTGCAGAGCATCGGCAGCGGATTGCACTTCATCCTGGGCCTCCTGTTGCTGAGCTTCAAGCAGCCATACTTCCGTTGGGGGATATGGCTGGGACTGATCTTTGTCTTCCTCGTTGCGTTGAATTTCCGCATCACCCGCTTCTGGTGCCGCGCACTCTGCCCGCTGGGTGCGTTGCTGGGCATCGTGTCGCGCTGGTCCGTGCTTGGCCTGGTCAAGAATCCCGAGCATTGCAAGGATTGCAATCGCTGCCTTCTGCGCTGCCAGGGCGGCGACGACCCGATCGGTGGCGTGCCCTGGCATCAGCCCGAGTGCCATCTGTGCCTGAACTGCGTGGATGAATGTCCGGAACACGGGTTGCGATTCCAATTTTTTCCCGGACAAGAGACAGCGGGTGCAAACCTGCAGAGACGGAAAGTCCTCACCGGCCTGGCTGCGGGCGCTGCCCTGGTTCCGCTGGCGCGCAGCACTTCCGGATTCGCCGCAGAACACCATGAACGCCGGCTACGTCCTCCCGGAGCGCTCGATGAAGCGTACTTCCTCTCCCGCTGCATTCGCTGCGGCGAGTGCATGAAGGTTTGTCCGAATAACGCCTTGCATCCCGCTTTTTCAGAGGCTGGGATCGAAGGTCTGTGGACACCCGTTCTGACACCAAGAATCGGCTACTGTGAGACCAGTTGCGTGCTGTGCTCGCAGGTCTGCCCCACGGGAGCCATCTGGGAGATCTCGGCCAAAGAGAAAGGCTGGTCCGTGGATGTGGGCCGCACCGACAAGCCGGTCCGCCTCGGAACGGCCTTTTACGATCGCGGGCGATGCTTGCCTTGGGCCATGGCGACGGAATGCATCGTGTGCGAAGAATGGTGTCCGACGTCGCCCAAGGCAATCTACCTTCGACCGGCAGAACTGATCGATGCGACGGGCAACTCGAAGGAAGTGAAACAGCCTTATCTCGATCCGTCTCGCTGCGTCGGATGTGGCGCATGTGAATACGCCTGTCCCGTGCAGGATCGGCCGGCGGTGTACGTGACCAGTGTGGGCGAAAGCCGTTCCCGCACCAACCAGATCCTGTTGAATCGGAGGAAGGGATGAGAGTTGCTACGACTCTTACTCACGGACTGGCTGCATTTCGCATCCTTAACTTGGAGTTCTAATGCAACCCGACGCAATCCATCTAAGCCGTCGTGACGCATTGATCAAGCTGCTGCGCGCAGCGGGTGCCGGTGCTGGTGCGGCCGGACTGGGGCTTTGGCTGAGTGAACGTAGTTGGCGTCCCGAGACCATGCTAGCGGTATCCGCGAAGCATGGCCACACCATAGCAGCAGCTCCGCAGCTCCCTGAGATGGCGGTCATCACCGGCGACGACCCCGCTCAACTAGCGCGTCAGGCAGTGGAAGAGTTGGGGGGAATTCGCCGCTTCATCGCACGCGGAGACGTCGTGTTGGTGAAGCCCAACATCGGCTGGGATCGCACTCCCGAGCAGGCGGCCACTACCAATCCCGACGTTGTGGCCGAAATCATCCGCCAGTGCTTGAACGCCGGGGCCAAGCGAGTCATTGTCACCGACGTGAGCTGCAATGATCCCCGCCGCTGTTTTCAGCGATCCGGCATCGCCGAGGCCGCGCAGCGCGTCGGAGCTGAAGTCCTGCTCCCCGATCCAGCCAGGTTCAAAGAAGTGGATCTCCAGGGCGAGATCCTGCGCGCCTGGCCGGTCCTCGATCTATTCCTGAATGTGGACAAGATCATCAACATCCCGATCGCCAAGCATCACAGCCTGACCGGCACAACGCTGGGCATGAAGAACTGGTACGGCATGCTCGGCGGACCGCGTCATCAGCTGCACCAGAAGATCCATGAGAGCCTCGTGGACCTGGCGGATTTTGTGCGGCCGACTCTGACCATCATTGACTGTTACCGGATCCTCGTTCGCAATGGCCCAACCGGAGGCAATCTGCAAGACGTGCTGCTGAAGAAGACGCTGGTCGCCGGAACTGATCCGGTTGCTCTGGATGCTTATGTGGCGAAGGCGTACTGGAACCTCGAGGTTTCCGCACTGCCTTATCTCAGGATGGCGGCCAATCGTGGGCTGGGGACCTACGAGTTCGAAAAAGTTCGAACGCGGATCAAGACTTTGTGACCTTGATCTGCTCGAAGTCGATGAAAGCTCGAGGAAGTCAGAATGAAACTTTGGACGAGATGGACCACCGTGCTGATCGGTGCCGCGCTAACGCTGGCTGCAGCACAGGCGCAGAGTTCAGCATCCCACACTAGCGGCTCTGCTACGCGACCCGCGGATGCATCGCAGAAGCAATTTGCCAGTCTCCTGCGCGACCCTGTTCCGGGGCACGCGAGTGCGCAGGCCCCGCCTTCGTTCTATAACCCCGAGAGTCTTTATCAGCAGATTGACGGGGGAGCGGATATCTATCTCCTCTATGACTTCAAGAGCCTGCTGCATCAGGATTTCGGAAGCGGCGCAGCAGAGCTCACCGTGGACATCTACGACATGGGCGGGACCGAGAATGCGTTTGGCATTTACGCGACGGAGCGCTCGCCTGCTTACAAATTCTTTGCCATCGGTGCCGAGGGATATCGCGATAAGGGAGTCCTGAACTTTCTCCAGGACCGCTACTACGTGAAGCTTTCCGGTTCCGGTGCCAACGCGGATGGGTTGCTCGATCAATTTGCGCGGCTTCTCTCCGGACGAATCGGCGGGACGCGCACGCTGCCGGCACTGCTGGAACGGCTTCCCCGAGAACATCGGGTTCCTCATGCCGAACAATATGTGAGGAAGGATCCACTGGGGCATGCGTTTCTGGCCCCGGCGTACGTCGTGGCCTACGCGCAAGCGAAGCAGGAGAGCAAACTCGTAGTTTCGGTGGCGAACAGCGCACCAGAAGCCACATCGCGATCGGAACAACTCGCGAGGTATTTCAAGCAAAGCGGTGAGTGTGCTTCCGCACCCGAGTTGGGAGAAGGTGGAATCCGGGCACGAAACAACTATGAGGGGCGCCTGATCGCGCGCACGCAAGGGCGCTATGTCATTGCGCTGCTGAATCCCCCAGACAACGGCGCCGAGATTCTGAAGGCGGTAGCACGGAGCCTTCCCTAGCGACTTGAACGCATTCATAAAGCTGTGAAATCTGTTTTCAGGAGTTGAGCCATGAAAAACCAGGGAAACTGGAATCGTCGGGAATTCATCGTGAAACCCATTCTGTGGGCCGGAACGGTGGGCCTGTTAGCAAAGACGGATGTGCTGCTGGCAAGTCCTACCCCCGAGACTTCCGTCTCGCCAGTGTTGCAACGCGCGCTGGGAAAGACGGGCCTGACTCTACCGGTGGTCAGCATGGGAGTGATGAACGCCGATGTACCGGGTCTACTGCGGCGTGCCTATGAGCTAGGCATACGACATTTTGATACGGCGGCAGGTTACCAGAACGGCCGCAACGAGGAGATGGTAGGACAGGTGATCAAAGAGATGGGCGTGCGTGACAAGGTAGTGATCTCGACCAAGCAGCCGTCACGGAACCGTTCCCAAAACACCGCCGTGGCCAAGAAGCAGTTCGTCGAGGGAGTGGAGAAAAGTTTGAAAAGGCTGCAGATGGACCATGTCGACATTCTTTACCATCACGCCGTGGATTCTGTGGGAGACGCCCAGGCAGAAGGGCCACTGGAGGCGCTGCAAAACCTCAAGCAGGAAGGCAAGACGAGGTTCATCGGGCTATCAACACACAGAACTGTGGATGTCGTGGGCGAAGCGATACGTCTGGGTCTGTTTGACGTAGGGCTAGTGATGCTGAACTACACGATGGCGCACGATACGGAAATCCTCTCCACGATCGAGAAAGCCGCCAAGAGCGGAATGGGCATTGTCGCGATGAAAACCCAGGCAGGAGGCACGGTCAAGCCGGACGCGAAACTTCCCAAAGACTTGCCGGCCGTGAGCCAAACCGCGCTGTTGAAGTGGGCGCTGAATCACGAGTTCGTGACTACAGCCATACCGGGTTTCAGCACCTACGAACATCTCGAACAAGATTTTTCTGTGGCTCGAAGCTTGGCCTATACGCATGAAGAGGAGAGGTTCTTGGCCGATAAGGCGTTCGCGGCCAACGCAGAGTTTTGCCAGCAGTGCGGCGAATGCCGGAAGGATTGCCCTAAGCAGGTAGATATACCAGTGTTGATGAGGTCCCACATGTATGCGGTGCAATACCGAAATATCGGGATGGCACGCGAGACGCTGGCGTCGGCTGCCCCGGGCCGAGGGCTCGAAGCTTGTGGCACCTGCGAGTCGTGCCTTGTTAGCTGCCAACACACAGTACAAATCGGGCGGAAGATTGCGCAATTGAAAGCACAGCTGGTCAGCCAGCTGCTTGCGTAGTCATCGATGGTTCGCTGACAGCAATCTGGTGTCCACGGCGGGATGAGTAATGATTCGTTTTAGTGCAAGTCGGCTTGTGGAACGCGATGGATTCTCCGTGGTCGGACGACGGGCGATGCGGAAGTAACCGAATTGCATCCGGCTTGCCGGCGTCCCATGCCTCCGCAACATCCGGCGCAGGCTATAATGGCGCCCACGTATGGCACGCAGCACCGATAGGGTACTCCTCGACCTGCCGCCAATTCCAGGTCAGTTGGACTCGCAGGAAACAGCAATGCTCGCAACCAAACCGCCGGCACCTCCACTCATTGGGTTCCCATACTGGCGAGCTCTCTTTGCGACGCCACCAAATCGACTCTTGCGATAAAATTCTCACGCTGGCATCCGAGTGAACCTGACTGCCAACTGCTGACTGATTGCATGACTGCTAGGTGCTGAGTGCCGACTTCTGACACCCAATCCGTCGCGACGACTCTACCTGCCCGCTACTACACAGACCCCGACCTGTTCCGCGACGAACTCGAACGCTTCTACTGCCAAACGTGGGTTTGCGCGGGGCGCGCGAACCAAGTCCCGACGCCGGGCGAGTATTTTCTCCGCGAGATCGCAGGTGAAAGCATCATCATTACCCGTGACTCGAGCAACTCCTTGCGGGCGTTTTTCAACGTCTGCCGGCATCGCGGCACCCGCATGTGTGCCGATGCTGAGGGGCATTTCCCCGGACGCATCCAGTGCGGCTATCACGGTTGGACTTACGGACTCGACGGGAGCCTCATCGGCGCTCCCCACGCACGCGACGGCTTCTGCCGCGAAGACTATCCTCTTAATCGCGTCGATGCTGACA
>JBARBI010000351.1:0-2401 GCA_049792875.1 Candidatus Sulfotelmatobacter sp.
CCTTTACGTACCTCGACAGTCACGTCATCGATGATGCGCGCACCTTCGACCTCACGGGTGAGATGGTCGGTCTCGAGGATAGTCGTCGTTGGCGTGAAACGCTCCTTCTACGTTTTGTACTCGCGGCAGGTTTGTCCTAAGCCCGATTTACCAGGACGACGACACTTCGCGCCTCGACCCGATGCGTGTTCCCGAGCACCTCTGTCTCGGAGCCGGGTTCGGCGATGTCGTGAGGCGAGGCCCGGGCCGTGTCGACGGCCACGCACCAACGCCTGCCCGGCACAACGGGCAGTTCAAAATCCAGGCTATCCCAGAACATGTTGAACATTATGTGCAAGTCGGGGTCTGCGCCGAAACCCGCCAGCGTCATCGCGAGCGCACGCGCCCCTGAATCGTCCCATCCCGGATGCTCGAGTTTCGTGCCATGCCAGGATACGTCCTTTAAGCCGCGCTCGTTCAGCGAGCCGTTGAAGAACTGGTGGCGCCGGACTGCTGCATGCTCCATTCGGAAGCGAATCATGTTCCGACAGAAACGGAGCAGATCGGAGTTCTTGTCCACAAGAGTCCAGTCGAACCAGCTGATCTCGTTATCCTGGCAATACGCGTTGTTGTTACCGTTCTGTGTGCGACGTATCTCGTCGCCCGCCACAAACATTGGAACGCCCCGCGAGAGCAGCAGAATTGCCATGAAGTTGCGCACCTGACGGTTGCGGAGCGATTCGATGTTGGGATCGGCGGACTCACCCTCCACACCACAGTTCCAGCTGAGGTTATCGTTGATGCCGTCACGATTGTCTTCACCATTCGTTTCGTTGTGCTTCTGGTTGAAAGAAACCAGATCGTTGAGGGTAAACCCGTCGTGACAAGTCACAAAATTAACGCTGTTCAACGGTGACCCGCCCCGTTCCTCATAAATATCGGCGCTTCCTCCCAGGCGCGACGCGATTGCGCCCACTACTCCCGGATCGCCCCTCACGAAGCGACGAACGTCGTCGCGATAGCGGCCGTTCCATTCGGCCCAGCGGTCGCCTGGAAAATGCCCTATCTGATACAGGCCCGCGGCATCCCAGGCTTCCGCAATCAGCTTCGTATCAGCCAGCTCTTCGTCCAACTCGATTTGCCAAACGAGCGGAGGGTGAACGGCAGGCGCTCCATCCTCACCGCGCGAGAGAATGGAACCTTCGTCGAAGCGGAAGCCGTCCACATGGGTTTCCCGGACCCAGTACCGGAGGCAGTCGATGATCAACTTCTGGGACAGGGGGTGGTTGCAATTGAACGTGTTTCCGCACCCGGAAAAATCCATGTAATACTGCAGCTCCCAAGGCACCAGCAGATAGTAAGAGCGGTTATCAATGCCCTTGAAACAATACATCGGTCCCTGGTGGTTGCCCTCATCGGTGTGATTGAAGACCACGTCGAGAATGACCTCGATACCAGCTTGATGCAGCGCTTTGACCAGATCGCGGAACTCACGCAAGTGGCTTCCGGATTCGGGCTCGAGGCAATAGGAGGACTGCGGCGCGAAGTAGCCAATCGTACTGTATCCCCAGTAATTGCAGAGGGGCTCCCCATCAACCTCTCTGAGCACACCCTTCTGATCGAAATCGAAAACAGGAAGCAATTCCACGGCGGTGATGCCAAGATCTATCAGGTAAGGAATCTTTTCTCTGAGTCCGGCGAACGTCCCGGGATGCCTGACCTTCGATGTCGGAGATTGTGTGAAGCCGCGGACATGCGCCTCATAGATGATGCTGTCCTCCATCGGTCGGTTGAGGGGCTTGTCGCCTTCCCAATCGTAGCCCGAGGCGTCTATGACGACTGAGCGCATGGACGTCCTCCGGTTATCCTCCGGCGTGCAAGCGCTGCCGCGGTCCCACAGCGAATCAGAATTGCCGCGGGCGTAGGGATCGATTAGGACTTTGTTTCTGTTGAATCGCTGCCCGGAGTCAAGCCGGCCATCGACGCGATAGGCGTAGTGCACGCCCTGTTTCAGACCGCGCACAAAAGCGTGCCAACAGTGGAAGGTTTTGTTTACATAGGGATCGAACCGAATCGTTTGGAATGGCTCCAAGGAGTCGTGCGCCGAGAATAGGAGCAGTTCGACGCCTGTTGCATTCGAGGAAGCGAGTGAGAAGTTCACTCCCGAAGGGGAAGGCGTGGCTCCTAGCGGATGGGCGGATCCGGCCTCAACCGGAAATGGACCTCGCCTTATGTCTTCAGCGGAAAGCGGGCTGACCATCGTCTTTTCTCCGTATGGGAACGATTGAGGGAAGGATATTTATTTCTTCTGAACCCTCTTCAACGCCTCTCGAAGGTTCTTACTTTGTGGGTCGAGGGTCAGAGCGGCCTTATACTGTTCCGCCGCCAGGTCCAACTTTCTTTCGTTCTCGTAGAGCTTACC
>JBARBI010000352.1:0-7719 GCA_049792875.1 Candidatus Sulfotelmatobacter sp.
ACTTAGTTCAGAGGACCTGAAAAGAGGAGAGGAACTGCTCACTCACCTTCAACTCTACGCTGAACCAGCGCGCGTGTCCAATCTCGAGGTGGCGGCTTGCAGCACCTGTCGATCCTCTTGTCGGCGAAACATCGCCAATGCATTCATTGGGACCGGTGCACCGATTCTCAATCAGCAAAATGCCATAAAACAGTAAGACGTCGCCTAGTTCGGCAACAGACCGTACACGTCGACGCGAGTGCGAGTGCCCACGTAAACCTTGCCATTGGCCACAGTGGGCGGAACGAACTTCACAGCGTTCCCTGCCATGTCCCGGTTGTTGCCGGCCATCGAACTGTTCCAGTATTCCACGGTGAGGTTGGTCGCGTCGTAAGCGTGCAGGATCGCAGGCCCGGTACACGCCCCAGGCACTGGCACGGTAGAGCAGTTGACGCCGGCGTTCGGGCTGGCATAGCCATACAAGCTGGCATCAATGGCCCAGACAATCCCGTGAGCGCCTCCTTGCGAGGAGACTGACGGGGTGTTGCCGGGATAGCCAAAGACTTGCGCTGAGAGCGAGGTGATGGTTGGACTGAACAATTCCTTCGTTGGATCGAAGGTGAACTGCTTCAGCGAATCCTTCTGCCCGCCGATATAGAGATTGTTTCGCCAGAGCGCGGGAGTGCCCCACAAGCCGTTCGAGGGACCCGGGAAACTCTGCACGATCTGATCGTTGCTGGTGGGATTGAATTGCCCCATGTTGTCACGGTCGATTAGATAAACAACTCCTTCTTTGCCGGTCTCCACCAGCAGATGCTTGGGGCCGGCACCGGAGGTTTGATCCGGGAAGAGGACCGCCGCCCCCGAGCCGAGATCGCCGTCGGTTTGTGCCAGAGTCAACTGGTCGTAGGGAGTGAACCATCCGGCCACGCTCAAGTTCACGCCATTCAGCGTGCTCCCTTTCACCGTGTGCAGTCTTAGAATGCTGTCTCCATAATCGTTATTCGGTGGCGGAGGAGCCTCGTCAAAAACTCCATTCCCGGTCGTGACGTAGACGTCTCCGCCGCTATCAATCGCAGGCGCGCCGCCTCCGCCCCAGATGCCGCCATCGGCCCCGTTGACTCCGTTGGGCGTGGTGTTGAAGACGGCTATCTGCTGCTGGACGTTCGCGGCTCTGTAGCCGACCACCCACCCGTGGTAAGGAGTCGCATCTTCGTGTGCGGCAAAAACCACAAATATTTTCCCGTTGACCTCCGCCAGTCCAGATCGCTGGTGGTGCAGTTGAGAGTCGAAATTCACCATGCCACCCGACGACCCGTCACCGGTTCCCGGCACCGACGCAGCAATGGTTACGGGTGCGTTGAACTTTTCGCTTCCGGTCGCGAGATCCAGGGCATGCAACCGGTGATAAAACGTCGCCGATGATCCTGCACACCTTCCCGTATGGACGGGATTCGCCTCGGACGCGCTGACCAGATAGATGGTTTTGGTGACAGAATCGATGACCGGCGTGCCCGTCACCCCGACTTCAGGATAGATATCCCCGAAGCAGTTGCCTACATCATTCCATGTAATGGGATTCTCATTGCCGGTGCCTCCGTGCAACGTGTCCAACAACTTGACGTGCCAGTAAGTCACACAGGGGCTGGCGTCGGCATCGAAGGCGTAAGCGCTGTCATGTTGTGTGGCCACAAAGATTACATTGTGAAGCCCGCCGCCGATACTCAAGCCCCGTATCCACAGAGGCTGCGCGTAGACTGCGCCATCCGCCGCGCAGGAGAATAGCTTGCCGAAGGTAGCCGTGGTTAGCGTCGAGGGCGTTAAAGCAAACTCCCGCGCATTGGTCCCGTCACGCGCCCGATCATTGTGGTAGGTGAGGACGGCCGGCAGGTCGGTAACGGCGATGGTGGCGGAACCACTGGAGGTGCCGCTGGTCGCGGTGATGGTGTGACTCCCTGCGGTTGCCGGCGGTGTATAAAGTCCACTGGTGCTGATCGTCCCATGAGTTGCGTCCCCTCCGGGTATGCCGTCCACGCTCCAGGTGGGATTCGTGGCCGAGGAGGTGAACTGTTGCGTCTGGGTGGTTACCGTTACCGCAGCTTGTTTGGGAGACACCGTGACCGTCACCCCAGGAACAGCCGTCCCCTGGATGGGCGTCGTTGGTGTCGGGCCTCCGGCAGTAGGGTTCGCGACAGGGGGCGTTTGGCCGGCCGCATTCGCGGTCAATGCGCTGTAGCGACCCTCGCGATGCGGACGGAACGATGCCGTGATGCCCGTCGACTGCGCCGAACAGGCTGCAGCAAGCATGCAAGTTCCGCAAAGCCATGCAATCCTTCCACCGTTCGTCATGCGGAGTCTCCTTTTTTTGTCCCAAGCGGCAACTACTATAGCCCGGCTTCTCCCGATCGCGTCGAGAGAAAGATTTTCGTCCGGAATACCTAGCAGGTTGGGAAAAAGTCCTTTGCCCCGCCACAGACGACCACAGAGGCTAAAGCCCGCATTGATCCCATCTGCTTTACGCGGCCCTGAAGGGGCCGCTCTTCCACGGAAACGTGGGCGTTCGGAGTTTTTCCGCAACCTGCTATGAATGCATGCAACCAAGTCCGTGAAGCCTATCGACGGCAGAGCAGTTATCGCACCTGCGTTTGGGTGGTGACGCAAAAAGCCGCCAAACCGTCGAGCAGGCTTTATCGGCTAAGTCTTTTCTCACTCTTTCAGCGGTTCCTTCGCGAACGAGCGGGATTCCCCGAGGGATGAAATGGCAGAGGATTTGTCCGTCGGGGTTGAAAAGGTGAGACAGGTTTGCTGTTACAGAATCGCGATAGAACTCATTTACTGCCCCGAGGGGTCTTGAGAGCATTCACAGTACGTACATCCGAAGCATCCACCAGACAAGGAATATCGCGATGATGGCCCCGGCGATGTGAACGATCCAGTCGCCAGCTGTTTTCGGTTTTCCAAAATTGAACATGCGGCAATGGTAGCAGGCCCTGCTCCGGTGGCGTAGTGTCGCCGTTGCACGCAATATAAAGGCGTCCACTTTTGCGGTAGGTTGTGGTTGTTCGCATCGGCAACCTAGCGAAAGGAAAGACCCGGGGAGAGGTCCTCTGATGCGAACCCCGACCTAAATCGCAGCCACCCTCGTGAACCGGGTGAGCGGAATCGCCGATTCTCGTCACGCACGCCTCCCGGCAGCGTCGGATGTGTAAAATAGAGGTGAGACGCGCAGGAAATTGAGAAATATAGGGGAGCGAGTGGCCATGGAAATGAAGGGCGAACGCAATCCCGAGTCAAATCCAGCAAAAGTAGAAGAGCATATTAAAAGTGCTCAACAGATTCTAAAGGCGCTGCAAGAGAAGCTCGGAGAGCATCCAGAAATCGGCGCGGCCATTACGAAGCTGGAGATGGCGCTGAATGATCTTGCGATCCAGACTGGCGGACTGCTTTAGGCCTTGGTTACGTCAACTGAGGGCAAACCGTACGCAGACTCTATTCGGAGGCGATTAGACACACTCAGGGTAAAGTCCTCCTTCAGCGCCAACCGGGGTTCATCCGGTGAGCTGGTGCTTCCAGTCTTCCAACCAGCGATCAAAACATAGAAAGCGCAGTTTCAGCAACCGATCCAGGGTCGAAACGACTGTTGACCACGATTCCCCCTTGCTCAGGAAGGCATCGACACAAGTAAGTTCGTTCCGGCGCAATTCACAGTAGCCGGAAAGCATCAAGATGGGGACGTCTGGCTTGACACGCCTCATCTGACTCGCCACCCGATCTCCGTTCATCCCAGGCATTTTGTAGTCTAAGACCACCGCATCAACCGGATGGGAAACAAACAATCCCAGGCCTTGCTCTCCGCTCTGAGCGCTCAAGACTTCGTAGCCACTGATCTCCAGCAGCTCTTTGCGGGCTTCAAGCCCAGCGCCGTCGTCGTCGATGCACAGAATTATCGCCTTTTGCTTCTCCATAGCGGCCTCCTCCTAGACTTTTCATCTTGGCGGGTGGAAAAGGGAAGCGCCGGTCCCTTCCACAAGAATCTGGAGAGCACATTCCTTGCCAAACGCTAAGTTGCAGAAGCGCATCGTTTACGGGAAAGTCGGAGATCTGATAACTGGCTTTTGTTCATAGAAGCCTAGATAAATCTTCCCGAGATCTCTCTGCCAAGAGCCCTTTTTCAACATCCACGCCTGTTCACAGCAGTTGGCCCGGGTGGGCAGGCTCAATGGTGGACGCTCAGGGAACGACGCAAAGAAGTATTGCGAATCGAGACACCCTTCCTTTGAAACAGTGCTGCTGCAACAGAGTAATGAGACTGCGCACTGACCATCATCCTGGTGCCGACTGAACCAAGGGATGAATCCTTCTGCCAGCTTTTCGTGCTACTGTCACACTACAGACTGACAAAACAAAGCTCGGCTTTTCACGGCTTTAGCGAATTCGACCCGATGAATAGCGCAAGACACCATCACCGCAAGTCAAAAGGCAGTCATGGCAACTAAATTCCTTAAGCGATTCCTCGAAATATTCTGTCGTCATCAATTCTCCTGGCCCCATAGTGGTGTTTACGGACAGGACTATCAGGTCTGCGTGCGTTGTGGGGCTGTCTACGAGTATGACTGGGGCGCGATGCGTCGCACTCGCCGGCGGGCGTCCGCACTACAGGGCCAGGCAGAATTCAGAAGCCAACATCGGCACGGCGACTAGCGGCGACTTGGCACCAGCGTAGGCCAGAGGTTTTGGCCCCAGCGCTGCCAAGCCTCACTTGTGACTCACTCTGCCTTCCGTCGTCGCTGGCTCCTGCTTCCAACCGAAATTACTCATTAAGACTCTTTGCCAGAGCATTCAATCCTGCTTCCATCTTGAGCCGCCAGCGTTCGATGGAAAGTCTCGCCAGATGCGCCATGGAGTGCTCGAAAGCCTGCGAAGCATTCGCGGCCTGGCACTTCAGTGATTCCGAGGCCGAAGCGACGATTCCATTCTGGGCAATCTTCATCTTTTCAGTGGCTTCATCGAGCTGATCGCTGAGCGCCTTGATGCTGCGGGCTGTCAATTCCTCGAGAATCTCATTCGCCAGATTTTCGAATTGGCTGCGTGTGTCCTTTACGATCTCGCTGGACATCCGGCCCAGGCGATGGTCCAGGCCTGACTCCAGGGAGCGTGTAGATTCGTCCAGTTTCGCGATGCGAGCGTCCAGATAATCAACTTGTTCTTGCAAACGTGACGATTCTGACGCAACCGCTGATCGAAGTTGTTCTAAGTCTCCGCGCCGCGCATCGTGCTCGGCATTCAAGTTATGTTGGAGAAACTCCAGAAGCTCTTCGCTCAAGTGTCTGAGGGAGTTGCCTCCGTCCAATAATCTCTGCTGAAAATCTTCCAACCCGCGACGCAGGTGCTCCCGGGTGCTCTCGGAGATGTGCGCGGAAATGTCCTGTGCACGTTTCTCGACGACTCCAAGTTCTTCCCCGACCCTGCGCAGAAAATTGTCGTGGCCTTCGGTAATTCGCTGGTCAATCGTTGCCCTGGCTGATTCCAGCAAATGCACGGACTGTTGGCGCGCCTCGTCCAGGACTCTTGGTCCGAGGTCCTTTCGCAGACGTGACTCGATCTGTTGTTCGAGCTCAGGAGGAATTTTCGAGAGCGAGACCTCAAAGCGGCTAGGATTCGCTTCTCGTTGCGCCACCCGCTCCCTGAGCGCCATGACCTCAGCTTGGAGCGGACGTACCGATTCTGCAATCATCCTCCGCGCCTGGTCTTCCAATTGCCGCGCGACGCGATCACGCACGGCTTCCGAGGGCTGGGTCTCTTGGCCGGACGATTGCCGAGAGACCGAAGTGTTCGTGGACTTAAGAATCTGGGGAGGCCTCTGCACCACCGGCGCCGGAAGTACCCAATCTTTAGGACACTCTCTCAAGCCCCAGAAATTCTCGGGTCGGTCGAGTTGCGCTCCC
Organism: Candidatus Sulfotelmatobacter sp.; assembly: GCA_049792875.1. Classification (GTDB taxonomy): domain Bacteria; phylum Acidobacteriota; class Terriglobia; order Terriglobales; family Acidobacteriaceae; genus Sulfotelmatobacter. Next base: position 5,925 of record JBARBI010000352.1, read on the forward strand.
AGCCTCCAGCTCCCTTGATCGGAGCCGATCGGTTGGCATGTGACCACATGAGCTGTAGTCTCGCGCCCGTCCTTGCTGTGAAGATTCAGAGGAACACCTGTGTCGAACTTGACTCGGGTCAGAATGGCACAACCATGTGCGTTGACCACCAGGGTTTCACACACCTCTGAGAAGTGTGTTCCTTCTAGACTGGTAACGAGGATCTGGAGTGCAGTCGGTACTCTCGAACTGCGCCGAAGTATTGTGGGGGCTGCTCCGTTGTGCATGTCAGTGTACCTTGCTCTTCCGAAGGATTAGGCGCTAGTCGGCCAGTGCAAGCACCACGTAGTTCCCACCTTAACTCCAAATTGGTCTGTAACTGAAAAGTCGGAAGGATTGTGGCCCGGGTGTCCGCTAGTACACTATCCGCCCGAACCTTGGTAACGACCCGCAGCGAGAGTCAAACAACTAGCGCGTCAGAGTTCCCGATCAGTGCCCTCAGTGTCGTCGTTGCCTTTAAGACCAGGCAGCGGAAGTTCCTTCCTCGAAGGTCGTGCCAGAGTGCCCTGCAGTCCTTGGATGAGCTCCACCATCGTGGCTGCTTTGGTCTCCGGCAGGATGACCGAGACTCTGAATCAAATAAACCGCCATCGTTTCGTGTTCCCAAAGAGCGCTCGCTACTTTTGTGGACTGTAGATGTAGGGGGAAAACTGGGGACAGACGGGACGTTTCCTGTTTTTCCGAGGGGAGATTGGGGAACGTTCCGTCTGTCCCCAGTTTTCCATTCCAGTTTTCCATTTTCGCTCACCCAAGACCATCGGCGCCTCATCGCGAGGTATCCTTTCGCCGCCGCCGCTCGCTCTCCCTCATCATTTCGTTCAAATCCGCAATCGGCCGTATCTCAATCGGTCCAAGTCCACACTTAAAACCTGGAAGCTGTGAGATCAGCTGAACGGCATGATTGAGGTCTCGCGCCTCAAGGATCTGAATGCCGCCGAGCTGTTCCTTGGTTTCCGCATAGGGGCCGTCGGTGGTCGCGACTTTGCCGTTTTTCCAGTACAGTGTCAAAGCGGTCCCCGGAGGCTGAAGAGGTACTTCGGCAACCAGATGTCCGTTGGCGCGCAGATGGTCATTGTGCTCAAAGCAATCGTCGAGCATTGCGTGTCGCTCGTCCTCGGTCATCCCTTCGATTTTTCCGGGCTCGAGGTATCCCAAACAGATGTATTTCACCCATTCCTCCTTGTTTCCTGTGACTCCTTGCTTCCTGTGATTCAAAAGAGCCGTAGCTCATCGTTCTGTTATCAGATTGTCGTTCGGGAAAGCGAAAATCGACAGCTACTCCATTTTTTTCGGGCGACGCATCCCTCAAATAGGCTGGGTGCCCCATTTCTCGCGTTCTTTGCGAGAAATGGGGCTCATTCCATCACATTGATTTTTCTCATGACTGAGTTCCTTTCGAGTCCTATCTGATCTTGTTGAATTTGAGCCAGCCGCGCGGCCGTCGCAGATTTTACTGTCACCGTTTCAAGTAGCGAAGCGCAACACATCCTGATTTAAAAATCTTCGATTCGACAAGTTTTAGTTGTAATCTCTCCGGCAGGCGAACCCCTTCCAACAGCCGTCTCCCTTCTCCTGCCACGATTGGCCCAACGACAAAACGAAATTCATCAACCAGACCAAGCTTTATTAGTTGTGAAGGAACATCAACACCACCGATTAAAATATTATTGCCTGGTTCTTGCTTCAATTTAAGTATTTCATCGTGAAGGTTCGTACGAACAATTCTCGTATTTTTGTCTTCAGCGCTGTCTAACGA
>JBARBI010000353.1:0-6217 GCA_049792875.1 Candidatus Sulfotelmatobacter sp.
GTTGTAGACCCCCGGAATGTAAACTGGACCGCCGATCGTGTAGCCGTAGTCGTTCTTCTTGTACTCCGGCACAACGCCGCTCTGAAACCACGCTGGCGAATTGAACGCGTCGTTGCGGATGTACTCGTACGCGTCGCCGTGGAAAGACTTGGTTCCAGATTTGGTCTCAACTTCGACCGTGCCCGAACCGTTCCGGCCATACTGCGCGCCATAGTTCGATGTGAGAACTTTGAATTCCTGAATGGCGTCAATGCTGGGATAAACGTTCAACGTGGAGTTGCTGCCGTTGTCCATGTTGTCGCCGCCGTCGAGTTCCCAGTTGTTGTATTCGACGCGGCCCCCGTTCATGCTGAAGCTGACGTTGCCGTAGACGCCGACTGTGCCTTCATCCTGTCCGGTCTGGTTGCTGACGCCCGGGGTTAGTGTGACTAGCTGGGTGAAGTTGCGTCCGTTCAATTCCAGCTGCGAAATTTCCTTACTGTCCACGGTGCCGGTGAGATCGGAGGACTGGGTCTCGACCTGGGCGACGTTGGTACCCTCAACCACGATTTCCGTACTGGAGGCTCCGACCTGCAGAGTAACGTCGACGCGCGCTTTTTCGGCCACATCCAGCTTCACTCCCTTGGCCTGGTACTTCTTAAAGCCGTTGGCCGTGATGATCACGTCGTAGGTCCCGCCCGTCAACCCGGATACGTTGTAATCGCCGGTGGAGTTGGTAGCGGTTTGACGGTCGATGCCGTGAGCAGCACTGGAAACCGTGACCGCGGCGTTTGCAATCGCTGCGCCGGATGGGTCCTTCACCGTGCCGGTGATGGAACCTGTGTCCTGGGCCCAGGCGGCGGCGCAAAACGTTACAACCAGCAACGCGATCCGCAACAGCACACGATGTAAATTCATCACGCTCTCCCCGATGGCGCAGGCTTTGCCCGGCGCGAGTTCAGTCGGCTTTGCCGTTGTTGCTTCCGAGCCTCCCGGCCCGGGGCTTCTTGGTCAGACAGACACTTCCGCCCAGTGGAGTGAGACCCCAAGACGGGTTATTAAAACGTATGAATAGTGCTTTTATGGAACAACGTCTGTCAAGAAAAAAGCGATAGCCAGATAGGGTGAGGTGTAATTTTTTGCAAAACCGTCCCCTGCCACCTCTCCCCACCAACTTGCCGGCGGACTCACCATCCCCCGGGTTACAGCAGGCTGCGGGTCGACTCCCGCACCACCAATTCCGGCGCCACTTTGCGATGGGTGGCACTGATTTCGCGCTTTTCGAGCACGCCATTGATGCCGTCCACCACGATCGCCACCGCCGACGCTCCCATCGCTTCCATGGGCTGGCGCACGGTCGTCAGCGAGGGCGTGTAAATAGCCGACGTCGCCACATCGTCGAAACCGATCACCGAGCATTGCTCCGGCACGCGCACACCCGCCCTGGTCAAAGCCCGGATCGCACCAAACGCGCTCATGTCATCGAAGGCCAGCAGCGCGGTGAACGGGCGCTTCTGCCGAATCAGTTCCTCGGTGAGCTTATGCCCCGATTCGAAGCTCGACATGGGGTCACGCGATTCCGGAAGCTCCAGGATCAGGCGGGAATCCAGTTCCAGTGCGCATTCTTTGGCGCAATTTCGAATGCCACGCCAGCGCGGGGCGCTATCGGTGAGCGCCTTGGGCCCGCGGATGAAGGCTATCTTGCGGTGGCCGAGAGAGTGCAGGTGTTCCAGCGCGAGGTAGCCGCCCACCTCGTTGTCCACGATGACCGAACTGATCGAGTCCGTCTTCAATTCGCAGCCGATCATCGCCGTGGGCACGCTGCTCTTTTCCAGATCGCCCAGCAGATTGATATCGAGGAAGAGCCAGTTGGCCAGAACAATCAGGGCTTCGATGCGGCGGTCGAGCAGCATTTCCAGGTAGCGCTCGAAGCGGCTGCGCTCGTTGTGCACATCGGTGAGAATGGGAAGGTAGGACGACTGGTATAACGTGTTTTCGATGCCGCGCAGGATCAGCGTGCAGAACGGGGCGGTCATGTCGAACACCATGACTCCGACCGTGTGGCTGCGTTTGCTGCGCAAGGAGCGCGCGAACTGGTTGGGACGGTATCCGAGCTTCTGTGCGGCACGCTCAATGCGCTTTTTGGTGACGGCAGGGATTTAGCTGGCTAATGGTGCGTTGTTCAAAACGATCGACAACGTGGTCGAGGAAAATCCGCTTTCCTTCGCCACGTCACGAATGGTCACCATCGCAGCCTTTGCGCCGGAATTTCGAGTTCGCTTTCGAAGTGTGCCTTGCCGCTTGTATTGAAAGCGTACACTGGCGGACACTACAGCAGAGAGTAATGCGAGTGTCAAGCGCACGAATCACACTGCAATGTTTTGTTTGGCTTCTACTGGCGGGGATGGCGACGGCCATTCCGCCGCGCCAGGCTTCGACCAGCCCCACAGGAAATGGGCACAGTAGTGCTTCCACAGCCTCTCCCGGCAACGTGATTCCGGCCGATCCCGCCCAACTTTTTCAGCGCGGGCAGGACGCCCTCACCCAGGGGCGCCTCGACGATGCCGAACACAATTTCCGCCAGGTGCTGGCGCTGAACGCTCCCCAGACTCCCGGAGCTTACGTGAATCTTGGCGTGATCTACATGCGGCGCAAGCAGTGGACCCAGGCTCTGGAAATGCTGCATAAGGCCGAGCATCTGCTGCCCCAAGTACCGGGGATCCGGCTCAACATTGGACTCGCCTACTACCGGCAGAGCGAATTCTTGAAGGCAATTCCGCCGTTTGAGTCGGTGGTCCGCGACCAGCCAGACTCGCTGCAAGCGCGGTATCTTCTGGGCCAGTGTTATTTTTTCGCGGAGCGCTGGGCCGATGCGGTGAGCACCCTCGAGCCCCTATGGCCGCAAGAATCGGGAAAACTCGACTATCTCTACGTGCTCGCGATTGCGGCCGGTCGTGCCGGCCAAAAAGATCTGGACGAGAAGGCCGTCGCGCAGCTCGTGAAAGTCGGTGGAGATTCCCCCCAATTTCATCTCTTCATGGGAAAAGCTCATCTGAATCTCGACCAGTACGACCGAGCCCTGGCGGAATTTCAAGCGGCGGCCGCGGCCGATCCCAAGCTTCCTTTCGTGCACTTCAACCTGGGCCTGACCTACTTGAAACAGCAGGATTATCTCCAGGCGCGCGATGAGTTCCTGAAAGACATCGCCGCCGAACCCGACCTCGCCCTGAACTACGACAAGCTGGGCGACGTTTACTGGCTGATGCAAGACGACAAAAGCGCCGAGAAGAGCTACCGCGAGGCGCTGCGCCGCGATTCCCGGCTGGTCAATTCCTATCTGGGGCTGGCAAAGATTTATCAGCGTCAGGAAAAGCTGGCCCAGGCCCTGGTGGAGATTAATGCGGCCGAAAAACTCGATCCGGCTCGCACCGACGTTCATTATGTACGCGGACAAATCCTGCTCCACATGGGACGCAAGGAAGAAGCAAAGAAGGAACTGGAGGCGTCCGTGCGCATCGACAACGAACATCGCTCCGCACGCGAGAAGCAGATGGAGACCGGCACGGTCCCATCCCCCGAACTGCTGCAGGACCCGCAGTGATACACTCGACTTGAGCAGTTCCCACCGCAAGACGTAGCCGCTAGTTTGCCGTTCCGGCAGGAGGTACGAATCATGAAACGCATCCTGAAGATTCTGGCCGTCATCGTTGTTGTGCTGATCATCATCGTCGTCGCCATTCCGTTCTTCATCGACGCGAACACGTTCCGGCCCAAACTCGAGTCAGAACTCACCGACGCCTTGGGACGGCCGGTCAAGGTGGGGAATCTTTCGCTTTCGCTGCTTTCCGGCAGCGTGTCCGCCGACAATATCTCGATCGCAGACGATCCCGCATTCAGCAAGTCAGACTTTGTGCAGGCGAAGTCGCTCAAAGTGGGCGTGGAGATGATCCCGCTGATTTTCTCCAAGACGCTAAACGTGACCGAAGTGACGCTGAACCAGCCCGAGATCAGCCTGGTCAGATCGGAGAACGGGGAGAAGTGGAACTTCTCGAGCCTTGGTGGAAAAAATCCCTCCGCTTCGAAACCCGCGGCCTCCCCTGCCCCTTCCTCCGCAGGGAATCAGAATTTTTCGGTAGCAAAGCTGACCGTGAATGAGGGGCGCCTCACGGTGTCGCGCGCAGGAGCTGTGGAGAAGCCTCATGTGTACGATAAGGTTAATATTGAGGTGACTAACTTCTCCCCCAGCTCTTCCTTCCCTTTCAAAATGACCGCCCAACTCCCCGCCGATGGAAGCCTGAAGCTCGACGGCAAGGCTGGACCGATCGACGCCAACAACGCGGCCGTCACCCCGGTCGAGGCCAAGGTGACCATCCAAAAGATGAATCTGGCGGCCTCGGGTATTCTGGATCCCGCATCCGGGATCTCAGGCATCGCCGACTACGATGGAAACGTCACCTCCAACGGTCATGAAGCCAAAACCAGCGGCAAGCTGACAGCCACGAATTTACAGGTCGTTCCGAAGGGCTCGCCGGCGGGCCGACCCGTGCAGGTAACCTACACAGTGATGCACGATCTGGCCAAACAGACCGGCACCATCCCTGCCTGTGAAGTCGCCATGGGCAAGGCCGTCGCCCATATGACCGGCACCTATGACGCGCACGGCAAAGTCACTGCGGTCAATTTGAAGCTGAACGGGCAGGGCATGCCCGTGGACGATCTGGAAGCCATGCTTCCCGCGCTCGGTGTGATGTTACCTCCGAAGTCAACCCTGAAGGGAGGCACACTCAACACGACCATGGCGATTGCCGGTCCAGTTGATAAATTAGTTACGGTCGGTACCGTGCGGCTGGAAAATTCCTCGCTGGCCAACTTCAACCTGGGCTCGAAACTCTCCGCCATCTCCGCCCTGTCGGGCAAGAACACCGGCAATGACACCACCATTCAGAATTTCAGTTCCGACGTACGCGTGGCTCCCGATGGTACGCGTGCCGACAACATCAATCTCACCGTCCCCGCGATTGGCGTGGTGACCGGGGCGGGCACGGTGAGCCCAGCCAACGAACTCGCCTTCAAAATGAACGCCGCCGTCGGCGGCATGGGGACCATCCCGTTCACGGTTTCGGGCACGACCTCCGACCCGAAGTTTGTTCCCGACGTCGCCGGAATCGCCACTGGCCTTTTGAAGGACGCTTTGAGCGGCAAAGGCAATACCAGCCAGCCAAATCCCGTCAACAGCGTGATGGACATGTTCAAGAAGAAGCCCCAGTAGAGATCCTCCCAGGAATCGTCAAGCAAAGAAAGCCACGTCCGCCAACCTGGCTCTTTTCGCGCATGGGAGCAGTCGTCGAGAAGTTGCGAGCAACGTCTCCTCACCTGAAGTCTCTTTGCGATCGGAAGATTTATTGTTACGAACAATTATTTTATTATCGAGAAATGACAACGGGGATCCCTAACACCATTTCCGAAGGCCTCGGCCGGTATTCCATCGGTGAAAAACTGCGGTCCATGCGCCTGCGCCAGAGCATGGGACTGGTGGAGTTGGGCAAGCACGCTGGGCTCTCGGCGGCTTTGCTTTCCAAGCTGGAAAGGGGAAAGTTGTTTCCCACTCTGCCCACACTCTTGCGTATCGCGATGGTCTTCGGGGTAGGACTCGATTATTTCTTCACCGATGAACGCAAGCGCCGGGTGGTGGGCGTGGTGCGGAAGGCGGAGCGAGTCCGCTTCCCGGAAAAGCCGGGCACGCCGGATGTGCAGTATTACTTCGAGTGCCTGGATTACCGGGCGACGGAGCGCAAGCTGAGCGCGTTCCTGGCCGATTTTCAAGACGTGCCGCCGGAAAAACGTAAGCCTCACCAGCATGCCGGAATCGAATTTCTCTATGTATTAAAGGGGGCGCTGGCGATCAAGATTGGCAGCGAAGAATTTCTTCTGGAGGCCGAAGACGCAATCTATTTCGACGCGGCCGTGCAGCACAGCTACCGCAGACGTGGTTCGAAACCGTGTACCGGCGTGATCGTAACGGTCCCGTAGGAATCCGTTCTCGCATCGAAAATGATTTCCAACCGGCGGAGGTGGAAAGAATCGCCTTAGTCGCAACGAGTGACTGTGGTACCTTAATTGCTATCTAGGCTTCATTGACAAGGCTTATTTCTCGTTCCATACTCGCCGCTAAGCTGCAAAACTTTGCAACCTTGCTGACTCAGGATCAAGAGAGCGCGGTTCCAGGATTGGATTGCTC
>JBARBI010000354.1:0-2142 GCA_049792875.1 Candidatus Sulfotelmatobacter sp.
CAATCGGGGTTGGGAGGACCACCATGGTTCGTCCTCAGAAAAACTGGGGTACGTCCCGTCGTCTCCGCGTTTCGCCGTTGGGAAGTTTCGCAGACTGAAGATTAGAATGCCAGCGGCTTACAGGCCATGGTGCTAACAGTCGGAGTACCCATGTCTCGAAAATCACGAGACATGGGGCACCCTCTGTCAGGTGGTGTCAGCACCAAAGACAACAGCGCGCGAGATCTGGGCCACCCTCTATAACCGTGTCGGCGTTGTCAAGAGACACGTGGACCGGCGAAAGGTTTTGACTTTCCCTTTCGTGGAAGGTTTTGGTGTTGCTCTTGCGGTTGCTCTTGCTGTTGCTTTTGCTTTTGCTCATGCGACCGAGGCCCGCTTTCAGAATCCTGCGGTGGACGTTTGGTTCCACCAACCATCTATCCGGTCACTGACTTCCGACCATGATTCGTTGTTCAGACACCCCGACTGTTTCGGGGAGGCAAGGCGCCCAATCAGCCCAACGATGTGTTACTCCTTCACCAGGGTGGCCCACGGGCTGCCTTGCATGCGAACCAGCTGCGCATAACTGGCCTGGCCGCGCAGCATCCAGTACATCCGTACCGCCAGCTTCCTGGCGATTGCGACCTTGGCCACGCCACTGCCCCGGCGCAGTTTCAGCCGCTGATAGTCTTGCCGTAACTCGCCATCCAATCGCGCCGCCGTGTGTCCGGCCTCGACTAACAACGAACGCATCATCGGATTGCCTTGCTTCGAGATTGCTCCCAGTCGTTGCCGCCCGCCCGAAGAATGTTCGCGCGGATTCAGCCCCAGGTAACTCACTACTTGCTTGCTGCGCTCGAACCGCTCCACCGGTCCCAGCGTCAGCACGAACGCCAGAGAAGTCACTGGCCCGACTCCTGGATGCGTCATCAACAGGACTGCGGCCGCATTCTGTTCCGCTTGCTCGGCTACCGCCTTGTCCAACTCTCCCAGCGAAGTGTCGAAGCGATCGAGCATCGTCAGCAACTCCTGCCGGCGATAGCTCGCCCACACTCCCAGTCCCAAACCCTCCAATTCGACGCGTCCTTTCTTCGTGAACAACTTCTTCTTCCGGCACACGCCCTCGCCCATCGCCAGAGCGTGCAGTTGATTGCCCACCGCGTTGCGCATCCACACCAGCTTTTGCCGATGCCAGACTAACTGCCGCAGATCGCGTTCCGCCATCGTCGGCCGCCAGATGCGCGGAAAGCGTTCACTCAACAGCAACTCCAGTAAGTGCGCCGCGTCGCGCGCATCCGTCTTCTGCTTGCGCACTACCGACGCCCGGATCTGCGCCGCATCCCCGATCCAGAGCTCGTGCCCCAACTCGGCCAGCATCCGCTCAAACCAGCGTGTGTGCCCGGTCGCTTCGATCCCCACTCGCACCGGACCCGACAACCCTGCGTAAAACGCCCGGGCTTCTCCGCTCTCGTGCTCTAACCGGCGCTCGATCAGTTCGCCGGTCTCCTGATCCAGCATGGCGATCTGCTGGTAGCGCGTATGTAAATCACAACCTACAATCTTCATGTGCTCGGCTCCTTTCCTCCGAGCCCTGGTTGCTTGAGCGCACCAAGTTTACTCGGCGGCCTGGGAGCCGACACGGTTATCTAATCAGCCGACGCTGAATCAGAGCGTTGGCATCAATAACCAGTTCACGCCCGCTACCGGGATGGCGTACGATGGCGCGGGGAACCTGATCAACGACGGCATCGGCCATGCCTACACCTACGACACGGAGAACCGACTGCTGACGGCCGGTGGAGTCACCTACACCTACGACGGCGACGGCAAGTGCGTGATGAAGTCGAACGGGACACTCTACTGGACGGGGCCGGGATGGGATCCGCTGCTGGAAACCGACCTGTCGGGGAACGCGACCGAGGAGTACGTGTTCTTCAACGGAGGGCGGGTGGCGCGGGTGGATCTGCCCGCGAATACCGTGGAGTACTACTTCTCCGATCACCTGAAGTCCACCGACATCGTGACCAACTCGACCGGCGGGATCGTGCGGGAGAGCGACTATGTTCCGTACGGCGGCGAGGTCGTGATCAGTGGCACCGACCCGAACCGCTACAAGTTCACCGGCAAGGAGAGAGATCCAGAGTCGGGGTTGGATGATTTTGA
>JBARBI010000355.1:0-2931 GCA_049792875.1 Candidatus Sulfotelmatobacter sp.
CGGGTACTATTTCGCGGAAGAGCCTGTCCGGTTGCCATCCCGTTACTGACGTCGGCGAAACAAGTGAGGCTCGGCGCCCTCGAGTTGAACTATTTCGGCCTACATGTGAGGGGTTGCGACCCGGTTGGGCTGTCGCTGTGAGGAGCGGTGCGTTGAAAGACGCCCGTGTGTCGCGATCCAGGTGATCAAAGGGCTACGCGGGTCGCCCCTGGATTCTTCGCTGCGCTGGAACAGACAATCGTACTTCAGTTTGATCGGAGGGCGCCCGGACGTGTCCTAATTCGATTCGGCAGGCCTCGCTGAAATCACGAAGGATGTCCAGATCTCCGCTGATGATCATCCCTCGTAGCTCTGCAAGGCTTTTATTCGGCGCTAGGTAGGTGTCGACAATCAATTTCATGACCTGATCCGCGTGTTCGATAACCCTGGCTGAGGACAAGACGCGCATTCTGCTGATTTTCGCGTAAAGTCCGACCATGGAGGATACGTCCTCGCTGTTGTTCTGTAGTGCATAGACATAGGCCTGCGAGGCCTGCTCAACAAAATCCCTGTATAACGCCTGCCGCAAACTCTTGTCCTGTGTGGATTCCTGCGCTTTTAACTGCATTTCTTGATTGAACCCCGACACGACGCCGGACGTGACCCCGCCGATGCCGGCGCCGCCCAGCGCGGCGAGTGCAGTTATGACGGTTGCGTCCATTGGAGATAACCTGGTTCAGCCTAACCGAGGCGCTAGGGGTGGCGCGTCGTCAGACCGCTAACATCAAGCGTAGGCCCCACCAAAATGTAGCTTTGTAAATCCGCTAAAAACATTGCAAGGCAAAAAGAAGACGGGGCTCAAGCGAAGGAACACCCGATCGCACGGTCTTCAATGGGCAATGGAGCGTCGTCGCGCTCCTCAAATCGCGGGACGGACTCTGTGTGAGCGGTGATTCGCCAGTTATCGTTGAAGGGCAAAGCTGCGCGAAGGTATCGGCGGCCGCCGATACCAAAGCATTAGAGATCTTGTGCTTCCATGCGATTTGGAGCGTGCAGAGAGTCAGGTCAAAGCGACCATTGCACATTGGGCTAGGCCGCGCCTGCGGTGCTATCGTCTGCGACAGGATAGGGGACGAGATGGCTTAGGGCCGCGATCCCGTCTCCTGAAACCGCAAACGAGAGCTGAATCATGACTATGGTTATCGCCTTGTCGGCGCACCGCGATCGCGCGCTTCTGGAAGCTGGTCCCGGCAACATTGGGCCCGTCATCGATATCCAGCAGGTTAACCGACCCACCTCATCGAGGGAGGTACGAACCGGAGTGTGCTCTGCGGCGGCCATCCGGTTCGATGCCTTCTGTCTGCTTCCAAAACAACGCCTCTTGTTCGAAGCGGACCAGCCCGTTCCTCTCGGCAGCCGGGCCCTCGACATTCTTATCGCCCTCATAGAGCGGCACGGCGAGCTGGTCACCAGGAGGGAGCTCATGTTGCGTGTATGGCCCGGCATTACCGTGGTCGACGCCAATCTCTCGGTCCATGTCGCCGCTCTGCGCCGAGCGCTACGCGACGGCCAGGCCGGCAACCGCTACCTCGTCACGACTCCCGGCCAAGGCTATCGCTTTGTCGCGCCAATCTCGACCGACGACAATGCGCAGCCTGCGCTGGTGTCGCTGTCGCCGATGGAACAGGATGTCGACGTGCGGACTATGCTTGCGCGGCTGATTGGAAGCGCTGATGAGGTCAGGAGGCTTGCGTCGGAGCTGCTCCAGGCTTCCGACCTTCGCGTCAGCGGCTCGGCGACAGCTGAGTTCGCCCGCCTATAGCCCCGTCAGCTCGTACCAGCGAGCGACCTGAACCAAGCTGCAGTGACGCTCCCTCAATCCCGGATGCGCAGTAAAAAACCCAAGGCTAGACCCGAGTCGGTGTCGTGACTCTTCTCCGATAGAACCGCCGGTTATGCAAGGAAGGAGAAACCCATGGCCCAAAGTTCGGTGCTCCGTGCAGAACCTTCGCAGTCGAGTCCGCACGAACGGCGCGCTGGGCGCCTCTCGAGCGAGAAAAGCCGGGCCCCGCCTGATTGGCCCGGGCCGCATCTCGCTCGCCTGGACGCGTGGGCTAAACGGCGTCAACGGATCCTTATGGAAATCGCTCAACGCGGCCGGAAGCAGCACGATGCTTGATCCCGGGCTTTGGCGGTGCATCAGCTCGCCCATTTGATCACGACCGAATCAAACCGAAATCGGCCGCGTCGTCTACGGCTCCACTTTCCTCTCTCAGATGATTCTGAGCGGCGCGGTATGTTTCCACGCGTTGTAGCGAAGCTAAACCCGCCAAATCGACCGTTAAGACCATGACGACAATCGGCGGCCGCGAACTTGCGCCCACAGTGCAAGGTCGAGCTGTCGAATGGAGCTGTTCCAGAAATGTCTCTTTGCTAAACCGGAAGCGGCATTCTCAGCCTGGAGGCACGAATCGGCTCGGCTGACACGAGGTTGGTCACACGCGGCTCCCGCAGGTTGAGTCGCGTCGCAGGCAATCCGATTCGCGCGCTACGCTAGTCGGCGGCCATCTGTCCAACCGCGCAATCTTGCATTCGGGCCGGACCAGAATGCTCATCTTAGGTCGCCATGAACGCGACCAAGATCCTCTGGGGCCAAGTACTCCTGGTCAGCGCCGTGGCGCTCGCCTTCGTCTGGGGAGCAACGGAGTGGGTTGCTTGGCGTCTGGCCTTCCAGACCCAGCTCGGCCTTCCATGGTTCGAATTCCTCGGCTGGCCAGTCTATCAACCGCCGGCCTTCTTTTGGTGGTGGTTGGCCTACGACGCGTATGCGCGCGACATCTTCGTCGAGGGCGCGTACATCGCCGCCTCCGGCGGAATCGCCGCCGTCATCGTGGCGATCGCCATGTCCGTTTGGCGCGCACGGGAGGTCAAACGCGTCACCACCTATGGCTC
>JBARBI010000356.1:0-34689 GCA_049792875.1 Candidatus Sulfotelmatobacter sp.
AAACTGACGGCGGACTTGTCGGCACTCTACACCCAGTACATGGTCCCCACCAATCTCCAGATTCAGAACCTAATCAACTTCCCCCCAACCTCTGCCATGGTAAGCGGGATGAACTACACCGAAAGCATCACCTATCCGGTGAATGCCGGCGGAACTCCCGTGAGCAGCTATAACACCGTCAGCTCCGGATCCAATTATGGACTGTACGCGGAAATCATCCCCATGACGCTGCAGGTGATCGCCACCCGTCCGGCTGGCGCCTCGGTCAACGTCACGCGCAAGGTAGAAATCGCTCTGATTCCCGTGTTTCAGGTCGGCGTGTTCTGCGGCTATGATTGCAGCTACTTTCCCGGCCCCGACTTCAGCTTTGGCGGCCGTGTTCACGGCAACCAGAATCTCTTCCTCGCCGCCGGCGGCAACCTGGTATTCAACGACAAAATTGCGGCCTTCAATCAGGTCATTATGGATCAACTGGAAAACGGACACTCGACCACAGCCGGTTACGGTGGAACGGTCTGGGTTCCCAAAGCCAGCGGCGGCTGCGCTCTGGCACCGATCCCGCCTACAGGGGCAAACTGTGTAGCGCTCCCCGGTGCCGGAACGGTTCCGGGCGATGCCAGCTGGAGCGGCGGTTATCCCACCATCGCCGGCTCCGCCAATAGCAACTTCGCAACCACCATTTCCCAGGGAACTCTGAATGGCTTCGTCACCAACTCGCTGACTGGCGCCAAGAACATGCAGTTACCCTTTGTGCAGAATCCCTGCACCAGCAACCCACCGCCTTGCACCGATCCGATTGCGATTATTCGTAAGCCGCAGACTGAAACCCCCACGAGCGCCCTGGGAAGCTCGCGCCTCTACAACAAGGCTCAGATTCGGATCCTGCTTGCCGACACGGTGGCTGATCTGCATCCCGAGCGCGGTGTGGCTGCGCTCGACGCCGACGACCTGCAGATGAACGCCAATACTACTCCTCCGGGCGCTCCCGAAGCCTTTGCGACGGCCAATACCGCCACGGTCCCGACTGCGAATTGGATTCCCCCTTACACCGATGCCGGCCTGACGACCTGGACGCAATGGCCGCTGCTGGGCGAAGTCACGACGAATCCGCCCGTGGGCGCCAACCCCGCTAACACCGGCGCCTGGCTGAGGGTCGAGTATCTGAACAACGTCGGCGCTTGGGTAGGCGTCACTCGCCAATGGCTGGCGTTTGGTTTTGGCAAGCCCAACAACGCCAACCTTACAACTCCTCAAGCCTCGAATACGGTGAACCCCAACGCCATTCTCATCCTTCAGCAACTTCGCAACACGATAGTGACGGGCGCGAATGCGACCGACTGGTATCCCATCAATTTCTACGATACCCGCGAAGGCGAGATGCGGGACCAGACGCAAGCCGCCGGTTCCTGCGCGGTTAATGGCATCATGAACGTCGTCGATCTGGATGTAGGCAACCTGGCCAGATGGCTCAACGGAACGATTGCCGGCAGCGGCGCCAACGTGAACTATGTCAACGAAAACGGATACGTCCTTTACTTCTCCGACCACCGCGGCATGCTGACCGACCCCAATCCCACCAACGGAGGTCAAACTCTCGCCGGCGTGATCAGTGGCGTTTCCGGGCTAGAAGACGTGGTCAATTCGGCTCAGAACTTAACGTCCCCAAATCCCGACGGCGCGCTCGAGGGCAGAACCTACTACACCTACTCTCCCGAAGATGCAGACCAGAACGGGCGCCTCGATGCCTGGGGCGCCAAGAACATCGGTTATGGGTTCGGCAAAAATACGAACACTGGCGCGCCGTTGAATCCGTACGTTCGCAATACCGCCTGTACAACCCAGGGCGCAGCCAACATGGTGACCGGAGCGCGGCACGCCCTCAGACTGATCGATGGCGGTATGAGTGCGGCGAAAGTCAGCTACTTGCCGATCAAGCCTGCCGCCAGCGGATGCACGACGAGCGCCGCCGCTCCTACCGGTTGCGGAGGGTTCACTGTCGCGTCGGAAAACCCGGTTTACGTCTACGGCGACTACAACACCACCGGTGTCGATCCGTTCTGGGCCACGGCGACCAATGCCACACCGACTCAAACCCCACACTCCGCCGCTGCGATCATCGCAGATGCGGTCACGGTGCTGTCCAACCAGTGGTCCGATTCGAACAGTATGCTCAACAGCACGGCCGCTGGCAGCAGAACGGCTACCGCTGACGCCTACTACCGAGCCGCCATATCAGGCGGCAAGAACATTCCATTCCCCAGCCCCGGGTGGGCCAACACCGCGGCGATTAATGACTTCGGCACCGACGGTGGATTGCACAACTTCTTGCGTTATCTGGAGAATTGGAACTCGACACTGCATTACGACGGGTCCCTCGTTAGCATGTACTATGCCGAGTACAACACCGGCACGTTCAAGTGCTGTACCACGGTGTACAATCCGCCCACTCGTAACTACTTCTTTGACGTGCTGTTTCTGAACCCGAACAATCTGCCCCCGGCTACGCCGGAGTTCCAGGACGTCGTGAACCTGAGCTACCACCAGAACTTCACGCCGCAGTAATCGTCGGAGACTTGATGCACCCGCCCCGGTTCCGCCTTTGCGGGCCGGGGCGTTTTTCTTTTCCCGCGATTCGCTACAATTGCACAGAGCCCTGGGGATTTCCCAAACCATGCACCCTTTCCGCCGCGCCTTTTGCTGGTTCCTCTTCACCGCGTCCGCCCTGGCGGCCATCGGATTATTTTTCGTTCCTGCCTACATCATCCGCCCGTTCCGCCACCAGACTCCTGCGGCCCTGGCGCTGGCCACCGCCCTGCGCCAGCGCGCTCCCTGGGGAACCATCGTCGCCGCCCTGATTTGCCTGGTATTCGCGCTCGTGCTCTGGGGTGCGGCCAATCGCTGGCGCAAGATCATTCTCGCCGGCGCGATGCTGCTGGTGGCATTCTCCGCGGTCATGGCCCGCCTCAACTACTTCGAGTGGATGTTCCATCCCGTGGAGAGCCCGCAGTTCGAATCCTCGTCCGCCAGCAAGCTCGGCCAAGGAGAAATGGTTCTTGCCATTCGCTCCGGCTCAGAGGCCCGCGCCTATCCCATCCGTGAAATGGCCTACCACCATGTGTTGAACGACGTCCTCGCCGGCGTCCCCGTGGCCATCACCTATTGAACGCTCTGTCACACCGGTCTGGTGTGGACGCGCACGGTCAAGGGCAGGGTTCTGCATTTTTATCTGGCGGGCATCAACAACCAGAATTTCCTCATGCGAGACAAAGAAACCGGAAGTTGGTGGCAGCAGATCACCGGCAAAGCCATCTACGGCCAGCTGCAAGGCGCGTCCCTCGAACTGATTTTGAGCGATGAGTTGACCTTCGGCGAGTGGAAGTCGGAGGTGTCGGACGGCAAGGTGCTGGCCCCGGTACCGGAATATGTGAAGGAGTACGACAGCAACTGGGAGTCGGAAGTCGCCAAGCTTCCCGTGGTGATCAGCTTTCCCGGCACAGAACTCAAGGATCGCGACGTTGTCGTGGGACTCGAACTCGATGGCGCGAGCCGCGCTTATCCCTGGGACACGCTCGTCAAACAGTCCCCCGTCGTCGACCAGGTTTGCGGCACGCCGCTGCTGATCGCCGTTGGCTCCGATGGCAAATCCTTTCGTGTCTTCATCCGCCGCATCGACGGAAAGGACGCAGAGTTTTTTCTAAAGGACGCGACAGCGGGCGCGACGAAGAGCGAAACACCGGCCGAGACTAAAGGAGCCGCCACTTCAGCCGACGCGAAGGCCGATGCATCATCTGCCGTGAAAACCGCGTCTTCACCAGCCTGGACCCTGCTCGACACCACCAGCGCCAGTGAATGGAACTTCCAGGGCTGCGCCGTCTCCGGTCCCTCGCAGGGCAAATGCCTCGATCGCGTCCCGGCTCTCAAGGACTACTGGTTCGACTGGCGCAACTATCACGCAGACACGACCATCTACAAGCACTAGCCGGCCCGTCATCCTGAGCACCTGTGTTCTTTGCAGGCGTCGGCGGAGTGCAGAGATCTTTCACTTCGTTCAAGGTGACAAAGCCGTTCCGCACGGAACAAAGCGGCCATGAACCCCTCACCTCACGATTTCGCTGGCTGAACGTACAACGCTTTAGCGTCCACAACCTGACCATCGACGTACCTATCGTGGTGTCGCACCCACGCCATCGAATGGGCCAGCCCATCTTCGTCGCGCCCCTTCGGCGTCAGGTCGAGCCAGTTGTAGGTACCAATCATCGGATCCAGTCCCCGGGCATAGCTGGAATAGGTGTGGAAGATTTCGCCGCCCTGATTCTTGTAGAACACGCTCGTGCCCGGACCTTCTTCCGAAGGAAATTCCATCGTCCCGTAGTTGTAGTACACCTTGCCCTCGGCCCGGTCCTCGTTCGAAAACGACACGTGATAGTCCCGGTTGAAGTCGTTTGAGAACGACGACACCCACTTGAACCGCCATCCCATGCGTCCCTTGAATTCTTCGATCTTCGGCAGGGTTGCCCGGGAAATTGCCACGAAGCTTACATCGCGCTGCGCGAGGTGTACGACGGCACCGTCGAATGTATCGGCCAGGAACGAGCAACTCGGGCAACCTTCCTTCCACCCAGGACCAAACATGAAGTGATACACGATCAGCTGGCTCCGCTTGCCGAACAGGTCAGCGAGCGTCTCCTTCCCCTTGGGTGCGTCGAAAACGTAGTTCTTCTCAACCCGTTCCCACGGCAGCGCGCGCCGCTGCCGGCTGAGTTCATCTCGCAGCCGCGAGAATTCTTTTTCCTTCTTTAAGAGCTCCTTGCGGGCGGCAAGCCACTCAGCTTGCGGCACCACCGCCGCCCGTTCCGTCTTGCTC
Organism: Candidatus Sulfotelmatobacter sp.; assembly: GCA_049792875.1. Classification (GTDB taxonomy): domain Bacteria; phylum Acidobacteriota; class Terriglobia; order Terriglobales; family Acidobacteriaceae; genus Sulfotelmatobacter. The sequence goes on from JBARBI010000356.1 coordinate 4,865, forward strand.
GTCATCGTTGCCATCGTCTTTTCTCCTTTCGGTGGTCTTTGAAGCTTGGTTCTGCAAACGCTTCTTTCCCTGAACCATCTTCACGACGAGCGCTGCAATTCCGCCCGTCGACACACTCCCCGCCATCAAGGCTGCGCTGGCCAAACATGCCGGACACATAGGGTCTCCTTCTAAGCGGGATTCTTATTGGACTGAGGATTGTTAATTGTTGATTGACGATTGGAAGGCTCTGGCCTAGGCTTTTCCATCAGCAATCAACAATCGAAAATCGAAAATCAACGGTCAGCGCTTGCTGCCCTCAGCCCGCACCCGTACACGCTCGTGCATGTGCGTCCAGCCCTTCGTCATGCCTTGTTTGTGATCGTCCGGAATGAATCCCAGCGCCAAGTGGTGAAACTTAATCAGCGTCCCGCCATCTTCCTCGCTCAACCGGTACTGCAGGTTCGAAACGACCGGATACGACATGAACAGCGGTCCGGTAATTTCGAGCAACGTCGGGCGCTTGATGGCCTGCACGTGTCCCCAGAAATGTCCGTTGTCAGCGCCCAGGTCGCGATACCACCGGCCGCCGGGCCAGGGCTCGATCTTCATCGACATCCGTTTGCCCTCTGGCGTGTCATTCTCCGGCCCCAGTTGTTGCAGCAACGCCGCGAACGTCACCTCCAGTGACGCCCGAACGTGAATTTCCTGCGTGATTGTCAGTGTCAGATTCTCAATTCCCTCTGTAGCAGTCGAAGTCATCATTCCTCCTGGCTTATGCGTTGGATCAAAAGTCTAACGAACGTTATTCTGCGATCTTGCGAGACATGGCTTCGGCCCGCTCCTTCACCCGACTCAACTGGTGCTGCCACAGCCGCTCGAATGTCTTGGTCCACTCATGCAGCGGCCGGATCGCCTCCGCATTGGTTCGATAAAACATGTGCCGCCCGTGCCGCCGCACGCGGACCAGGCCAACGCGGCGCAGCACCCCCAGATGCTTCGACACCGAGGGCTGCTCCATGCCCAGGCTGGCCACGATGTCCCCTACCGCCCGCTCGTCGAGCGCCAGATAGTTCAAAATCTCACGCCGGCGCGGCTCTGCCACCGCATTGAACGCATCCGAGGTAGTAGCAGCTCTTGCCATCGGGGATTAATATATATTCCCATATAGGTATATGTCAAGTTAATTTTCTGCGATGCTGCTAAGCGACATCTACTAAACTTCACCCGCGGACCGGCATATCTCAGCCCAGGACGTAAGCCGAAGATTTTGCCCGTAACAACCGCCCCTACCTGACGCAACTCGTCTAAACTCTTTCCCAGAACTTTTCTGACTGGGGAGGAACGACCCTTTGTCTGCCATTCGCGCCCTCTACTGGGATGTCGGCGGTGTGCTGCTAACAAACGCCTGGGACCGCACGCAACGCATCGCGGCGCTCGAGCACTTTCGCCTGGACGAAGAAGAATTCCATGATCGCCACGAAATGGTGGTCTCATCGTTCGAACGTGGCAAGATTACGCTCGACGAGTATCTGGATCGTACGGTGTTCTATCGCACGCGTCCCTTCTCTCGAGAAGAGTTCCGCGACTTCCTGTTCTCTCTGTCGCAACCATTTCCCGAAGTTTTGCAGTTCTCGCAGGCGCTCAGCGACTCCGGCAAGTACTTCATGGGCACGATCAACAACGAATCGCGCGAGTTGAATTATTACCGGATTGAAAAGTTTGGACTGCGGAAGATGTTCCGCCTGTTCGTCAGTTCCTGTTTCGTCGGATTCCGCAAGCCCGAGCGCGACATTTATCGCCTGGCTTTGGAGACAACGCAGATTCCCGCGGAACAATGCTGCTTCATCGACGATCGCGCGCTCAACCTGGAATGTGCCGTCAAGCTGGGAATGCAGACGATCGAGATGCAGCAGTTGGAACAGTTGCGGGGAGACCTCGCGAAATTAGGTGTGAGCCTGTAGGACCTGTTTCGTAGACAGCCCTTCAAACGGCTTGTCGCGCCAAGGCTGGTGCTGGAAGGCTTGCTCTGACATTAGGGTGAGCGTAAGAACATGGGCCGTCCCTTCGGGAGTCGCTACGGGTTCTTACGCGGAACGCTGGTCCTCACTCCCGCACTCTGCGGAACATCCGATTCCAGTGTGGAGAGGGTTAGGTCACTGGACCAGCAATCAGCCGCGATCTTCCATTCGCCATTATTCTGGCGCGCGCAAACCCAAAGGTACTTGCCGCGTTCCTCGCGGCGTTTGCCGCTTGCGCTGGGAATCAAAGCCTTGCACCGTCCCGCTTCGTAGGCAAAGTCTCCGACGACCTCCACGCGCAGAGGATCGACCTCTACTTCGCCGAGTCCTGCGTCGAGCGCACCAAAGAAGAATTCCCGGACCGCAGCCGCGCCGCGAATCGGAGGACAGTTCGATCGCAGCACCAGCGCATCCGGAACGTAAAGGTCGAGGAGATCGTCGAGGTGTTTCGTGTTACAGGCCAGCACCCACTCGTGCGTTACGCGGCGCACCGCGGCTTCGGCGCGGCTCATGTCGCCGCGAAGCGCTGCCGTCGGCCTCATTTTGTCTTCCCTCGACGGGTCGCGCATCGCATCGGCTCGCACTGGATCCGCCGCGGACCGCGCCGCCATCGCCTCCCCGCCAGGAAAGTAGTGATGGTGATAGTGATGATGGTAGTGATGCGTTTCATGCCCCGAAGGCCGCGTGGTCATCGGCCTTTCCACGGACTCCGGACCGCGATCCAGAAATGGATTCGGTGGAAGCGCCAAACCGCGCGCCGCGGGACGCTCGGGAATTCCTGGCTCTGCATCCTCTGGTTCAATGACCGTAATGCCGCACATGCCGCAGAACTTGTTCCCTTCGTGATTGCGGTATCCGCAAACGCGGCAAACGATCGAATCCTCGATGAGTTCCTCCCCCGTGTCATCCGCGGCCTGCTCTGCGTCGGCTTCGGCAGCCAGACGCTGTGCGGCCTCCAGCGCGGCGGCAATCGCGTCCGCACTAGGCTTGGGACGGCGCATTTCAGGCATTGTGCGGAGGATTTCGTCCGTGCTAGAAGCGCGCGCCGCATCAGCGTCGGAAGGTCTGGGATTTTTCTTGTCTTTGTCCACGAACGAATCACTCCGCTGCTGGGGTCATTCTAGCCCAGCGGCACAGGCTCCTGCTATCGACTGGAAAACTCGATTTTCCCTTCCGTTTCGGTGGGGACACCGTTGCAGGTAGCCGGACGATATCTCCACGTGCGCACCGTTTGCAGAACGTGGCGGTCGCCGGCGAGTCCAGCGCTCTCCAGAATCAGCGGGCTATGCACGCGGCCGTCGGTTCCGATGATGAAGCTGACTTTTACTTTGTGGCCGTGCGGCGCGGGGGTGAAAAGCGGATCAGGCGTGGTCAGAGCCTGGGGCGGCTGAACATCGTCGCAATCCGGCCGCGAACTGACGTGATGCACATCGACGAACTGGGAAGCGCGGGTGAGCGTCCGTCCAACCTGGCTTTCGCGTTGCTCGAGAGTCGTCGATCGCACGCGTGGCGAGGTCGTGGTCAGCGCGATAGCAACCGCGGGCACCAACAACAGAATCGCAGGCCAGGTGCGAGGATGCATGAGTCCTTCTACCTTCTGTGAGTCAGGGCTCACTCGTACCCCTTGGAGTGGCAAATGCAAGACCACTCGCAATCAATCGTATGTCCTTGTTTTGGTATGGGTTAGCGACTCCAAACCAGGCATGGGACAGCCCCAAGTGAAAGGAGTTGCATAAAGAGGCGCCGCGCTTTGCAATCTGGCCAAGCGCTGCGTGTGCCGACGGCTTTGAGCGTGTAGTCTCTCTAGCGAGTTCCCGAGCGACGCAGAGTCAGCAGCGTGATTTCAGGAGGGCAGTTCCAACGAACGGGAAGTCCGACCGTACCCAGTCCCGGATTGGTGTAGAGCGTGAGACCACCTATTTCGTACGAACCCCAAATGTATTTCCGGGCGAGCTCGGGCAGGTAAAAAGGCCTCACGAACGGCACCCGTACCTGGCCGCCGTGAGAATGCCCCGAGAGCTGCAGATCAACTGCATAGCGCGCGGCATAGTCAGCGTAGTCTGGTTCGTGGACGAGCAAGACTGTAGCTTCGTCGACAGGAACAGCATGCAGAGTCGCGTCGAGGTCGGCGGTCCCGTCCAGCACGTCGTCCACTCCCGCGAGCCAGAAACGGGCGCCGTTGCTTTCGATGGGAAGCGATTGATTGACCAGGACCTGGATTCCTTCGTCGCGAAGCGCACTGGTTACTCGATCCGGATCGGTGTAGGCGTCATGGTTTCCCAAGACTGCCCATAGACCGTAGGGTGCCTGCATTTGCTGCAGCAGTTGTGCGCAAGGTTCGGCGGCAGCGGCGCCCGAGGCTGGTTTTCCCACGAAGGGCGCCGAGACGAAATCCCCAGTCAGCACGATAAGCGCTGGGCGCAGACTGTTGACCATATGGATTGCAGATCGCAGTGGGTGTATGGAGAAGTAAGGGTCGTAATGAAAGTCACTGAGAAGCGCGACGGTGAAACCGTCGAGCCGTGAGGGCCAGCGCCGGAGGGCGATCTCCTTCCGCACGATGCGCGGACGGTTCGGCTCGATGAGCGTGCTATCGGCGGCGAGCGCGGCTACACTAGCGGCGGCTGCGAGGCGGAGGAATGTTCGCCTGTTGGTTGGAAGAAAAGGCAATCGATTTCGGACGCTTACGCTTCTGGAATGCGCGGCGCGCGGTCTCCGTCTTCAGCATAACCCGAATCCGCCGGTTCGCGATATGGCGCCCGCAATGCCTACAGATCAGAAGCTGAACGTTGCCTGCAGATCGATACGGCGCGGCGCCGTCGAGCTGGAAAATGGGCCGCCTTGGAGCGCGTTCGAAACACCGAAAAACGGCGACCCCAGAACTCCGCCCGGATTTGCCAGGTTCACCTTGTTGAAGACATTGCGCACGGAGAACCCGAAGATCAGATTGTAGCGGCGATCAGAATTCGCCGACCCTCCCATCCCGCCACCGCCACCAAACAGCGGTCCCCGTGGACCCCCTCCCCCGCGGCCGCCGCCGGGACCTCCGGGTCCTCCCTGCATCTGGTTGGTGTTTCCTTTTGCCTTAGGACCAAGTCCGAAGGTCTTGGTGAGGCGCAGGTTCAATACGAAATGGGACGGGCCCGTCCCGTAGTTGATGGGAAGAAGTTTGCCGGCTCCCGAGGCATCGAAGGTCCCCAAGGGCGTGCAGTAGATGGTGGATCCCGGTCCAGTCACCACTTTGGGGCATGTGGCGCTCGACACCAGCCCCGGCCGATCGTTGAAGACCGAATCCCCGTTCAGATCGCTGCCCGCGGTGATGTTGTAAGGCGACCCGGAACTGGCCACCAGGAACGGGCTTAAACGAAACATGTAGGGAAAAGAGATGGTCCCACCGAGAAACAGCCGGTTGCGCGTGTCGAACGAGGCGCGGCCGTAATCCTGTCTGATGTTGTACGAGTTGGACGGGAAGCTTGACACCCCGGACGTATCGCCTTTGGCATAGTTCAGCGTGTAGTAACCGAAGAGCTGAACCTTCGAGCTCACCTTGACGTTGGAGTTCACGATCAGCTGATTCTGCGTGAAGTTGCCTTCGGAAACGTACTGGTAGACATAAGTGCTGGGAAGCTTGCAATTGGGAGTGCAGGGAGTTCCGGGAAAAGGAGCATTGGAACTGACGGTAAGGAACTGGTCGAAGCCACGAGAATTCAAATAGGTGACCGACACGGTCGCGGACTTTGTGACCTGCCGCTCGGCACTAACGGCCGCCTGCAAGGTGTAGGGTGCGTGCAGTCGCGGACTGATTTGATAAATGGCGGTGGAACTGGAACTAGCCGCACCGCAGCCTGATATTGGGGTGGTCAGTGGCACATTAAGCCCGGGGTAACACGTGGGACTGTCAATGACGAACTGTTGCTGGGTAACGCCATTGAGACGGTCTGCTTGCAGGATTTGCGCGGATTGGAAGCGATCAAAGAAGATGCCGAAGCCTCCGCGGATCACCACCTTAGGCGGAGCGCTCTTGCCACCCACACCCCAGGCAATTCCAAGGCGCGGGGCCCAATTCCCATGATCGTGAATGTCATTTTGCGTTTCAAAACGCAGGCCGGAACTGAGCGTGATGTTGGGCCGCACGCGCCAATCATCCTGAATGTACAGCCCGACGTCGAGGTAGGTCACCGAGGCATTGGGCGACCCCTGGGTCTGAACCAATTGGCTGGCGCCGGATGTAGTGGTAGCGCCGGCCTGCAGATTCTGCTCGGCATTCTGATAGGCGTCCTGCGACGGAAAAGTAAAGGAGCCGTTGAATCCTGCGGTAGTGCCGCTAATCTCGTGGGTAGCACGGAATCGCCCGCCGAACTTGAGAATGTGATTGCCATGAATCAGCGAGGTGTAGTTCTGCACCTCGTACCGATTCTGCAAGTCGTTGCTGGTGCCCTGTTCGCTGCCGCCGCCGACGAAGGTGCCCTGCACGCTCACCGCTGGATTCACATCCAGAGGGTTCTGGTTGTCCTGGTCACGGTTGTACTGAAAGCGAGTCTCGTTAACGATCTTCGAGCCGATCACTTGCGTATCGCTGATCTGAAGGGTCTGTTCGGTCGAGGTAGAGTCGTACGCCTGCGACGGCAGGCTGAGCTGGCCTACGCCATTGTTGGTTTCGGTGTCGCGGTAGTACTGATAGCGAGCGGTCAGCGTGTTGTTCTTGCTGAGCGCCCAATCGAGGCGCGGGCCAATGTTGGTCCGGGCACGCGGGTTGGGAACAGCCTCGGCCACCTGGGTCCAGGTGGTCAGCGTTGGATCGAGGACAAAGGCATTGGTCGCAGAGAATTCATCGATGTTGCGGCGTTCGACGTTGAAGAAGAATGACGCACTTTTCTTGATCGGGCCGCCGATATTTCCGCTGAACTGCGTCGAATAATAAGGCGGTTCAGAATCCACGAACGGGTTGGAAGAGTTGAACGGGGAATCATTTCCGCTGGCGAAAAGCTGGCCGTGGTATTTGTCGGTTCCGGGCTTGGTAAAGACTTCGATGCGGCCGTAGCCGAGCTTGTCGTATTCGGAAGAGAACGGGTTCTGGTTGATGCGAATTTCGCGAATCGATGACTTTGGTGGAAGCTGACCGGCGGTGAAGCCGTCGATATACATTTGTCCGCCGTTGGGTCCGGCGGAAGGGCCGGCGAGAGCCTCCAGATCGGACTGCAGTTCGTCGGGATCGTCGGGCAGAGCGTCGAGTTCTTTGCCGGAGATCACGATCGCGCCGGCGTTGCTCGCGGGATTGACATCAATCGTTGGGGCCGTGTCAGAAACCTGGACTTTTTGTTCCTGCACCTCGATGGACAGGGGGACGTTCAGGCGCAGAGGCTGATCCGCGATCACGACATTGTCGTTCTCATACAGGTTGAATCCCTGGGCGACAATGGTGAGGGTGAACTTGCCGGGCTGCAATCCTTTAAATTCATACATGCCCTGAGCATTGCTCTGGACCGCGACAGGTGAACCGGAGGCAGGCGTCATCACGGCGGTGGCGCCGATGATGGCCGCGCCGGATGGATCGGTTACTTGTCCGTGCAGAACTCCCGTGGCAGTTTGCCCCGAGAACGTGCTTGCCCACAGCAAGAAACATAGCATTATGAAAGAGATACGGATATATTTTTCAACCTTCATCTGATCTTTCCTACAGTTACGTTTCCCGGCACTTGCGGTGTGTCTCAAAGCATATCTCGATTCGAATCCTGAGTTCTCCTGCGGCGTTTCTGAGATGCTCTCCTATTGACTTGCGTCCCCGCCAGGCGCGCCCCCTAGACTCCAGGGCGCCAACATCATGGCCTGGCTGCCGGCAGGAGCGGCCTGAAGAATCGGTTCGACACCACTGAGCAGCGTGATCGCTGTGCCCACACCCGTCGCTGAGCCCTGGGTCGTAACAATCAAGACAGCGTCGCCTTTATGCAGATCGTCCAGCGTAACCGCGGGCATGCGGCTCAACATCTGCTGAAAATCGGGCGCTCCGCCCTGGCGCATACCTCCGCCCATCCCGCCGCCTCCCGGACTCATCCCGCCGGAGGGAGCCCCGGATTGCGGAGCGCTGCCGCCCGGGGCCGGTCCCGAAGAAGACGCCGCCCCGGGTGTTCCAGGAGGCATCGCGCTTTTCAAGCGCGTGGCAATACGTTGCGCCATTTCAGGGGGCAGTTTGTGAAGCTGCGATTCCGACGTGATCTTCACCTGCAGGGTTTTCTTGCTCAATAGATCTTGAACGTTGATGGTGCCGGTGCTTGCATCCACCGAACTCACCGTGCCCGCGATATTGCGGAACGAGCCGGTTACAATTTCTTCCGCGATTAACTCGGAGCCGTCTGCGCTGCGATCTCCGCGGGCGCGCAGCTGGTCGCCCGGCTGGACCTCCTGCAGGGTGCTGGACTTGGCGTCATCGAACTTCACCGAATCCGGAGCGTAACGACGAAAGACGGTGCTCTTCGAGGTGTGCACCGCAATCTCTTTTTTCCCTCCCAAACTCGTCACCGAAATGGTCACCGTGCCGGTAGCGGGGTCGACCGCGCTGACCAGACCGCCGAGTCCACGCTTCTGCCAATCCTGGCGCTCTTTCTCGTGGCGCGCTTCGATGTCGGAGTGCGCGATCACGATGACCTCCAAAGCCACGATCGATTTCCCATCGGCAGATCCCTGGCCACGAACCCGAACCCTGTCCCCTAATTGCAACTCCTGCAACTGGACGGGCGTCGCGTTCTTGAGATCCTTCTCGCCGGGAGCAATGCGCAGAAGGCGGGCATTCGGTTGCACGGTGACCGCGACTTCGGGACCAGAATCCGGCGCCAGAGTGATGGCGTTGCCATTCATCGCCTTGATCGCGCCGATGCTTCTGGCGACCGCGGGCTGGCCAGCGCCCTGGGGCTGAGCCATTGCGGATGCAGTACTCAGTGGCAGAAAACACGGACCGATCGTACCCATCACCAACGAGAGGAAAAGCACGAGTAAAGCATTCTTTGCTTGCATACGCCCCACCTTCTAATCTACATCCCCGCACGCCGCGGAACTCCATGGTTTACAAAGTTTTACCCAGACAGAACAAGTATTACAGAGATGGAACACGGCGACACGGGAGCGAACCAGGGAGGTGGCGGTCACCCAGAGTGCTAATAGACGGCACGGGCACCGGGAGATACGATTTTGATTGGGAACTTTGCGGAAATCGGTCTGCCGGATGAGTGTCGTGACCTTACGCTGTTTTCTGTGCTGGACGATGTTGGTCGTGGTTCCGGTGTCATTGCTGGGCCAGAATTCGCCCAACCAAACTGGTGCAGCGATTCTTCACACTCAGGGTGGGGTTTGGGTCAACGGGTACGAGGCTACGGATTCCTCCGCGGTTTTTCCCGGAGACCTGCTGGAAACCAAGGCGGGCTCGCCAGCAAATCTGAGTCTGGACGGATCTACGGTTTTGATCCAGCCGGAATCGGTAGCCAAGCTTCAGACCAACCTGCTTGAACTGGATCACGGCAGTGTTTTCGTGGGAACCTCGAAAAGCTTTAAAGTGCGGGTGAATTGCCTCACCGTGGTTCCGGTCCTCAACGAATGGACCCAGTATGAGGTGAACAACTTGAATGGGAACGTTCAGGTCGCGGCCCGCAAGGACGACGTAAACGTGGATCGTGGACCTGATCGGCGGACGCCGTCAGCGAACCCGGAATCGTCGCATGGATCGACCGTTCACGAGACAGAACAAAAGAGTTTTGACCTATCGGGGATCTGCGGAGCCCCGGCGCAGCCCACGGGAGCCTCCTCGAGCCTGAATCCGAAATGGATTGCGGCCGGTGCGGCGGGCGCGGGCCTTTTAGTTTGCGTGCTAGTGTGCCGCGGTGGCAGCCACCCGGTAAAGCCCACCCTCAGTAACTCTACGCCTTAACTCTCTACGTCAGCAGACTTACGAGCCTGTGGGACTCCACCGTCATAGAATTCTTTCGTGCGTGTAGCCAGCAGACACCAGGGCTGCCAAAAGCTCCGTGATGTGATCGGGGCCGCGGGTCTCCATGGTGATATCGATGGCGGTGTCCCCGAGGTTGACGCCGTGGTAGGCGCGGTCGTAGGCAGTCTCGACGATGTTGGCACGATGGTCGGCGAGAATCCCGGTGAGTCGGTGCAACGCGCCGGGATAATCGGGCAGGTGAACGCGGAGGCGGACGAGGCGTCCATCTTTCACCAGGCCGCGCTCGATGATGCGTGCCAGTAAGGTGACGTCGATGTTGCCGCCACAGACGAGGACGGCAACTCGTTTCCCTCGCAGGGGCAGCTTACGGTTGAGGACGGCGGCGATGGCGGCCGCTCCCGCGCCTTCGGCGAGCGTCTTCTCGCGCTCCAGCAGCAAGAGAATCGCGTTCGCGATCTCTTCTTCTTCTACCGTAACGATATCGTCCACGTACTTTTGAACCAGCGGGAGCGTACGCTCTCCGGCGCGGCGCACCGCGATGCCGTCGGCGATGGTCTTGGCGGACTTCAGCGTGACCGGCTTGCCCTCGGCCACTGCGGCCTTCATGGAAGGGATACGGGACGGCTGGACTCCGAAGACCTGCACGGCGGGATTGGTCTCTTTGACGGCGCAGGCGATGCCGCCGATGAGACCACCGCCGCCGATCGGCGCAACGATTACTTCAATGTTGGGATGTTGCTGGAGGATTTCAAGGCCAAGAGTTCCCTGCCCCGCGATCACCGCGTCGTCGTCGAAGGCATGGATGAGAGTGAGGCGGTCCTGCTGGCTCTGCTCGACGGCCTTGTCGTAGGCCTCGTCGTAATTGGTACCGTGGAGCAGGACTTCGGCGCCGTAGGCGCGGGTCGCGGAAACCTTGGTCAGCGGCGTGGGGAGCGGCATGACGATGCGCGCCTTGATGCCGTGGCGTCCAGCATGGTAAGAGACGCCTTGCGCATGATTGCCGGCGGATGCGGCAATCACCCCGCGAGCGCGTTCGTCGTGGCTAAGAGTCAGGAGCTTGTTCAGAGCGCCGCGCTCTTTAAACGCGCCGGTGCGTTGCTGGTTGTCGAGCTTGAGGAAGATGGAATTGTTGGTCAGCCCGGAAAATGTCTCCGAGTGGGTGCAGGGAGACACACGAATGTCGGCACGAATTCTTTCGAGAGCGGCCTGGATGTCAGATAGTTGGATCATGAGTCGGGCGCAGACATCTTACACCTGCTTCGTCCTAGCGCCGCTCCATCTTAGCGCTCAACCTTAGCGCTTAACCTTAACTTGGATCGAGGCGAGGGATCAGGAAGCGATTTGTTGCGCCGAGGAAACCAAGGGAACGACCGCTCGAACCGAAGACGCTTTCAAGTAGGCATCGACGCTGGCAGCAGCCTTGCGGCCTTCGGAGATGGCCCATACGACGAGCGATTGGCCGCGGCGCATGTCGCCAGCGGCGAATACACCAGGGACGGACGACATGTAGTTCGGGTCCGTCGCCACGTTGCCACGATTATCGAGTTGAACACCCAACTGCTCGATCATGCCGTTGCGCACGGGACCGAGGAAGCCCATGGCAATCAAAACCAGGTCGGCGTCATTTGTGAACTCGGTACCGGGAATCGGGTCAAACTTCGGGGGAGGGCCAACCCTAACGGCGTGAAGTTGTTTTACGTTGCCGCTTGCGTCGCCGGTGAATCTCACCGTGGCAATGCTCCAGTCGCGGACGCCGCCTTCCTCGTGAGCGCCTTCCGTGCGCAGTTGCAGGGGCCAGAGCGGCCAAGGGGTCTGCGGCGAACGCTCGTCGGGCGGCTTGGGCATGATCTCAAACTGGTGAACCGAGACTGGCTTCTGCCGGTGGACGGTGCCGAGGCAGTCGGCGCCGGTGTCGCCCCCTCCGATGATGACCACGCGCTTGCCGGTAGCAAGAATCTCGATGGCGGGGTCGAGGGTGTCGCCGAGGCAACGCTTGTTCTGCTGCGGGAGAAACTCCATCGCGTAGTGGATGCCCTTCAGTTCGCGGCCGAGAACTTTCAAGTCTCGCGGATACTCGGAGCCACCCGCCAGCACAATGGCATCAAACTCGCGTCGGAGATCTTCGACCTGGACGTTCTTGCCGACCTCAGCATTCGTTACGAACTTCACGCCCTCGGCGGACATCTGCACGAGGCGGCGATCAATGATGTGTTTTTCCAGCTTGAACTCGGGGATGCCGTAGCGAAGCAATCCGCCGACGCGGTCCGCTTTTTCGTAGACCACGACGGAGTGGCCCGCGCGGCACAACTGTTGAGCCGCAGCCAAGCCCGCCGGACCTGAACCGACGATCGCGACCTTCTTTCCGGTTCGAACTTTCGCGGGCTCGGGGTGGATCCACCCTTCCAGGAAACCACGCTCCACGATGTTTTTTTCGTTTTGCTTGATTGTGACTGGAGGCTGATTGATGCCCAGAACGCAGGAGGCCTCGCAGGGCGCAGGACAGATTCGACCGGTGAATTCGGGAAAGTTATTCGTGGCATGCAACTGACGGACAGCGTCCTTCCAGCGCCCGCGGTAGACCAGATCGTTCCAGTCGGGAATCAGATTGCTGACGGGACATCCGGTCTGGCAGAACGGGACGCCGCAATCCATGCAACGGGCTCCCTGCTTGCGCAGTTTTTCTTCCGGAAAATCCTGGTAGATCTCAAACCAGTCGTTGACGCGCTCGGCGACGGGGCGGCGGGGAGCTAGTTCGCGCGAGTAGTCCATGAAGCCGGTGGTTTTACCCATGTTGCACCGGTTCCTGTGGCAACTGCTCGGCATCTGCAAGGACAGAGATGGGCTGGCTCGGGATATAGGCTTGCTCGGTCCGGCTGACTCCCAGCACGCGCTTGAATTCGTGCGGGAAGACTTTGATGAACCGCGCGACGGCGTCGGACCAGTTCTCTAGAATCCATTTGGCGCGGCGGCTGCCGGTCAGGTCCAGGTGGCGTGTGACGAGATCTCGGACTATCTGCACATCCTGACCATCGAGCAGTGGTTCGAGATCGACGGAGTCGAGATTGCAACGCCTTTCGGTGAAGTCCCCACGCTCGTCGAAAACGTAGGCGATGCCACCGCTCATGCCCGCTGCGAAATTTCTGCCGCAGGAGCCAAGAACCAGCGCTAACCCGTTGGTCATGTACTCGCAGCCGTGATCGCCGACACCCTCAACGACCGCGGTTGCACCGGAATTGCGCACGGCGAAGCGCTCGCCCGCGACGCCGTTGAAGAAGGCTTCCCCACTGGTCGCGCCGTAGAGGGCCACGTTGCCAATGATGATATTTTCTTCGGGAGCAAAGGAGGACCCACGCGGCGCGTACACGATGATCCGTCCGCCGGAGAGGCCCTTTCCTACATAGTCGTTGGCGTCGCCTTCGAGCGTGAGTGTGACTCCCTTGGCGAGAAACGCACCGAGGCTTTGACCCGCAGAGCCTGTGAGATGGATGCGAATCGTGTCATCAGGCAGTCCGGCCGAGCCGTAGCGGCGTGCGATTTCTCCACTCAATATCGTGCCGACTGAGCGATGCACGTTTCGGACCGGCAAATTGATTTCAACATTCCTCAGGTTCAGTAAAGCATCCAGAGAGTGCTCGACCAGTTGATGGTCAAGCGCGTGGTCCAGACCGTGATCCTGGCTGTGCACGCAACGGCGCGCCACGCGCGAGGGAACGGGCGGGTTGTAAAGTATCGCGGAGAAATCGAGGCCGCGCGCCTTCCAGTGATCGACCGCGGGTGCTGCGTCGAGCATATCGACGCGGCCAACCATCTCGTCCACGCTCCGGAATCCCAGTTCCGCCATGTACTGCCGAAGCTGTTCCGCGATGAAGAAAAAGAAGTTAATCACGTGCTCGGGCTGCCCCTGGAATTGCTTGCGCAGCAAGGGGTCTTGCGTAGCGATGCCCACCGAGCAGGTGTTGAGATGGCATTTGCGCATCATGATGCAGCCCATCGCGATCAAGGGAGTCGTGGCGAACCCGAACTCCTCGGCGCCCAGCAGGGCCGCGATGGCCACATCGCGGCCGGTCTGCAGCTTGCCGTCGGTTTGCACGCGGATGCGGCTGCGCAGATCGTTCAACAAGAGAACCTGCTGCGTTTCTGCCAAGCCCAGTTCCCACGGAATGCCGGCATGTTTGATGGAACTCAAGGGGGATGCGCCGGTGCCGCCGGTGTCGCCGCTGATCAACACGACATCGGCGTGGGCCTTGGCAACACCCGCAGCGACGGTGCCTACGCCGATTTCCGCCACCAACTTTACGGCGATGCGCGCGTGCGGATTCACGTTCTTGAGGTCGTAGATCAATTGCGCCAGGTCTTCGATCGAGTAGATGTCGTGATGGGGTGGTGGCGAGATCAGGCCCACCCCGGGAATCGAGTGCCGCAGGCGCGCGATGACGTCGTCGACTTTGTGGCCCGGAAGTTGGCCGCCTTCGCCGGGCTTGGCGCCTTGAGCCATCTTGATCTGGAGTTCGTCGGCGTTCACCAGGTAATTCGCGGTCACACCAAAACGCGCCGACGCTACCTGCTTCACCGCGCTGCGTCGGAGATCGCCGTTCGGGTCGGGCTTGAAGCGCTCTTCGTCTTCTCCACCTTCGCCGGTGTTGGACTTGCCGCCGATGCGGTTCATGGCGATGGCCAGAGTTTCGTGGGCTTCCTTGCTGATGGATCCGAACGACATGGCGCCGGTGGTGAAGCGCTTCACGATTTCCTTGGCGGGTTCGACCTCTTCGAGTGGCACCGGCGCTTCACTCTTTTTCAACTTCATCAACCCACGCAACGTGCAGAGCGCGGCGCTCTGGTTATCGATGAGGTCGGTGTATTCCTGAAAGGTCTTGAAGCTGTCCTGGCGCACGGCTTGTTGCAGTTTGCTGATGGTGAGCGGATTAAGCAGGTGGTATTCGCCGTTCACTCGCTGGTGATAACTGCCGCCGACCGCAAGTTCCGTTTCGAACTCGGTCAAAGGGCGGAAGGCGTGCTCGTGCTTTTGTTGGGCTTCGGCCGCGAGAACAGAAAGTCCAATTCCTCCGAGCCGCGAAGTGGTGCCGGCAAAATATGAATCGATCAGCTCTTGATTCAGCCCGATGGCTTCGAAGACCTGCGCTCCCTGATAGCTTTGCAGGGTTGAGATACCCATTTTCGAGAAGGTCTTCAGCAACCCCTTCTTGATAGCTTTCATGAAGTGCTTCACGGCGAGTTCCGGGGTAATGCCATTGCCCAACTCGCCGCGCCAAACAAGGTCTTCGACGCTCTCGAGCGCCAGGTATGGGTTGATCGCACTCGCCCCGTAGCCGCTGAGCAAGGCAAAGTGCATGACCTCGCGGGGCTCGCCGGATTCAGTAATGAGCGCGACTTGGGTTCGCGTCTCTTCCCTTACGAGCAGGTTGTGTACCGCGGCCAGGGCGAGCAGGCACGGAATAGGCGCGTAGTCTTTGTTGACGCCGCGATCGGAAAGAATCAGGAGAGAGTATCCGGCCTTCACGGCCAGCGAAGCGCGTTGGCACAGCTCATCGAGCGCTCGCTTGAGTCCGGCTTCGCCGTCGCTCGCACGGAAGAGAGCGGGTAGCGTGGTGGCCAGCAGGTCGCGGTTCGACACTCGGCGCAGCTTCTCCAGTTCTCGATTCGAGAGCAGCGGATGCGCGAGTTTGAGCATGTGGCAATTCTCAGGCTCTTCCTGCAGGATGTTGCGCTCGCTGCCGATGTAGCTGATGAGCGACATCACCATCTCTTCGCGGATGGGATCGATGGGCGGATTGGTGACCTGCGCAAAGAGCTGCTTGAAGTAGTTAAAGAGTGACTGCGGCTGGTCCGAGAGACAGGCCAGCGGGGTGTCGGTGCCCATCGAGCCAATCGGTTCTTCGCCCTTCGAAGCCATGGGCCCAAGGATCATCCGTAGATCTTCATCGCTGTAACCGAAGGCGCGCTGGCGGCGGAGAAGCGTCTCGGCGTCCGGGTAGTGCATACGCGAAGGCTCGGGCAACTGATCGATCGTGATCTGATTGTCTTTGACCCACTGGGAATAGGGCTGCCGCGACGCGAGTTTCTCCTTGATCTCTTTGTCGGAAATGATGCGGCCTTCGACCGTGTCGACCAGGAACATTTTCCCCGGCTGCAGGCGGCCCTTGCTCTTCACTTGCTCGGGAGCGATATCCAGCACCCCTGCTTCCGAAGCCATCACTACCAAGTCGTCGTGCGTCACGACATATCGACCGGGGCGAAGGCCATTGCGGTCGAGGGTGGCACCGATCACGCGTCCGTCGGTGAAGGCGATGGCAGCAGGGCCGTCCCATGGCTCCATCAGGCAGGCGTGGTACTCGTAGAAAGCACGCTTCTCCGGCTTCATGTGCGGATTGCCGGACCATGCTTCAGGAATGAGCATGGCCATTACGTGCGGCAGGCTGCGTCCGGCCTGAAGGAGCAACTCCACAGCGTTATCGAAATTGGCAGAATCGCTGCCATCGGGAGCGATGATGGGATGCAGCTTCTTCAGTTCGTCCCCAAAAAGCGGGGACTGCAACAGCGACTGGCGGGCTTGCATCCAGTTGACGTTGCCGCGAAGGGTGTTGATCTCGCCGTTATGGGCCACGTAGCGGTAAGGATGAGCTCGCTGCCAACTGGGAAACGTGTTCGTTGAGAAGCGCTGGTGGACCAGGCAAAGCGCGCTGATCGCGTCAGGGTCGGAGAGTTCGCGGTAAAAATTTGTGATTTGCGAGGCGAGCAGTAAGCCCTTGTAGACGATGGTGCGGCAGGAAAGCGACGGGATGTAAAACATCTCCGCATCTTCGACGCCGGACCCGCGGATTTCGTTCTCCGCGCGCTTGCGGACCACATACAACTTGCGCTCAAAGGCGTCTTCGTCCATGCCCGGAGCGCAACGCACAAAAATCTGCTGAATGTAAGGCTGGGAAGCCCGCGCCACGCGGCCGATGGCGGAGGCATAAACCGGGGTATCGCGCCAGCCGAGCAAGGTCAAGCCTTCTTCCCGGACGATGCGCTCGAGAATTCCTTCGCACTGCAAACGCTGATGCTTCTCCACGGGCAGGAAGGTCATGCCGACGCCGTAGGTTCCAGCCTTGGGCAGCGCAAACCCCAGCTTGTCGCATTCGCGCACGAAGAACTTGTGAGGAATCTGGATGAGCACACCCGCGCCGTCGCCGGTTTCCGGATCGCAACCGCAGGCGCCGCGATGGGCCAGGTTGAGTAGAACCTGGATTCCCTTGCGGATGATGTCGTGACTTTTGTGGCCGCCGACGCTGGCGACAAACCCGATGCCACACGCGTCATGCTCGTGCGCGGGGTCGTACAGGCCCTGGGCCGGCGGCAGGCCATTCCTCGGGTTTAGACGCGTCGTCATGGACTCCGTCCAGTGGACCGAATTCCTTTCCGAATCACTTGTTCTTGGGCGCGCCTTGCAAGGCAGCGGAGCGTCACACACTACCGCTCTGGAACAGACGTTCGCACTCCCTTTAATAGCGCCTGCGGGCCAGCAAAGTACAATGCAGAATTTCGATGCACACCATGCAAAATTCAGGGCCGGCCGCGCGGAGGCGGATTCCGGGTAATTAACCTTGATCCGTTCCGACTCCGCTATAATTTCGCTACACCCCAATGGACTTTGATCAGCTCATCACGTTCCTGGAGGTTGCCCGGCAGGGTAGCTTTTCCCGCGCCGGGGAGAAGGTGTTCCGCTCGCAATCAGCGGTCAGCGCCCAGATCCGCCAACTGGAGCAGGAGTATGGCGACCGCCTGCTCGACCGCTCGGGTAAGACGGTCAAGCTGACCCCGGCCGGCCAGGTGTTTTATGAATATGCCGAACGCCTGAAGAATCTGCGCGATGAATCGTTAATGGCGGTCGCGGACCACAGCGGCACCCCTCGCGGCACGCTGCGGGTGGGCGCCAACGAGGCCACCTGCTTGTATGTGCTGCCGGAGGTATTCGGCGAATACTGCCGGCGTTATCCCCCGGTACAGATCAGCATCTACCGGAATTTCAGCTACAAAATCGTGGAAAAGCTGGAAAACGGGGCGGTGGAGGTGGGTATTCTCACTTTGCCGATCCAGTCTCCGAGCTTGAAGATTCAGCCAATTTTCCGCGACAAGCTGATGTTGATGGTGAGTCCCAAGAACCCGCTGGCCAAGTTCAAGGTGGTGCCGGTCAGTGAGATCGTCAAGCATCCGCTGCTCTTCCCCAAGACGGGACACACTCGGAGGCTGCTGGACAAGCTATTTCGGCCCCACGCGGCGGAACTGCAGGTTCGCATGGAGCTACCGAGCATAGGCATGATCAAGAGCTTCGTAGCCGCCGATCTGGGAGTGTCGCTCATCAGCGCGTCGTTCGCCCGCGACGAAGTAGACTCCGGGCGGGTCAAGCTGATTGATCTGGAGGACGCGGAACTGTACCGCGAACTTGGACTTGCCTACAGGCGCGACCGGACTCTGTCGGTGGCCTCGACGGCCTTTGTGGCACTTTTGCGGCAGTTCGCCACGCAATTGAAGAAGACGGACGACTGACCCAGGTCGAGCTTCGCTCGAAGGACAGCCGAGCGGCTGTCCCCACATCGATCGTTCTGTAATTCCGATAGATCCTATCGGAATTTTGAATTTCGTCTGGACCCCGCCGCCGGGTACCCTTTCCTCGGAAGATTTATGAATTCCTCCATCGAGAAGGCCACGCGAATTACATCGACAGGCACAGGTATGTCGACACGAATTACGTGTCTTCTGGAGGACGGGATCGGATGAAGTAAAGCACTCTTAAACAGAATCACCCGAACCCACCGCCAGAAGCGATCTGGCGGTGGGTTTTTCTTTGCGCCAAAACTGAGAAATGGAGCTGGACCCTATGAGCGGACGACAGCGACAAAGCAGATTTGAGAGAGGCGACGATGTAGTGGTGATGAAGTTCGGGGGCACGTCCGTAGAGGACGCCGACGCCATCCGCCGCCTCATCGGTATCGTGCAGAGCGGGCTGGGCGCGCAACCGGTGCTGGTAGTGAGTGCGCTCGCCGGAGTCACCGACCAACTGCTGGAAGCGGGGGCAGTTGCGGCGAACGGTCACCTGGGCTTGGCCCTTGCAACCGTGAGGAATATCTATGTTCGCCATGAGGAACTGGCAGATTCGCTCGCGGAGGGTTCCGCCCTCGGCGCTCTCGATCGCGACCTGCGCGGCGAACTCCAGGCTCTGGAATCGCTGCTGCACGACCTGGAAGCCTCGCACCAACTGGACCTCAAATCGCAAGACCACCTGCTGGGTTTCGGGGAACGATTCTCCAGCAGGCTGGTAAAGGAAGCGCTTTCCCAGGCAGGGATTCATGCGGCGCACGTTGACGCGAGCCAGTGCATCGTCACCGACGCACGCCACGGCCAGGCGAGTCCGATGTGGGACGCAACCAACCAACGACTGCAGGAGACTTTAAGTCCACTGTTGGAGTGTGGACAAGTGCCGGTGCTGGGCGGGTTCATCGCTTCGACGTCGGAGGGAGTGCCGACGACCCTGGGAAGGGGCGGCTCCGATTTCAGCGCCGCGATTGTGGGTGCCGCGTTGTGTGCTGCGCGGGTGGAGATCTGGACCGATGTCGATGGCATCATGACGACCGATCCCAAGCTGTGTGGGGAGGCCCGCGTAATTCGCCGCATGAGCTTTGACGAGGCGGCGGAGTTAGCTCATTTTGGTGCGAAAGTATTGCATCCCTCCACGCTAGTCCCGGCTGTGCGCGGAAACATTCCTGTGTTTGTTCTGAACTCAAAACGGCCGGAGCGTGAGGGTACCGAGATCGTAGCCCGAGCACAGACCGGCAGCATAGTAAGCGCCATCACCGCGAAGCGAAAGGTAGCGGCGGTCGAGATTGTATCCGCACAAACCGTCGATTCGGAGCTGTTGCGCGCCGTGTATGCAGTGTTCGACCAACACGGCTGCTCTGTAGATGTGATGGCAACGTCACTGGGCTGCATATCATTGCTGGTGGGCTCCACGGCTGGTTTGCCGGCAATTGCCGCTGATCTCCGGGATGTGGCCGAGGTGCGATGGGAGAATCACAAAGCGCTGGTGTGCCTCGTGGGAGAGAACATTCGACGACAGCCTGATGTGGCCAGCCGGGTCTTTGCAACGGTGTCGGATATGGATGTACGCGTGGTTTGCCAGGGTGCTTCGGACCGGACCATCTCATTCCTGGTCGAAGAATCGAAAGTTGAAGATGCGGTGCAGCGATTGCACCGCATTTTCTTCCCGCAACGCGAACCCGCACGCGACTGGGGCGGAACCTCCAGCGCGTTCTGCCAGGCGGGGTGAGCGCAGCAGAGAATCAGTTGCCGAACATGGCAGCTTGCAATGAACCCGCAGTCACTGCACTGGGACCGGTTCGATGATGTGCAGGCCGCACTCGGTCTTGGCAAATCCTGGCCAGCGTCCCGCGCGCGGATCTTCTCCCGGTCGGACGGCCCGCGTGCAATGCGTGCAGCCGATGCTGGGATAGTCCTGATCATGAAGCGCGTTGTAGGGTACATCATGGTCATGGATGTAACGCCAGACTTGCTTGGACGTCCAGTCCACCATCGGATTGATCTTCACCAGGCCGAACTTGGCATCCCATTCAACTCGGCGGGCACTGGATCGAACCGACGTCTGGTCGCGGCGAATGCTGGTGATCCAGGCACTCAACTCGCCAAGTTTGCGGCGAAGGGGTTCTACTTTGCGGAGGCTGCAACAGAGGTCGGGATCGCGGGTCCACAAAGCGGCTCCGTGAGTGCGTTCTTGGTCCTCGGGCGCGAGCACGGAATATACCTTCTCGATAGCGATGCCATATTTCTCTTCGATTCGATCCATCAAATTGTAGGTCTCGGGAAAGAGAAATTCGGTGTCGATCGTGAACAGGCGGAAGTCTTTGCGGACGCGGGATGCCATGTCGATCAGCACCATTCCTTCCGCGCCAAACGCCGACGAAATGGCCACGCGGCTTCCGAAGGTATCGAACGCCCAAGTCAGGGCCCGCTGTGGGGTCCAACTTTCTGCTGCATGTTGAACATCTGCGATTTGCCGTTGGACGTGGTCCTGGATCTGGTCTTTCACGCGAGTGGCTCCTGATGCGTTTCGAAATCTGCTGACACAGCAGTGGGGAGAGAGCCTGCAGCAATTCCTGGCACCTCAAATTGCTGCGCGAGGGCCAGGGGATCGGCAAAGCGAACCACCTTGCCCACCACGAGCAGCGTCGGAGAAGCAAGCTTCGGTGCGCGCGGCAAGTCGGTAATCGTGGAGCGGTGCGTTTGCTGTTGCGGTGTGGTAGCGCGGGAGATCACTGCGCAGGGAGTCTCGCCTGCAACCCCAGCGGCCCTCAGCTTTGCGGCCATCTCGGAGTAGTTCTGTCCGGGCATGTAGATCACCAGGGTTGCGCCGCTTCCCGCCAGCTTGTTCCAGTTCGCGGCTTCACTCCCGGAGGCTTGATGCGCCGTGATGAACACCAGGGCTGACGACGCCCGACGATGGGTCAGGGGGATCGCCGCGGCCGCTGCTGCGCCAAGTGCAGAAGTAACGCCGGGGACGATCTCGTAGGGAATAGCCGCCTGTCGCAGGGCCTCGATTTCTTCCCCGGCTCGTCCGAAGATCAGGGGATCGCCGCTTTTCAAGCGGACCACGCGCATTCCCGAGTCCGCGAGGGCCACCATGAGAAAGTTGATTTCTTCCTGCACAATGGTCTTCTGGCCGGCCCGCTTGCCGACATTGTGCACCTGCGCGTTGGGAGGAATGAGATTCAGGATCTCGGGAGCGACCAGGTCGTCGTACAGGACGGCGTCTGCGGTTCGCAGCACACGAAGCGCTTTCAGGGTCAGCAGCTCCGGATCGCCCGGTCCCGCACCTACTAGATAAACTTTCCCCTTCATACTTCCTCTCCTTCTGTGGCGAGTTCGGGCAATTCCGCCAGGGCCGCTTCCAGCGCTTCGCTGCTGGCCAGCGAATGCAGCAGGTCTAGCTTGCGTTCTTTCTCGAGGTCGCTGGCAAGGATCAGCCTTCTGGTCTCGCCAAGTTCCGCCACCCACGCCGCGTAGCCTGGACCAAACTGTTTTTCGAGCTGCTGACGAATCTTCTGGGCCAGCGATGGACTTTGTCCGGCCGTAGAAATAGCGATCTGCAGATCGCCGCGGCGCACCACCGCGGGGTAAAAGAAATCGCAAAGGTCGGGAACATCGACCACGTTGCACAGCACATTACGACGCCGCGCTTCGTGATAGACGCGCTCATTCAAGGTGCGCGAATTTGTCGCCACGATGGCCAGGAACGCGCCGTCGAGGTCTTCGGCCGAGAAGGCGCGCAATTCGAGTTCAAGCTTTTCCGCGCGCGCCCATTCGCGGACCGCGGGACTCGCAGCGAGGGCAACCACGCGGATGCGTGCGCCCGTCTCCAGCAATCCGCCGATCTTGGGTTCGCCGACCTTTCCTGCGCCCACGACCAGGCATTGCTTGCCTTCCAGCTTCAGAAACATGGGAAACAAGTTAGTCACCGAGCCCTCCTGCTTGTGTCAGCCCACGAGTCGGGTCCGGCAAATCGCGAGCAACCGCAGCCACAACCTCTCCGGCAAGGTATTCGCGTAATTCTGTATCGCTGTGACGGACAAAGAAGCGGCGCAGATTTTCGCCCGGCTCGTGCTGGGCGAGGTACTGGCCGAGCAGGCGCTCGAGCGCATCCGGGACTTCGGTCGCGGCGCAGCGATAGCCGATTGGGCGAGCCGTAGCCTGGTGGAGACCAAGCGCTCCGCCTACGCAGAAGTAGTAGGCGTCGACCATGCGGTCTTGAACCTTGATCTTTTTGCCCTCGATGCCGATGTCGGCGATCCAGTGCTGCCCGCAACTGTTGGGGCATCCCGTGACGTGCAATTTCAGATGCTGGTCGAAGCCGGGCAAACGTTCTTCCAGTTCTTCTACCAGCCAGCGGGAGAAAGTCTTGGTTTCGGTGATGGCAAGCTTGCAGAATTCGGTACCGCTGCAGGCCACGGTGCCGCGGAAGAAGGCGGAACCGCCGACCTTCAGCCCAACCGCATCGAGCTCTTTTGCCAACGGTTCAGCGTTGAGGGTGGGCACGTTCACGACGATCAGGTTCTGCATATTGGTGGTACGCAATTCGCCACCGGCAAAGCGCTCGGCGAGGTCGGCCGCGGCCTGCATCTGTTCGGCAGTGATCCGGCCGCGAAGAGCAACGGCTCCCACGTAAGAGAGACCAGTCTGCTTCTGCGCATGGATGCCCACGTGGTCGCGGTAGACATCGTCGGGCGGATGCTCCTCGACCGCGGGATCGAGCTGGAATCCGATGCGCTCTTGCACTTCGCCCAGAAAACGGTCGGCTGTCCATCCATGCCGCAGGAAGAGAAACTTCAGGCGGGCGCGCTCGCGGTGCTCACGCAGCACGTCGGAATCGCGGAACAGTTCGGCGATGCCCCTGACCACAGGCAGAACCTGGTTCCAGGGGACGAATGCGTTGAGCCGCGCCCCCAGATACGGTTCCGTCGAAAGCCCTCCGGCGACGCGCAGAGAGAAGCCGACCTCCGGCTTTCCGCCAACAGTGCGGGTGATCGCAGTCAGACCGATATCGTTAATCTCCGGATACGGGCACCACACGCGGCATCCGGTGATCGAGATTTTGAACTTGCGCGGCAGGTTGTAGAACTCGGCATTCCCTGCCAGCAGGCGCGATGCTTCCAGCACCAGGGGCGAAGCATCGACGATTTCATCCGCATCCACCCCGGCGACCGGGCACCCGGTCACATTGCGCACGACGTCCCCGCAGGCTCCCGTAGTATTCAGTCCCACTTGCCACAATCCATCGAGCACTTCCGGCAGAGACTCGATGGTCACCCAGTGCAGTTGAATGTTCTGACGAACGGTCAGGTCGGCAATTCCGTTGGCGTGTTGGCGAGTGAGGTCGGCAATGGCGTGTAGTTGGCGGGAAGTCATCATGCCGTTGGGAATGCGGATGCGCACCATGAAGCGCTGCAAGGCCCGGCCTTCCCCGCCCTTCCCGCCGGTGACGCCCGCTCCGTCTCCCTGGGTGTAAACGCCCCACCAGCGGAAATACGTTCCGATCCATTCCGGAGGGATGGATTCGAATCCTTCACGGGCAAAGCGACGGATTTCCTCCAGTCCCTCCCATGGATTCATGGAGCGCTTCAGGCGCTCGACGCGTTGTGCTTTGGTTTCTTTCGCTGCAATTGTCATAAGCCGTTGCCAGAAAACAAAAACCCACCACCAGGTTCGTCTGGCGGTGGGTTTCAAGAGTGCTGTTATTAAGAAAGGATTCTTAGGTCAGCAGCCTCCTCGCGCCAGCGCACACGCATGCACAACAACAACAAGTGCAGCAGCACATCGCGCGAAGATTGCAGCTATCTGACATTCGAGTATGGATTCTAGGTTGAAGGGCTCGCCCCGTCAACCATCTTACGTAACACCTTCGATTCATAATTTGGATGGAAGGAATCAGAATTTTTGCAGGGATGCATCCGGGCAGGCTGACCACGCTGTAGAATCAACAACTTACACACGCAAACGACTGTTGAGTGATAATCGTTGGTCCCTTTGCAGACGGACCGAGGTCGCAGTCTGACCAGAAAAGGTGCGTTCTCGATGAAGCGTTCCTCCATTTTCTTATTACTCGTTATTATCCTTCCAACCGTTTTCGGATTATCCCAGACCTCCAGCGACCCCGATCCGTTTAAGTCGACGCTGGACCGGTTAGAGGCTCTCACTCGTGAGAGTGAGGCAGAGTGGCGTTTTCACACCGACGTTCCCCATCCTGAAGATCCTGGTTTGAATGACGCCGACTGGAGCCTGCTCACGGTGAAGAACGTGCCGGGGCCGCGCGGCGGGGATGCGAACGAGGAGCACTGGTCGGGGACCCGGGTGTTTCGCCGATGGATCCAGATTCCAGAGAAGATCAACGGCTATGCTACTCAGGGGTCGCGGGTGTCCCTTGATCTGCGATTCAGGAGTTCGGAAGACCTCAGGATCACGATCTTCTCGAACGGAGCGATTCTTTATCGCGGAAGTGCCGACGATATTCTGCCCATGGTTCTGAGTGAGAACGCGGAACCGGGCCAGAAATTCCTGGTCGCCGTCAGGGTGGTGGCAGGAGACGAGCAGAAGTCCGAGTTCGTTCACAGCGAGATCACAATTGAACCACCGCACGCTCGCCCCGACCCCTCCTTTCTGCGGGTGGAGCTTCTTTCGGCTCGTCCCGTCATTACCGCCTACGAAGCCGGTAAGCCCGAGCGTCAACAGCAGCTCGAGGCGGCGCTCAAGGCAATTGACTTTGGGCCGCTCGGCAGAGGGGATCAGGCTGGCTTTGATGCTTCGCTTCGGCAGGCTCAAGCTAAGCTCCAGGGGCTCAAGCCGTGGCTGCAGCAGTTCAACATCCGGATCGTTGGCAATTCGCACATTGACATGGCTTGGCTGTGGCCGTGGACGGAGACCGTCGAGGTCGTGCGCAACACGTTTCAGAGCGTGCTTGATCTGATGCGCGAGTATCCAGACCTCAAGTTCACGATGTCGTCCGCGCGAACGTACGAATGGATGCAGGAGAAATATCCCGACCTGTTTGAGCAAATCGAGAAGCGCGTGAAAGAAGGCCGGTGGGAGATCATCGGCGGCATGTGGGTGGAACCCGATCTGAATATGCCGGACGGAGAATCGTTGGTCCGCCAGATTCTGGTGGGCAAGCGTTATTTTCAAAAGAATTTCGGCGTGGATGTGAAGATCGGATGGAACCCGGATTCGTTCGGATACAACTACCAGCTCCCGCAGATCTACAAAAAGTCGGGCATGGACTATTTCGTCACCCAGAAGCTGCTCTGGGCGCATGAGTTCACCACTTTTCCCTACAAACTGTTCTGGTGGCAGGCCCCGGATGGCAGTCGGCTGCTGACGTATTTCCCGCATGACTACGCCGGCGGCATCGATGCGGAGGCGCTTGCGACCGATCTATCGATCTGGATGCCCTCGATCTACGGCAAGAGCATTCCTCAACAACCCGAAATGATGCACCTTTATGGAGTCGGCGATCACGGCGGCGGGCCGACCCGCATCATGCTGGATCATGCCGAGCAGCTGAGAGCTCCGGAATCGGTATATCCAAGGCTCGAGTTCAGTTTCGCGCGTGACTTCTTTGGCGACATGGAGAAGAAACTTCCGGGCATGCAGGTTCCCACCTGGGATGGAGAACTCTACTTCGCGTATCACCGGGGAGTGTTCACGACGCAGGCCGAAACCAAGCGCAGGATCCGGCGCACCGAAGAACGAGTGCTCAACGCCGAGAAATTCGCTTCCCTAGCTTCCCTCTACGGGCGCCCCTATCCGCAGGATGGAATGGAACAGGCCTGGAAGAACTTGCTGTTTGACCACTTCCACGACATCATGCCAGGCTCGGGGATCGCAGTGAACTATCTGGACGCAAAACGCAATCTGGAGAATGTGGATCGCACTGCAAGTGACTTCACAATGGGAGCGCTCCGCGAGATCGCCGCGCACGTCAACACGCAGGGCGAGGGAGTGCCGGCCTTGGTCTTTAATTCCCTGTCGTGGCCGCGAACGGAAGTGACGGAGGTGGAGGTGCAGCTGCCCGCTCCGGCCCGGCAGATTGAGGTTGTGGATTCAACCGGCAACGTGGCCGAATCGCAGTTGCTTTCCGTCGATGCAGAGACTCACCGCACGCGACTCTTATTGCTGACCCATACACCAGCACTTGGATATCAGACGTACTTCGTGCGCCCGGCCGGGAGTGCACCGCCAGTGCATTCCCTTCTGAAGGCGTTCCCAGGCGGGATGGAGAACGAGTTCCTCCGCGTGAAGATCGACCCAGTGACCGGGTGCATGACCAGTTTGTTCGACAAACGTAGCGGGACTGAGTCGTTGGCTCCTGCAGAAACCGACACCGGCGGACCCAGGACTTCCACCTGCGGCAATCTGCTGCAGACCTTCGTCGACAAACCCAAGCAGTGGGACGCGTGGAATATCGACGCGGATTTCGAGAAGCAACACTGGGATCTGGACAAGGCGGATGAAGTCAAACTTGTGGAGACTGGGCCGCTGCGGGCAGTGATCCACGTTACGAATCATTTTCAACACTCAACCTTTGTGCGGGACATAACCCTCTACGTTGGAGTCCCTCGAGTCGACGTGAAGATGCAGGTGGAGTGGAAGGAAAAACACATTCTGCTGAAAGTTGCGTTCCCGATCAGCGCGCATAGTGATAAGGCTACGTACGAAATTCCCTTTGGGTCGGTGGAGCGTCCTACGACGCGCAATACGCCCGCGGAACTGGCACAGTTTGAAGTTCCAGCTTACCGCTGGGCGGACATTTCAGACGCCAGACACGGACTCAGCCTGCTCAACGACTGCAAATACGGATACGACGCGAAGGGAAACGTGCTTCGCTTGTCGCTGCTGCGGTCGCCGGAGTGGCCGGACCCGCACGCCGACGAGGGGCATCACGAGTTTACCTACTCGCTGTATCCGCACGGTGGAGGGTGGAGGGATGCGCTCACGGTCCGCCAGGGTTACGAACTGAACTATAAACTGATTTCTCTGCCCATCGAAAAGCATCAGGGATCGCTCGCGGCCGAGCACTCCTTCCTGCAGGTGCAACCGGACAACATAATCGTTACCGCCGTGAAGAAAGCGGAGGACGAGAACGCGCTGGTTCTGCGCTACTATGAATGGGCCGGCAAGGACGGTGAGGTTACGATTCAGCTTCCTGAGGGAGCAGAGTCGGCGGTAGAGGCCGATCTTATGGAGAAGCCGACTGGGAGCCTGTCCGTGCGCAACGGAGGAGTTACCCTGCACACAAAGCCGTACGAGATTAAGACCATCAAGGTGCAGTTTTCGAGTTTGCCTCAGATGGCGGCGACGGCCAAATGAAGGCAGACGTCAAGCCTTTTGGTCCCGTTCTCGGCGTCGATATTGGCGGAACAAAAGTCGCGGTTGGGTTCGTGGACCGCGACGGCACGATAATCGCGCAGAGGCGCCAGCCGATGACGGCGAACGGCACGGCGGAGGCGGCCCTGCAGGCGGTCACAGGGGCGATTGCTTCCCTTTCATCCCCAGCGTTGTCTGAAGGCGGACTGCAAAGTATCGGGATCTGCGCACCGGGGCCTCTGGACCCAAAAACGGGTATCGTTTTGAATCCTCCCAATCTTCCCTGCTGGCGGAATTTTCCGCTGGCCTCGAAGATCGCGAACCAGTACGGTCTCCCGGTCAGACTGGACAACGACGCGAACGCGGCCGCGCTCGCAGAAACGCGTTGGGGTGCTGCGCGCGGATTCCGCTATGTGTTCTACGCTACGATTGGAACCGGAATTGGCACCGGAATTGTTCTGGATGGACGGATCTACCACGGTAATACCGGTTCGGCGGGCGAGGGCGGCCATGTGAGCATCGATTATCACGGACCGCTTTGCGGGTGCGGCAAACGCGGATGCATCGAAGTACTGGCTGCGGGACCGGCGATTGGGGCACGGGCACGGGCCAAACTGGTCCGCGAACCTTCTCAGTCCACAATGCTCGATCTCGCGAAAGGAAAGATGGCCGACGTCACCAGCGAATTGGTGGGCCAGGCGTATGTTGCTGGCGATCCGTTGGCGCGGGAAATTCTCCTGGAGACAGTCGATGTTTTAGCGCCTTGGCTCGGCAACATCGTCGATTTACTTGACCCCGATGTTCTCGTCATGGGTGGCGGTGTGGCAGTGATGCTGAACCCGCTTTTCGATGAAATCAGGAACCGTCTTCCGAGTTGGTGCGTGAACCCGCATGCTTCCGAGATTCCCCTAGTAATGGCTCACTATGGGGCAGACGCGGGAATTGCCGGGGGAGCCGCGTTATGTGTGGACGACGAACCTCAGGGGCTAGAGCCCTCACCAAACAAAAAGGGCTTATCGCAGCGATGAAAGCGCTGCGCCATCCAATAGCAAGTATTTCAGCAAGAGTATAAGGGCGCGACCGCAAACGTGGGGCGCGGTATACCCGAAGCAATACCGCGACACGAATCGGCGGAAGCTGAAAAGCGATCTCCCTGGAGAGATCGCTTTCGCATTAGAGGATGAGCTTAGAGCGGCTGGACGTTCTCAGCCTGCCAGCCCTTGGGGCCCTTGGTCACGTCGAATTGCACCGTCTGGCCCTCCTGCAGGCTCTTGAAGCCGCCCGCCTGGATCGCTGAGAAGTGCACAAAAACATCCTCGCCATTTTGCCGGCTGATAAAGCCATAGCCCTTGGCGTCATTAAACCACTTGACTGTTCCTTGTTCTGCCATGTTGATACGGTGTTCCTTTCAATCAATTTACGCTGGAGAGATTCGGAGGTACGGCTAGGCAGGTGCTTGCTGATTAGGCGAGAACTGCTCACGACCGACTCGGTCTAACGCACAGAAGAATGCTACGCCGCAAGGCGCGAACTTAGCAAGCGAATTGCCGCGGGACTCCACTCATCTCGGCGTTCCGCCCCCGTTGGCGCCGCCCTCTTGCGCGGCTTTGGACTCGCGGTTTTCGAGTTCCGCCTGACGAAGCTCGGTAGCTTCGGCCGGGTCCGTGCCCGCCTTCAAAGTGCTTTTTTCAAGGAAGTAGCGCCAGCCTTCATGCCGATCGGCAGAACTTTGGTTGTTTTCGAATTTCTTCAAGGTGGACTCCGCGTTGGTTCGTCCCTTGACGACCTCGACCACCCCCGCCGATTCGTACGTTCGGACGTTGTGGCGGATCACAACGTAAGAAGCCTTCATTTCGTCGTGTGTCAGATGTTCTCCCTTTACAGCCGCAAAACAGGCCTGTTCTGAGAGTATGCGCCGAAGGCGGGATTAGCAAGTTGCTTGGGACCTTTACACTGTGGACATC
>JBARBI010000357.1:0-1858 GCA_049792875.1 Candidatus Sulfotelmatobacter sp.
GGCTGGAGATTCTTGCGATCCACGCTGGTATCAATCGTCGTTTGTTGAAGGTTCGTTATTTCCTGCAGAGCGATTTGCCCACCGGAAGGCGTCGGCAGCTTCAGGTTGCCAAGTTCTTCAATTCCAGAGCGATCCGGGCGCGCCAGCCGCACTTCGATAGGGATGTCCTCGCGTGAATGGGGATCGTGAAGCAATCCCGCGTTTGCTCCACCGAGCCCGACCTGCAGAGTGCGCGTTACATCGGCGGGTGAAATGCCGTGGAGGGCGGCCTTGTCCAGATCCACTTTCATGTCGTACTTGGTTTGCGGGTCTTCGACGTACCAGTCCACATCCACGACACCTGGCGTTTGCTGAAAGACCTTCTTGATCTGCGCCGCCAGTTCAATCTGTCCTTTGTAGTCAGGTCCGTAAACCTCGGCGACCAGAGTTTGCAATACGGGCGGACCAGGCGGGACTTCCGCTACCTTGATGCGCGCACCGAAGGGCGCGGCGATCTTGTCCAACTCAGGCCGCAGTCGTCGTGCGATCTCGTGGCTCTGCGCCTTGCGCTCGTGGCGCGAGAGCAGATTCACCTGGATATCAGCCTGATTGGGTTGATTGCGCAAGAAGTAATGGCGAACGAGGCCGTTGAAGTTGTAAGCACCGGAGGTTCCGGCATAAATCTGATAATTGATGACCTCAGGCTGCTGGCCGAGATACTGCCCCAGGGCTTGCGCCACGCGAGTCGTCTGTTCCAGTGGCGTGCCATCGGGCATGTCAATGATGACCTGGAACTCACTCTTGTTGTCGAAGGGGAGCATCTTGACGCGCACCCACTTCAACGGGACAAAAGTGACCGCCGCGAGCAGCAACAACACGACACCACCAAGAAACATCCAGCGGCGTCGCGCGTCGCGGATGAGCGGGTTCATCATCCGGCGGTACAGGCGAGTGGTCCAACCTTCGATCTCCTGCCCCGAACGTTCACTACCGCCCGAGTGTTTCCTAAGCAGCCTCAATGCCGCCCACGGAGAGACCACGAATGCGACAATCAGCGAAAACAACATGGCCGCCGACGCTCCCACTGGAATCGGCCGCATGTATGGACCCATCAGGCCGCGCACGAAGGCCATGGGCAGGATCGCGCCGATGACTGCAAATGTGGCAAGAATCGTGGGATTGCCAACTTCGTCCACCGCCTCGACCGCAACTTCAGATAAGGATCGCCCTCGGCTTTCCGGCAACCGAAAATGGCGCACGATATTCTCGACCACGACGATGGCGTCGTCGACGAGGATGCCGATGGAAAAGATCAACGCGAACAATGTGACTCGGTTCAAGGTGTAGCCATACAGGTAGAACACGGCGAGCGTGAGAGCGAGCGTGACTGGCACTGCCAGAAGTACGACGCCCGACTCCCGCCAGCCCAGCGCCAGTGCAATCAGCAAAGTGACCGACAACGTTGCGATCAGCAGGTGTTTGAGGAGTTCGTCGGATTTGTCCTTGGCGGTCTCGCCATAGTTGCGTGTGACCGTGATGCTCAGGTCGCTGGGAAGTACATAGCCGCGCAGGGCACTAATCTTATCGAGCACGCGCTCGGAAATGTCGGTAGCGTTCGTGCCTTTGCGCTTGGAAAGCGTGATAGTTACCGCGGGATATTCCGCGCCAGCTGTCTGTCCTGGGCCACCGCGAGCATTGGCAAACAGCACGTAGGTGTTTGCTTCGGCGGGGCCGTCCTCAAGCTTCTCCGCTACGTCACGCAAGTAGACGGGGCGTCCGGCGTGAACCCCGACCACGACCTGACGCAGGTCCTCGAGACTCGTAAAGAAGGTGCCTGCTTCGACCTGAAACTCGCGATTATCACGCGCAAAACTACCGG
>JBARBI010000358.1:0-3146 GCA_049792875.1 Candidatus Sulfotelmatobacter sp.
AGTTGCTGAACTCGTTTCACGGACGCGAGGAGATGTACGTGCCGTACACCGTCGAGTCTCTGCGCGCACGGATGGAACGCGCGCCCGAACTATATTCGTGGGACAAAGTATGGATGACCGACGGCGCGATTGTCGGTGTGTGGCCGGCCGGCAAATCGCTGAGGGTAGTGTCAGAGACCAACGGCGTGCGCACAGAATCTCTGCGCGGAGTGGTGCTCGATTACGCATTCAAGCCCGGCGCGGAGCGCGAGTTCGAAGCACTGCTGCGGGCCGCGTGCGGATGGATTCACAAAAGCGGCATGGACACACTGTCGATTTTCAGCTCGCCGTCATCGCCAGGAGTAGAGGTCCTTCGCTCCCTCGCACGCGAGGTCGAGCCGTTCAACATGTGGACTCCGGGAATCGCTGAACCGCCTGACAGTCAAGACCATGGCCTGTACGTCGATCCGATCTATTTCTGAAGCTGCTCAACCCAGAAGGTCGATTTCGAAATGGACTGTTCGCGCTGTCACGACAGGCTGGTAGGAGCGGCCCTCGCCTCTATCGAGGCGAACGAGGCCCGCCTCCGACATCTTGTGTAGGGTCCGCAGAAGGTTCTGTTCAGCGCGGTGGGTCAGAATGGCAAGTTCGCTGACCGATTTCGGCCGCCGATCTGCGATCGTGCGCAACAGAGCGCGGTTCTTCGGCGACAGAAGCTTGACACCAGCTTCCAGCGACTGGAATTGAATCTGAGTGGCTCTCTGTTCCGAGGAGTCAATCGCTTCGACCCAGATTTTGGGATCCCTCGGATCTACCTTGCGTTTCCCTCGCACCACGGCAAGCGTAAATTCTTTGAATTCCCGAAAGCTTCCCGTCTTGAAGGTCCCGGGCTTTCGCGTGCGCTTCTTCACAGGACACCTCGTTCTTTCAGGATTCGCTCGACTTCCCCGAAAAAGTCTTCAAGCAGGTCCGCCGGGCCGCGATATTCGTAGACGACGAGCCTGGCGGATCGATGCGGATGGCGATGGTCAAATTCGCGCCGCCGTCCCGTCTTGTGCGCGTTATCGATTCCGTAAATCCTCTTTCTCTTTGGGTCGTGCAGCGTGAGGCTATATTTGATCCCCGATGGGCGGCCCTTCGTAGCCGCAACCCGGCGCGCTTCGAATTTGACGACGTATTTCTTAGCGAAGTCGAACTCGAAGCCATCAAGCTCCAGAAGCGTTTCCAGTTCATAGTCGGGTCTGGCCTTCATTGACTGTCGCCAGTTTTGCTTCTCTATTTAACTCATCATATCATGATGTGATTAATTGCTCAAGATGTTTTTCGATCGCTAGTGTCGTGTCCCACAAACAAATGGTCTAGGTTCGATTCGTTATGGAACAGCCACCCACCGCGCTTTCAAGTCTCAGCGAAGCTTCTGTTCCCCCTTTCCCGCGGGAAAGGGGGTGAGGGGGATAGGACGTGGCGGAATAGCTACTTCAAATCCCCTTCCCCTTTGCTGGGGAAGGGGCCAGGGTTAGGGCTCCGTTCTTAAAGATATTTGCGGGACGTCATGCTACTGCGTAATCACCGTCGCGGCGGTGCGGGTCATACTGGCCTCGCTTTTACTGCCGCGACTTCGCCGAACTTCGAGTTTGCAAACGGCTTGGTGTCGTGTGAGTCTCAATCAGGGTTTCAAAAAAATTCCGAGAAAAATGAAACTCCACACTTTCGTGATGGTTGCCGCGCTCACCGCGCTCCTCGGATGCGGCGGGCAGTCGACACCGCCGAGCTATCCGGCCGACGCCGCGTCCGCTATCGCAGTCATCGTTGATACGGACTTTGCCAATGCGAAGCTCTCGGTGCAGGACGGTGACCAGGTGATCGCGATGATGAACGGGGGACACTACGCCAAGGTGACCATACGCCCCGGCGCCCACAACTTCTCCGCCGGATCAGGAACGCGCGCCCAAGGCCCTGGCACCGTTCCGGTCAACGTGCAACCCGGCCAGACGGTCTACCTGCACGTCGGCGGGATCAGCTCTAGAGATGTCGGCATCGGTGCGCCCGCCGTGCCATCATTCGTCAGCGGTGCCGGCCGTGCTGAGGGCGCCTTCGGCCAAGGCGGCATCACGCTAGTTCCGCAAGCGGTGGCGGAACAAATGATGCAGCGAGCAGCTCCGCAGGAGCCCCTGCCACCTTCCTGAGTTTCCTGATCATCGGTCAAGTGACCGCTGGTTGCGGAAATTTCCACCATCCAGTGCAACGCGAAGAACGACAACCGAGCTCGTGATCAAACCGCGATCCCTACTGCGTAATCACCATCGCGGCGGTGCGGGTCAGCGGGATCGTGACCGACGAAACCAGGCTTGTCAGCGGCGGGAAATTGTAGCTGACCACCACGGTCACGATGCTCCCGGGCTTGTTGTTTGGAGACCAGGTCGTGTTGACGGTCAGCGAACTCGTCTTCAGCACGCCGACCACCAACGAGTTCACATAGTTGTGAACGTCGGTCGCGGACACCACTGTGGTTGCCGTCGAGCCGTGGACCGTTGCATACCGGACCGCCTGCTGTGCGCTGTAACAAACGAAATCGTAACTGTAGAGCGCCAGCGCAAAGTTGATCACGCCGAAAAACAGCGCCAGACACGGCGTCAGCACCAGCGCGAACTCGGCCACCGCCTGTGCCGGATGCGATCGGCGCGCCGCATCACGCAATCGCCGCCACCATTGCTTGAGGCCGCCGCGCTTCATTGAACTACGCGCATGATTGCTTTGCCCGGCACGGTAATCGGCGGCAGGATTCCCATGAAATTGATCAGCGGCGTGTACGACGCGCTGGTATTGACCTGCGTGTACAGCAGCCGATGGCTGCCGGCGCAATCGGTCGCCAGGCAGGTCGACGCCGTGCCGTCGGAGCATTTGCAGAAATGAGTCGCGACCGCCGTCATGCCGGTGAGATTCGGCGCATCGTTGGCCGCCGCTGACTGCATCCCCGCATTGTCGGCAGCGGTCGACAGGTTCTGCGAACCGTATTGAACCCCGGCCCGCGCCGCGTTGGCGACCGAAATCGCGACGTAGAATGCGCGGCCGGTTTCCACCACTACCAGGAACATCATCAGCAACAGCGGCAGACTCAGCGCCAGCTCGACCGACGCCTGCCCGCGACGCCGCCGTCCGCCGCCACG